>JBDGPJ010000194.1:4521-10754 GCA_042219695.1 bacterium
TAGATTCCCGACTCGGGCTGATGGAGGGTTGAACGATCAAATCCTCCCCAACCCAGCCCTCCAACCAACCGCAGATCAAATTCCCCCGCTCCCTTACCGGAATACTGTTTATACCACTCAATGAGTTTCCCAACATTCTTTCGAGGACTTATATTACCGACAAACAAAATATAAGGAGGACGAGTGTTTTCCTGTTGGCCTGACGTTAACTGTACAATCGGTTTCCTCCTGGGCTGACCGGGATACAAAACAGGTCCAACTTTATGGCCCAGACCGGGAAAATGATCGTGAATTTCACGGCCAACGGTATGACTGATCGGAAACAGGTTTTCGGCCTGGTGAAAGGTCCGCCTGTAAAAAAGTTTCCAGTACATGCGCTGTTTTGCGGAAAGTCCGCTTCGCTGATCGAGGTAAAGAAAATCGTACACAATAAAATCAACGGGAACCGGGGACATTACCGGCCCCAGGTAAGCGGGTACAAGCAAGCGATCGACTGCTCCAAAACCCGTTAACGCCGGTAAAAAAAGTTGTTCAGCTACAACCCGGGAGCCGTCCGGGAAAGGAACTTCAACGGCCTCTACATGCTCGTCGTTAAGGTGATCATCCACGTCTCCCAGACCGGGCAGATACAGTGAAATTTCCCCGGAAAATTGCCGGATGATTGCTTCCGAGAGGGACCGGGCATAATATTGCATCCCCCCGAATCGATCCGAAAGCGACGTTAAATCAATACCTAACTTCATGTTCGATTGATTAACCTACCATTTTCAATTTCCGCTCAATGTTGTTTATATTAAATGTATCCAGTACAATAGTCTTGTTTCCCATAAATGTTTAGCCTGAATCATGCCCAACGCGTTATGTCGTGTATGTTCCGGGTTAGCATGTAAGATTGACTTTGATCGATTACGAAACATTGAGCGACTCGGTTAACCATACCAGGGTTGGGAACTTTACGAACCAAAGTCGGCTGTAACCGGTATGAACTATTGAAGTCGGGACTACTATTGTGAATAGATCAGGATAATTCGAAATACTCGTAATACTCAACGGTTCTGGAATCTCGTTTGAGCACCGATTCTTTTCAATCCCGGTAATTTTCGTTGTCACAATATTTTTAATCAATAGGGTTGGATTATTCACTTCCAGGGTGCAATTCCTCAACATTCCTATCCAATAATATAAACCGTCACGATTTTAAGGTGATCAATTTCAAGCGGAAATCATAAAAAATGTTCATTATCTGGGATAGCTTTTAGCTATCACGTTAAATTGAAGTCTGACCCTGTCGTTCCGGTACGGTCATTCCTCGTAACGTCCCTACCCGGAGCAATTCCATTACCAAATTGAGGTTATTTTGATGGCACAACAATCTGTGTTTGAAATTGAAGAAAATCAGCAAATCGACGTTTCAACCCCGGTAACTCCACTCGAAGTTTTTACCCGGTACGATGGTATCGAATCGACCACGGATAACCCCGTCGTCGGGGCCGTGTGGGAGAATCGTATGATCTCAATGAGACATCCCATGGAGGAACCCGGTCACCTTGAATACGTTCGTTACCTCGATCGTCACGGGTCCGACTTTTATCGCCGGGGCATGATTCTGGTACTTGGTTTAGCCGGGCACAGAGTGCTGAACAACGACGGTCTACACATCGGACATTCCCTGGAACACGGTTATTATTATCAGTTGAAAAACCGGGACACGACCCCTGAAGACGTACTCGATGTACTGACCGAAGAAATGAACAATATCATTGAAAACGACTTCAATATTGAGGTCGTTTTGATGGACCGTGATGATGCCCTCGAATTATTTCACGAGCGGGATCAAAAAGACAAAGTCCGGTTAATCGAAACCTGGGAGATGGAAGAACTTCAGGTGCACCAGGTGGATGATTTCTACGACCTCGCCTACTTCCCCGCTCCCGGTAGCACGGGGGTTTTACAGAATTTTGAACTGCGTCCCTACACCCCGGGATTCATCCTCCGTTTTCCGGACCCCGAAGACGTTCATCAAATCCCCGAAGCTGAGGATCAACCCAAGTTGTTCCAGATTTACCAGGAATCCAAAAACTGGGCTAAGATTCTGGACGTCGATGACGTTGGTAGCCTGAACAAAGTTATCATCGATGAAGACGTCGGGGAATTCATCAAAATTTCGGAGGCATTTCACGCCAAGAAAATCAGCCGGATTGCCGATGAAATCAAGGAACGGATCGATCACATCGATCTTATCACCATTGCCGGTCCCTCCAGCAGTGGAAAAACAACCTTTTCCAAACGACTGGCAATACAACTGCGGGTAATCGGAGTTGATTCCGTGAAGATTTCTACCGACAATTATTTTGTCGAGCGCGAGGACACTCCCCTTGACGAAGACGGTGAATACGATTTCGAACATATCGAAGCCATTGACTTGCCTCTCTTTAACGAGCATCTCGAGAAACTGAGAAAAGGTGAACCCATTGAAGTACCGGAGTTCTCTTTTGAACACGGTACCCGGAAAGAAGAAACCAATACCCTTGAAATTGAAGACGATCAACTGGTTATTGTGGAAGGAATTCACGGATTGAATCCGCGGTTTACGGAAGCCATTCCCCGTCATCGTAAGTACTTGATTTACGTCAGCGCCCTTACTCAGTTGGTCATTGACGATCATAACCGGATCAGTACGTCCGATTGCCGGCTCATAAGGCGTATCGTACGGGATATGCTATTCCGGGACATTACACCGGAAACAAACATACAGCGCTGGCCGAGTGTCCGCCGTGGTGAAATTCGCTGGATTTTTCCCCACCAGGAACTGGCCGACGTTATGTTTAATTCGGCACTTCTGTACGAACTCGCTGCTCTAAAATCGTATATTGTCCCGGCACTCGAACAGATCTCCCAGGAGAAAAAAGCCGCGCAAACAGCCCATCGAATCCGGCGGTTTGCCGATCTTTTTAAGCCAATCGACTCCCAGGAGATCCCCCCCACGTCCATCCTGCGGGAGTTTATCGGAGGCAGTTCATTCGACTATTAATACCCCCCGGAACGCACGACCCAAATGCACACCGGTCAGCCCACCCGGAACGTTATAGTGGAAATATCAATCTATTCGTGAGGTAGAATTTCTTGGATATTTACCGGACGATCCTGTATACAGTGGGCTCACTCCCCTTCTGGACGGGAGAACGTAAATTAAAACGACTTCTCCGGGGAAAGCCCGGTTCATTCTGGGAGGATACTCCCCCACTCAAGCCAACCTATCTCTGCCATCACTTCTTTTCCGCTCTCGAAGACACCCAGGAATCCGTAATCACACGATCCCTCCAAAAACTCAAATCATCGAAATACGTGGTTAAGGAACGGTTGTCCTCGTCCCTTCCTCACCAGGTCATTAAATTCACGGACAAGGGGACTCGGAAATACTACAACTTGCTGGTGAAGGAACGGGATATCGCGGACCCTGCCTGGTGGATACGACACGTGTCCCGTCTGAATTCGCCGACCCGAACCGGTTTTTTAACCGGGGGTGAGGTTGTTGAGTTTTCGGGTTCGTTATATCTCACTCAAACCCCGGCATTCCTAGAACCGGAGGAACGCGTACGGGACGAGGGAACGGCTAAACTTCCCGAAAGCCTCAATCCACCGAGCGGACAAAATTTAATTCTTCCGGCCAGCCAGTACGATCCCGATTCCAATACCATTCACCCTGAAACGGACGGACCCGAGGTGAGAGCAACAAGCCCCGATGATCTACGGCGAAAACTCACTCATTTCAGGGCCCGTGAACGGGATCCTTCCGAACCTGATCCTTATGTTTTGAAAGGAGTCCTGAACGAGATCGCGGAGCGAAACAGGCCACCGTTTTACTGCTTAACGTTCGAAAACGAACAGGGCCAAACCGTTGATTTGCTCGCCGACGAACAACATCTCCCCGACGAAATTCCGCTGGAATCCGGTGAACAATACGCGTTTGGTCCCGTGGAAGAAGCCCGCGACGAGGAAAACAACTCATCCGTCTTACAACTGAAATCAAACGGCCAAATACAACCCCACCGACAATTTCAATGAAACCGTACGGGGATAACACTTACGTAACCACCATGCAAAGTCATTCACTGTCCACGAATCGAACGTAAATAAACGTAAAAAAAATTCACATCCAGTGTGGCTGAATTGTCAAAAGTACATTTTTCCTCCGAGGAATCAATTTAAAACTGTCCGTTCCATGAAATCCCCGGGTGGGTCGAGGAAATCCGTTAAAACCATGGCCTTTTATAAACAAATTTCATGAATACGACCTCGCGTTTCTCCTCAAGGACAAATTTGCCGCCCAAAAAACAAGCGTGCAAAATTTACGTAGAATTTATTCAGCAATTGATATAATAGTTTCCCCGCAATAGTCAGAAACTTATTATGAATTGAATCAAGTACGATTTTCATCCCGTGTAGCTTCGGAGCGATACGCTTATGAAAAAACATTTCACAATCAGTATGCTTTTCCTGATCCTTGGATTAACTGTGTTTGTTTCTCCCGCCCATACCAAGCAAATAATGGCACATTACATGACCTTTAACCAGGGAGACGGCACCATTTTTGGGATGTTAATTTCGAGAAAAGGTGTTAAATATTCACTTCAGGAAAACAACGTTAAACGCTCGATCCTTTTCAGGAGAAAGGAAACACCGTCCTCGTTGTACATTTTAATGCCCCGCCAAAAACGAGCTCAGAAAATTTCCAGGGACGATCTCAAAAAGACCCGGATGCGTCTCCAGCGTCAGGTCCAACAAATGAGGAATTCCCTGAAAAACCTACCGCCGAAACAAAAAAAACGGATGGAACAACGACTCGATAAACAATCAACATTATTATCCAATGAAGTTGAGACCCCTGAATTTATGGAGGAGGAATCCGATACGTGGATGGGACTCCCGGCGAAAAAAGGTCATTTGAAAAATGGTTCGGATTCCCCGATTGAAGTGATTCTCCTGAATGAGTCACCGCTCGATCTCAGTCTGCCCGAGGAGCAATCCTTCAAGTCATTTAACAAATTACTCGTCCAATGGTCCACAATTACCAATTTTTCCGCCGGACAAAAATCAGGTGGGAAATCGGTTCAAAACCGACTTGGTGAACTATACCTTCGATTGGGAAAGTACACGTCAACATCCGGAAAAACCATCAAATTAACCAACTGGGGTTCCCGGCAAGTGAAATCGTCCGTTTTTGATGTCCCGGACGATTACCAGGTACGTCCACTTAGCAAGCTACTGCGGAGTAAATCTTCCCCATCACGCTGACAAATGCTACAGCGGAATATTTCCGTGTTTCTTCTCCGGGCGGTCCTGCCGTTTTCGTATAATCATCTCTAAAGTCTGAGCCAGGTTTCGACGTGAACCCACGGGGTTGATTACCGTGTCCACGAGCTTGGCCTTGGCGGAATTATAGGGCTTGGCAAACTGCTGGCGGAACTTGTCGATCATCTCCTGGCGTTTTTCCTCGGGATCGTCGGCTTGTTCGATCTCGTCCTTAAAAATGACGTTTGCAGCTCCCTCCGCTCCCATCACCGCAATTTCAGCCGTCGGAAACGAAATAACGGAGTCGTATCCCATGTCACGGCTACACATGGCAATGTAAGCACCGCCGTAGGCCTTCCGGACGATGAGACTGATCTTGGGAATCGTAGCCTCCGAGTACGCGTAGAGCATTTTTGCTCCGTGACGGATCACACCCTCGTGTTCCTGGTCCACCCCCGGAAGGAATCCGGGGACGTCGACGAAATTGATTACCGGGATGTTAAACGTGTCACAGTGTCGTACAAACCGGGCAATCTTGTCGGCGCTGTCTATGTCCAAACAACCGGCTTTCGTCTTGGGCTGATTGCCCACAACACCAACCGTGTACCCGGCTAAACGACCAAATCCAATAACGCAGTTTTTGGCAAAATTCTCCTTGATTTCATAAAACTTCTGTTCGTCCAGCACCGGCCGGATCACGTCCCTCATGTCAAACGCCTTCCGGTTGTCCGTGGGAACTACGTCCTTGATTTCCTCCGTCTGGCGATCGATCGGATCGTCGCTGTCCTTTCGGGGAGGCTTACTGCGGTTGTTGTCCGGTAACAATCGTATCAATCGCTTAACTGAATCGAGACACTCCTCGTCGGACTGGAAGAACTTATCGGCCGTTCCCGTCGTTTGCGCGTGTGTCTGTGCTCCACCCAGTTCCTCCTTGGTTACTT
>JBDGPJ010000194.1:10764-12275 GCA_042219695.1 bacterium
CTCCCGTGACCTGTTCGATAACCCCGGGACCGGTCAAGAACATGTTACTGACCTCATCCACCATGAAGATGTAATCGGTCAAAGCCGGTGAATAGACCGCTCCGCCGGCACAGGGTCCTAAAATACATGAAATCTGGGGTATTACTCCCGAGGCCATGGTATTTTCACGAAAGATTTTTCCGTACCCATTAAGTGACCGGATTCCTTCCTGGATACGGGCCCCTCCGGAATCATTAATTTGTATAAAAGGAACACCGTTTTCACGGGCTTTTCGTATTACGGTTTCAATCTTTTCGGCATGCATTTCCCCCAGTGAACCCCCCATGACCGTAAAATCCTCGGAGGCCAGGTATACGAGCCGTCCCCCGATTTTACCCGAGCCGGTAACAACACCGTCTCCGAGAAATTTCTTTTCCTCGAGACCAAAATCCGTGCACCGGTGGGTCACGAAGGGATCGATCTCACGGAATGTACCATCGTCCAACAAGTGATCGATTCGTTCACGGGCGGTCATCTTGTCTTTTGCACGTTGCTTTTCCTTGCGCTGCTCTCCCCCGCCGGCTTTTGCTTCTTCCCAGAAATCTCGTAATTCCTGTATCTTGTCTTCCATTGATTCATCCATTGATTGAACTCACTCCTTATAAGCGAAAAAAATACCTGCATTGGATAGCACGGGCTGGAAAAATCAACTTAACGTCCAGTCTCAATTACATTCCTGCACTCATACATTGCTTGTAGGTTACCAACAAATGAGTACATACCGTCAATTTACCACCTGTTAAACTGTATTCAAGGCTCCAATCGTTTCCCGTCGATTACTTCACTCTTGTTCTGGTTTTGTGCTACACTTGTTGGCTTGATAAATACGTACGGATGAATCATTTAACTCCAATCAAACCAGCGGCTCCCGAAGATTCCCTCGGCCCGTTTCCCGGAGATCACCATGGATAAACCTGCCATAGAATTCAATAATATATCCAAAACCTACGGGGATACTCAGGCTCTCAGCGATCTAAATCTGACCATTCAAAAAGGTGAGTTTCTGGGACTGCTCGGTCCCAACGGTGCCGGGAAAACCACGGCGATTCACCTGGCCACCGGACTGGCCAAGTTACAGGAGGGCTCCATATCCGTATTTGGCCACGACGTGGTGGATGATTACACGAAAGCACGCCGGAAAATCGGTCTGGCACCCCAGGAACCCAATTTTGACCGGTTCTTCAGCGTGTACGATTGCCTCGTTTACCAGGGAGGCTATTTTGATATCCCGCGAAATGAATCGATGGAGCGCGCCGATGAATTACTCGAGTTATTCGAACTGACCGAGAAAAAAGACGCCAAGCCCCCTTCACTATCCGGCGGACAAAAGCGCCGGTTGCTCCTCGCCAAGGCTATGATGCACGACCCGGAGATCGTGATCATGGACGAACCCTCCGCCGGGCTTGACGTTGAGCTTCGCCACAAGCTGTGGGACTACCTGAAAAAACTTAAGAGCGAGGGGAAGACCATGG
>JBDGPJ010000194.1:12285-15243 GCA_042219695.1 bacterium
CGTCGCCATGTTAAACGAGGGGAAGCTGGTTCTTCTCGACGACATTGAAACCGTCCTGGAAGACTACGGCCGGTTCCAATGTATTTTTGACGTCGACCGAATCCCGTCCGAAGTGGCACAGAAACTACAGGATCAATACGGTTTCCTGACGGTGGAAGACTCCACCATACGGGCCAATCGCCGAAAGTTCGACGATGAAATCAAAGAAATTCTGCATGAATTACTGAACCATCAAATTGAAATTAACGGAATGCGATTTGAAGAAACCGAACTGGAAGACATTTTCTTAAACAAAGTCACGTCGGGGTAAATGGAGTTTACGCTCGGCATATCAAATATCGCCCATTTCGGACCTTATTAGTAGAACTTCTTAACAAAAAGAACGATAACCGAAGGGCACCGACAGCTTGAACACTCGCTCTCATGATAGGAATGTTGTTATTTTTCTGCCTTTTTGTGGCATTAAATAAACAGTACCAACGAGGAGAAGAACCATGCGTGGTTTCTGGACACTGACAAAACGAGAACTAAGACGGTTTTTAACTCTACCCAATCAGACGATCTTCCCGCCCGTTATGATGGCGATTCTTTACATCCTGATTTTTGGTTACGCAATCGGGAAAAGCATCGACAAAATAGCCATCGGGGGACAGACCTTCCCCTACCTCGTGTTTATTCTACCGGGCCTTATCATGATGGGAATTATTAACTCGGGGTACTCCAACTCCACCACGTCACTGTTTATCGCACGCTACGAACACTTCATACAGGATCTACTAGTGTCCCCCCTCTCCTACCTAAAAATTGTCACCGCCTACATCATCGGTTCTACCGTGCGAGGAGTGATCGTGGGGAGTCTATCCTATGTTGTAGCCTGGATTTTCGTTGATTTTTACATGCACTCATTACCATTTGTGGTCCTGTTTATGGTGATCTCCGCTGCAACGTTCGGATCATTTGGGATCCTCGTCGGACTCTGGGCCGAACGCTGGGATAACATTGCGGTATTCATGAACTACTTAATCACTCCCCTCGTGTTCCTCGGCGGAGTTTTTTACAGTATCGATTCCCTGCCCGGTATCTGGAAGGAACTGAGTATGTTTAATCCGATTTTTTACATGGTGGACGGGTTTCGCTACGGCATGCTGGGAGTGTCCGACGTCTCCCCGTATCGATCGCTGGCCGTACTACTGGCCATGTTCGTGATATTAACGGGATTTGCTTTCCACTTGTTTAAAATCGGTTGGAAATTACGGGATTAATTAACGAATCCCATGACCGACTCCCTTTTCCCCGAGGAAACACAGGACGTTGACGTCGACCGGCTCCACAACGACCCCGAGTACGCCTGGGACCACATTCGTGAATTTATTGGCTTTACCGATCGGGATTACGATTTTATCCAACAAACGGAACCCTACCTACGTGAACATTTGCGCGGGATTGTCGTTGAATTTTACGATCGACTCCTCGACTACGAACCCACTGCCAAACTGTATCGAAATGATAAGGAAGAATGGGACCGGGAACTCTACGAACACCGGGTACACGGATTCGTTCTCTGGTTGGAGAGAATTTTTGACTGGCCCCGCGATCAGAAATACGTCGAATACATCAGAGACGTCGGCGAAATTCACTCCGGTTCGAAAGGATTTGCCGAAATGGTCGTCGATCGCACGTACCTCGGCCCCAGTTTTACCATTTTGCTGGACGAAATATCCCAACACCTATTACGCGAGGAGGACGTAACCAAGAAAGATCTTTCGGATTACCTAACCGCCTGGCAGAGGTTCTTCCGCATCCAGGAACACGTCATGAACATCGGCTACGACTAACTTCCCAAGAAATTTTAAATGTCTGATATCTCTCCGATAAAAATCGGAAATCGGGGGGCTTACACTTCTAGAATCGATTTAATTTGTTCTCTCCAATCCATAATACCACCTCAATTCATCTATAAAGGATTATCGAATATTATTCACGCTCAATCTTTACAACTCCGTTCATAACTATTCCATCAAGTTGGATCACGCGTTTAAGACAAGATACCTCGGAGGTACTCCCAGGGAGAGAGAGCCAGGGGAAATAGCGAGCCTGAATGATTCATGACAATTAAAATCATCTTGAATCGTTCATTACGCAACGGCATAACAGCCGTCTAACTTGAATCACCTGATAAATTAGGTTGTCATACCGCTTGATGGATTTACACAGTATGATTGATGATAGCCGTAGCTACAGTTTTCCCGACTGGGTTAACCCATCTGGCAATGAAACTACTATGTGCCATTGACTGTTGTACATTCTGCTACAGTGGGGGTGTATTTTGAACAATCTATTCACTAAAAGCTTTGATGTCATGAATAGGTCGGCTAGTGAGCAACAAACACTTAAGAAAAATTTTCCTGGAAATTGCAATCAATTCCCCAAGTTAAAAACCAGGGGAGGTTACAGGGAATAGTAAAACTTCGTTAACGCCCGACCCAGGGCAGTAACGAGTACCCTGTCACGAGTATTTCGAAGTCCGTTTATCACACTTTCCGGAGCGCTTATTTGTTCAATAATACAGCTGGAACTGCTCCCGTTACTCCCATTGGTTGAAGATGACTTTACGGGGGATAAGCCCCAACTGGAAAAGGAAGACACCTCAGCACTTACACTGGTAGAAGTTTCACTAACAGTAGTAGTTTTATCGGCTACCCAGCCACTGTCGGCCTTATAATGCATCAGGGCAATCTCGTTGGTGTCTGAAACATTTTGCACGTTAAAGAAGATTTTCATTGTAGCGGTACCGTCCGGACTCACATCCATAGCACTGTATAGGGTGTCACTGAGATTTAAATCGGGTTTTCCGGAGGGAGGAGGGGATCTGAAATCAGGGTAGTTTTTCACCCGGGGATGATCCTTACCAAGAGCTGCCACATTTACTCCCACCGGGGCTTTCGTATCCGAATTTTG
>JBDGPJ010000195.1:0-2683 GCA_042219695.1 bacterium
CGTATACCCTCCTATATAAAATGGTCGAGAATCTCAACCCACTGGAAGGTTCTGCTTACCAACCGGTAACAGAGAAACCACGAAAGACGCTACTAATCCACTCTGTCCTTACTGATGTAGTAATTAATCGTGTCCCCCAAAAACGTCAAAATTCACCCACAAACAGTTTTGGCCTCTTATTCTTTTTGGGAATGAGCCTTCTCGGGCTCAACAACCTTAAAGGATGCCGATTCTTCTTCATCAAATGCCCAGGGGATGTCAAGGTCTACTCGTACCGCCCAATTTATATTTAAAAGTTCTCCAACGTACGACATGGGGACTTCCTTCGGTACTTCCAGCTCAAAATTTTCATCCCACGTCATACCGGAACGTATGGAGCCAGGGTCCCATTTAACACGATCCACCGTGTCTTCAGCCTTGTCACCACGTCCCGTGGTAAACCAGCGCGCCTCCACGGCGAGGTGGTTAAGATCGAGGTCCTCGTCCGGGGTAACGGTTAGTGTACCTGATATGGTTTCACCAGCCCTGATTTCGTTTTGATCAAGCTGACAGTCAATCATGGTTGCCCTCCGGTTTTACCAGGATTTCAAAAACAGACTCATCATCGGGATACGTCTCAATATCCAAATCGGCGACGATCTCCCATATCACGTTATTGCGATAAACATCCAGGGAATGTAAATAATCTTTTGAGGGGGTGAAAGTAAACGATCCACTTACCTCAGTATTGGTTCGTCCCCCCGGGTCCAGAGTTTTTATCGTCTCACTGTGTACAGTCGTTTTGACCGTTCGCACGTCCGTACCCTGCTGGTATTTTACAACCTCTCGACATCGTAACTCCAGCGTAACCGACTTTACGTTTACGGATCCACGTAACCTACGCCGAAATTCGGCCTCAACTTCCTTCCCCCATGTAATCGGCCATGTTTCAAAACGAAGTTCCCCGGGCTCCATTTTCATTACCGTCAATATTTTTGTTATGGTAACGTATGAGAGGTAGCCAAAACCCAAGACACTTAAGAGCGTGAACCCCCAAACAACAAAATTGGCTTCCGACGAAAGGGACATAAGCACGAATATCCCGACAATAAATCCAACAACACCCGTACCAACGATATACCACATGGCGTTTTTCCAGGTGTCCCCTTCATCGACAATCTTTATCGTTCCCCCGTCTTGTTTGGTATCGATATTCGGGTAAATTTCTTCACTCGATTTCGATTTCCTTAGAATAAAATACACGACGATCCCAATAACAGCAGCCTGACCTAACAAAACCAAGACAGCTACTAAAATGTCAATCATAAATAAATCACGTCACCTTAACGGTTTTAATTGTTAACAATTTAGTCAGTCGTAACTTAGTTTCCCGGAACAAAAAAGCAACAACACTCGTCCAGGAACAATTCAGATTATCATGAATAAAAGTCAAATTCACCGAATCCATTACAATCGGAGCACTTACAAAATTTACTGATCAAATTCACACTGATAATAATGTAATGGAGCTTCAACATTTTTAACCTGTGTCTGTCTGGGTCCCTTCAACGTCAAATCATCGGGAGCATCCTCAAATTCATCTACAACAGGTTTCATCACGTAGGTCTCTCGAAATCCTGCAAGAGACTGTAAACGGGCGGTTTCATTCATCCCCGTACCAAAGGCCGTGAAGTCGTCATCCGGACCGTATAATCCACAGGTGACCTCACATAGGTTTACTCCAATGGCTACTCCAAGCCCGGGAAAATCCGAATCCTCAATGTCCCGCACAACGGGATGATCGATCATGGACGTCGTCATTTGCTGTATATTGTGTGCCGTTTGCAGAGCCGAATCTACTAACTCACCGGATTCCCGATCGTAAAACGGCGGGCCAAACAGAGCAATTACACAATCACCGACCATTTTGTCAAACGTTCCTCCCCGATTCCAAATTTCCTGAACGACCTTGTGTCCCCATTCATCAACAAATTCAGAAATTCGCTCGGGTTGACCCACGTTTTCCTCGCAGAGCCGCGTAAATGAGGTTAAATCCGCGTAAAGGATAGCAGCCGTCTCCTCACGAGGTGCCAGGTATTTTTCGTCGTATTCCGGATCCGACATCAGGCGGTGAATAATTTCCGGGGCGAAGAACTTCGCCAGCGTACGCCACTCCCGGTAAAAATCAATTAAGCGCTGATTAATACTCCGGGCAAAAATTCGAAACAAGTCCCGTTCGAGGTTGCCGGGAGCATTATCGAAGGTAACGTAAACGGAACCGAGGTTGTTCTGGTCATCCATCCCAAATTGAAACGTTTCCCGCAGACTCTCCCCGGAGTGCTGGAGAAACTCCAAAGCGATTCCACGGTCATCAAGAAGAGCCATTCCGTGTCGGTCCACGAGTGATTCAAGTTCTGAATCAGTTCGATCGATCGAATTTGCAACACATTCATTTCCTTTGTAGTACCGATAATGGACCGTTTGAGATTCCGGTGAAGTCGATAACCGATAAAAGATCAGTAATTCGCGAAAATCAATCGAACCGGACAGTTCCGAAACGGCCTTGTCCATAGCCCGGCCAAACATGGGATCACAGAGACGTTCCGTAACGGATTCAATTAAATCCTGTTTGATATTGGAACGATGATATTTCCAAATGACGTTATCGAGGCGTTCCCCCACGATATTGAGCAAAGCGTGAGCA
>JBDGPJ010000195.1:2693-3003 GCA_042219695.1 bacterium
CGACGTATTTTTCATCGAGGGTGAGGGGACGAATGATCCAGAGTGTATCCGCCTCCGTCGTGGAACGGCGTCCCGTTTCCCGGCGTAATGTATTAACGACTTTTTGAGGAGGATCGGAATACTGATCGGAGGAAAAAAACGAATGTTGTTCTGGAACCTCAGTGCGTAAGAAAATCGTGTGAAACGATAACCGGTCCTGAAGGCGATCGAGAGCATAATCCATCGTACGTTTTAGGTCGAAACCACGGCGCGCACAGTGTTCCAGTAAATCATCCGTGAACTGGGATACTTCCATTAATTCCATGTCCGG
>JBDGPJ010000195.1:3145-3521 GCA_042219695.1 bacterium
GCCGGAAATAATATTGGCTACCTTGAGAAGAATGTCGTAGGGCACCCATACTTCCGACTCACTTCCGGATTTATTCACGAACGTTCCCGGGTTGTCGGAAAGCAAGGAACCGATATCGGAGAGCGAGGAAGGCCCTTTGGTGTCACCTTCACGGAAATAAAACCATTCGCCGGTACCTTCCGCCACGTCTTTGGCCCACTCGGTTAGAGTTTTCACGGCTTCGTTAATTTCATCCGGTTCAAACTTCTGGTTATCGTTCTGATCAAAGGAACTGAGTCGCTTCTTATTATCCTCTATCAAGGATTTTATCTGTTGTACGTACTGGCCCCCGCTTCCATCAGATCCGGATGAACCCTGACCGGACGACGATTCGGGA
>JBDGPJ010000195.1:3531-11199 GCA_042219695.1 bacterium
CGCCACTCCCGCAGCGACACCACCATTTCCATTGGTTTCAATCCCGCCGGCATTGTCGGCCACTTGCCCAAGGTAATCCGGAAGGTCAATTCCCGCGTTCTTGGTTACTTCATGCAGGGGGGGAAGAGATTCCACGAGCCCCGACAAAAAGTTGGCCGTACTCGTTTTACCATCTCCGCCACCGTTTTCCCAGACGGTTACGGAGTCGAACTCAATGTCGGAAATAGCCTTAACCTGCTCGGAGACCAGGTCGGGCAACTGCTCGGTCACCATCAACAGGGATGCAAGTTCCGGGTTGTTATTACAGGACTCAACGATGTTCTTAAATCCTTTGCCCTTACTATTGAGGTTCGCCAGGATACCTTCGGCACGTGCTTCCATAACCGAACGGATTCCATCGGCTTCACCTTGCTTGCGCCGACGTTCTTCCTCGGCCTCGGCCTCGGCCAGCGTTTCAATACGCTCCTTTTCAATTTTGGCGGGTACAACCGTATCGGCACGCTGAGCGGCTTCCTCCCGTTCGGCTCGCGCCTGCTCCGTTTCTTTCTGAGCCTGGTAGGCTTCCTGTTGGGCCTTGGCTTCGCTCACTTTCTCGGCTGCAGTTGCCTTCCGTTCCGCTTCGGCTTCTTTCTGCCGGCGTTGAGAGTCCGATTCAGCAATTTTTACTTCCGATTTGTTCTCACCTTCAACAGCTGATGCATCGGCCTCGGCGACCTGAATTCGTTGTTCCTTTTCAGCTTCCGCCTTACCAATTTCACCGTCTCGTTCCTGCTGAGCCACCTTTTTCTTGGCTTCGTTGATTGCTTGAGCAGCAGCTTCACGTCCAAGGGCATCAATATAACCTGATTTATCATTCACGTCCTTAATATTCACATTAATCAGTCGAAGCCCTACTTTTTCGAGTTCCGGTTCAAGTGACTTCGAAATGTTTTGTATAAACTGATCTCGGTCGGCATTAATTTTTTCAATCTTCATCGTGGCAATAACTACACGCATCTGACCGAAAATGATGTCCCGGGCCAGGTTCCGAATATCATCGAGCGACTCACCAAGGAGACGCTCGGCGGCATTTTCCATAATTCCCGGTTCCGTAGACACACCAACCGTGTACGTGGATGGCGTACTCACTCGAATATTCTGTGCGGATAAAGCATCAGTAAGATCGATATCAATGGTCAGTGGAGTTAAATCCAACCAACCGTAATCCTGGATAACGGGAAACACCATCTCCCCGCCACCGTGAACACATTTGGCGGATAAACCTTTGCCCTCGGTATCCGTCCCTACACTACCAAACTTGACCAGAATCTTGTCGGACGGACAACGCTTGTAAATGGATGCAAAAAATACAAAAACTCCAAAAATTACAATAGCACCAAAAATAACTAAACCAATAATTCCGGACATAATACATTACCCTCCGAAAAATAAGGTTCTATTTCACGGTTTATGGCTTATCGTAAGTAACTCAATCCCTGACTCGGGTAAGGTTTTCTGAAGTCGTTCTTCCCACTTCAAGAGAAACAAATTACGTTCTTCATTAAAAAAATCATTATCGTATTCAAGAATAGCATTGCTGGTAATATCTTCAACTTGTTCCCTGACCCAGTTCTTTATTTCTTGCCTGTCATACTCCTGGAACAAATTCACCACGGTTTCACGATTACCGGACGAATCTACAAGTAAGCCAGCTTTTAAATAATAGACCGTGGGATCAGTCAACGAATATTCATCGGGCGTCTGGTCTGCCAGATCGACCTCTATTTTCAATGGGGTTAAATCGAGCATCTGATAACCCTGGATAATGGGCCAGACGTAAACCATACCTCCCTGGTAAACTTCGACTTCGTATTCGTCCTTAAACCACCTCTCAAAACGATTATAGGTGATAAGCAACCGATTTGAGGGGCAATTGATCACTCGCCGAAGACCAAAAAAATAAATTGCTCCCAGTGCAATTACGGGAAATACTAACCAGTAAATCAGGCTCATTCAGTAGATTTTTCCGGCGATTCCGAAGAATTCCCTCCCGAGGATAATGGTTCCACGAGCAACGTACTTGAATCAATCTGTTGAACGACTTCGGCTCGATCGTAACTCCCCAGTTTCTGGTCCGATTGATTGTATGCATCCACGGTTCGTAAACGTCCCTGCACCTTCACACGAACTTTCCCATAGCCCTCCTTGTTAGGGGGTATCGGAGTGTAAACCTTTCCAACTTTTCCAACGGCATTCTCGTAATCGAGTGTGCCCCGCGTCTGGAAGGAAAAAAGGAGCACAAGTAAACCATACGTCATCACCAGCAAAGCAATCCCGCAGGGTAGGGAAACGGTCAGGGAGTACACCGGAGACATCCCAAAATCCATGGCAGCAACTCCACCCCAGCCAAATCCACCAAAAAAGGCGGTAACGGTACGGTACGTAAACATGCTCACACCGCTACCTCCTCCTGAAGAGGCCGCAGGTGCGTCAGCGGCTTCCGTCGCATCAGTGGCGTCAGCAGCATCCATGGCATCAGCCGCGTCCATTGCGTCGGCCGCGTCGGCGGCATCCATGGCATCTACCGAATCAGCCGCATCGAGTGCATCGAAATCACCAAATCCAAGCATGCCGAGTAACATCTGGAAAAACAGGATAAAGGTGGCGAATAGTCCAATACCAAAATACATTTGGTATGTGAAATCCAGATGCTCCCACCAGTCGGAAAACCAGTTAAAAACGGAAAATCCCGTCCATAACCAGCGAAACCATTCCAGCAGTCCCGCAACCATCGAACCCGGCATAAGCAAAGCGTCAGGAATGAATATAGTTGAAATCATGATTCATTATCCTCGCTGGCTTCTTTTTCCTCTTCCACGTCATGGTACCTCTTCAAGGCTTCCTGTGTGATGGATTTCAACTTTTCGTCGTAAGCCATGTCAGTAAGTTCCAGTGAATCGATCATGTTACTGAGTAATCCAAACAAAGCTTCGTTGGAAAAAACTTCGGGATCCGGACTTTCATCGCGAATGGAAAAGTCCTTGGTAATGGTTTCCATGTATTCCAACAAGTCAATTACGGTAGAAAACCGTTTCTGGTACAGGCCGTCTTCCGCAAGTTGATGGAGGGTGATTTGGCAGTGTGTTTTTTCCTTACCCGTTAGATTACCCGTTTGCATTACGTCCTCAATGAGTTGATGAACCTGATGGAGTAAATCCCCCTCCTTATCCGAATGTTTTTCCTGGAAGTCAAGTCGCAACTCCATGTTGAGCCCGCGACCATAGGCGTTCAAAACGTCGTACGTTAATTCTTTACGTCCCTTTTCAATCTCAGCTATATCCTTTAGCTCGAGTGTCGTATTTTGCGCAAGCTGATTACGGGACACTTCTTTTTTCTGACGCATCCGGCTTAACTGCTGACCGAGGTCACGCCGTTGTTTTTCCTTACGTACCGCCATCTCCTGCTCAGTTTCTTTTGTCTTCTCTTTGGACTTGCCTTCTTCCTGCATCTGGGCCGAAGACTTTTTTCCGGTCGCCTCCGACGTCGGAATACGTTGATCGTCCATCCCCAATTCTTTCGCAAGCTTTGAAATTTCTTGTTCCCAGTACAAACGCGTCGACTCATCCATCTCGCCATGGGTCATGTGATTTCGAATCTTGGGAAATTCCTTCACCAGGCGCTCCGTGTTCACGTATTTTTTGACCTCATCCAGCGCCGTTGTACCTTCCAGAATGTTAGCCAGTACACGATGGTAGTCCAGGTTCTGGGGATTACTGAGTATATTTCGCACATCATCAAACGTCATGTCGGACGGAATTAGATCGGTCACGTTATTCGATAGTGACGAAATGGTGAATCACCCTGAGTGAATAAGGTATATTGTCCTCCCTGCAAACTGTAGCCCTTCATATTATCTAAGATTACGAATTTGAAAAAACAAAATTTAGGCTGGTAACGTACCGAGTCAGTAAAAATCTTCAATAATACCGATATAGCTTGACGTTGAAGATAATCCTCTACCGAACCGGAGTTGTTTTTCTTTACACGGTCTAAATAAGATTTTTTATTACGTACCACTTCGAACTGAATTCCTGCCCATCCCCAAAAAATAAATCAAGGTATCAGGATATCATGATATGCAAATAACATGATCAGTACATTAAGATGATTTGGGGGTTTTGGGTACCGTAGGGACGAAAAGGCGGAGGGAATATTTATACACTCTAATCGTTAGAATTTGTAATATTTATCGGTAATGTACGTATCTACTAAATGAGTGGATGGGATATTTACTCGATCGCTCGTTGGTCTTCCCAACTCATTCTCCAATTGTTCACAAACAACCGGATTACACTATTGAAACTCCCAGAGAGTGAGACCCGTAGGTTCATCGTCGTAACGTTTTAAAGGGGGGCCATCCAGTTCCTGAATGGTGGCTTCTCCAGCAAATACTTTCGTGCCTTCAAATACATGTCCGGCATGGACGGTTTCGTCCTCGGTTGAAAAGGTAGCGTGAAGGTGAACAAACCGTTCCCCGTCGAGGTATGAAACGTTCCCCGAAGCCTGCAACAATTCCATGGGTTCATCCACAGTATGTTCTTCGTATTCTTGTTCATCCTGGTAATAATACCCGAGTGTTGCGTTTTGAACGGCTCCGATAGCCGTTACCGTGGCGGCGTCAATTTCGTGTTCGTTACAATAATCGGTTAGTTGACCCAGCAGGTCACGATCCTTCTCCATACGCATAACGTGGGTTTGTACAACGTCGTATTGTGCCGTTTCCAAGGGAACCTCTCCTTTTATACGTTAATCTCAACGTCCATTTGCTTCTTTAATTTCTCGATGTGTTTTTTGAATTTTTTTCCTTTCTTTCGACGATTGACCTGTTTTTTCAATTTGTCACGAACTTCGGATAACGATTTCATCCCCGCCTTTTTATCGCCGGTTTTCTTAATAATATGATACCCGAATCGAGTTTTCACCGGATCGGAGATTTCCCCCATTTGAAGGGAAAATGCGGCTTTGGAAAACGGAGGTAACATCTTCCTTTTTGAGAAATATCCGAGGTCTCCTCCTTTTTTCTTAGATTTGGGGTCTTCGGATTTTTTCCGGGCTAATTTTTTAAAATTAGCCCCCTGATCCAATTGTTTCTTTGCTTTTTGGGCTTTTTTACGTGCCTCGGTTTCGGAACGGTTTCGTGTTTTAAACAAAATATGTCGTGCACGTACACGGTGCGGCTTCTTGAATCGTCTCTTGTTACGTTTGTAGGCCTGCTTAATCTCCTGTTCCGTTACCGTTGGCTCATCTATTTGATTTTCAACGTACTTTTGAATTCGTAGCCCATTTCGAATCCTTTTTAGAATGTCGTCCTTGGATTTACCGGCACGTTTGAGTTTCTTCAAAAACATTTTTTCCGAACGCGACCTCTTTTTCACCATACTGTCGTACTGATTTTGAACTTCTTGCTCCGAAACTTCAATCCCGGCTTCATCGGCCTTCTTTTCAAGGATCAATTGTGTGACATGCCGATTTATGATCTTCTGCTTGATCTTTTTTCGCATTCCCGCAAATTGCTTCTTGTTACCGGGCATTCCACGTCGCTTTAACAGTTTCTTTTTTTGGCGAAACTGACGGTTTATCTGTTGAGTAATCTTCTTACGTGGAACAGTCTTGGAACCCACACGTATTCCTACTTTACCATTCTTCGAAGAACTACTTTTGGACGCGGACGAGCTTTTGGTTGATTCATTCTTGTTGTCGGCTTTGACAGGTTGGGAAGAATCTCCACATCCCGTTCCAACAAATCCAACACTTACAATTAACAATGCAATGAACAATATACGGCGAAAAAACATGTTCGTACCTCCAAAATGAGTATGCGTCGTACAACTTAATCCGCTTACATGACGCGGTTGGCCGAATAATACGAATTTAAATTTATCTCAAAGTCACAGCAACAGTATGTAATCGTCATTCCTGGTAAAATCGGTTTTTTTGATGCAGATACATACCACAACTAACCGGAAATAAAGACTTATCCAGCTTTTTCTAAGGGGTTTACCTAACGGCCGTAGTCTAGTGATGAATCCGGCAGGAATATTTGAACGTACCTACTTCCTTAACAGAAACGTCCTATCTATTAATTACTTTCCCTGACTTTTGTTTGTAGATTCATACCGCCCCATAAAAAATGAATGTATGTCGAACATTTATCGAATTATTAATGGTACATTATTGTGGACAAACAATAAACAAACAGACATTACATCCCCAGCATCGTATCAAGGATTGTGCTCAGTTCGCTTCTGAGCATTTCGTAAGAGTAATATCGAGCTCCAAGTTCAAAATTTTTTTCAACCATGTCCTTACGTAGTTGTTCGTCGTTTAACACGTTATATAGCCATCAAACTCAATGACCTCAAAACCCTTGGGACGAATATCCTGAGCGTACACTGAATAATTATTCACAAGGATGGGCTTTTTGAAGTAAATCGTTTCAATGAAGGCATTACCGAACCCCTCGTACGCGGAAGGGTAGGTCACAAGGTCAGCATGAGGATAGATATCCTCAAGCGAGTAGATTTTCCGGCCATCCTCCGTTCGGCCTCGTTCGGGAGCTATCTGCTCGGCTACCAGTAACGTGTCGACTCCAAGATGGTCGGCGTATCGCCGTATGTGGTTTTCGTACTCGTACCCCTCGTCACCGGAAGCATGAGAAATTAACAACTTGGCCGGACGATCGAGGTAACTTACCAGTTCGATGGCCTCCTCTATTCGCTTTCGAGGAACGATCCGTGTGGGCTGAAGAACAAACAACTCATCTTCGGCAATTCCAAAATTCTCACGAACATCGGCGTTGTAATCGTCAATCCCCGGTGGATCCTCGTTAAAATCGATAACGTTGGGAATCAGCGTCGAAGAAAGCCCCTTTCGATGAGCCAGTTGATGACTCGCCGAGGAATTGATTACGACGTGCTCGATACTATGAAACGTAGGTGGAAAGGCAGCATTTAATATATCCCAGACGGAATTGTTAAGGAAACGATCCCGTTCCCAGTAAAAATCGTGGTGATGAGCAATTACCGGAATACTGGTTTCGGCGATGACTTCCGTCAGCGCCAGACCAAGCGGAAGGTGTATCGGGATCGTTAGAACGTTCTCAGCTATTAGTACGTCAGGATCAAAGGTATCCAGGAAGTTGTAAATGTCTTTTTTTAGTTTTTTCGTGTTGACGTGAATTTTCTCCGTTAGATTCTGGGGGCGTTCCTCGCCGTTCTGAAAAGCTTCACGATAAATTTCCAGAGCTTCCGGATGTTTAAAATGAAACTCCTCGATTTCCATTGTTTTTTCCGAAGGTGTTTCGGCCTGTCCGGCCACGAAACAGGTTTTGTGACCTTCGTTTCTCAGGACCTCGTCCCATTTCAGGGTTTCCAGGGAAACCCCGTCTGTTCCCGCAATTCGAGTCAGTACAAATCCTATTTTCAATGACTTCGAAATCAATACGATCCCCTCAAATGAATACTCATTAGTTTATATCCAATCCGTAACATTTCGCCTGCTAATCCAGCACCGTCTTTAACAATTTACTACATTCTATTTAAAACGTTTCTTCTGTATCAATTTTTACAGTTAGAATCATACTTCCATTCCAAAACATGAGGAAAATAAAAATTGTGCATTACCGGACGA
>JBDGPJ010000195.1:11209-13156 GCA_042219695.1 bacterium
AAACAATCATCAGACAGCGCTATATTACACAAAGTACGCAATTTGAATTGAACCGTTTTTGATTGCAGTAGTTGGTAAAGTTCGTATTAAATTCTTACCCCAACATTTAATGACTTCCCACATATTCGTTATTAACGGATGAGTTGGCATTTTAAATTTCAACCCCCTGATTACCGAAACGGTACTTAAGGGGCCTGCTGAAAAACAGTTCAATTAGAAAAACCAAATCCGTTGTGTACATCCAGCGAATAATATATTTACGAAACGAACCGCGCGACGTTTATCTATATTGACCAGTCGAATGTTCGCCCCTGAAATGAGTGCTATTTGTTATTATCGACTCAGTAAAAGAAAACATGAACGTTCTATGGGAGATAATACAGGCGCCCTTCGTAGATATAATCCTTTGTATGCTCGAGAATGGTTGAAGGGTCCACGTCCCTTCGCGCAACCCCCTCATCAATGGCTGTTTGGGCAACGGCCTCGGCCACCTTCGGGGCGGTACGAAAATCCATTGCCCTGGGAAGGATATAATGCTCCCGGATGCCGTGGGCGCGTACAAGTCCCGCAAGCGCCTCGGAGGCGGCGATCTTCATTCCCTCGGTGATTTCCGTTGCCCGAACATCGAGGGCACCGCGAAAAATTCCCGGGAAAGCAATAGCATTATTCACCTGATTCGAATAGTCACTTCTCCCTGTCGCGACGATGGAAGCCCCACCCTCACGGGCCTCGGGAGGTAAAATTTCAGGGACCGGATTGGCAAGTGCAAAAATGATGGGATCATCCGCCATGGTTTGAACGTCTTTTTTGCTTAAGACTTCGGCGACTGAAAGCCCGATAAATACATCGGCTCCGGGAAGGGCATCGGAGAGCTCACCCTGAATACCATCCGGGTTTGTCCATTCGGCCACGCGGCGTTTCTCGGGGTTCAGATTTCCTCTACCGGAGTAAATGGGTCCCTTGCTATCACAGATCGTAATCCGAGATGCACCGGCCTGTTTTAAGATACGGGCCGTGGCAAGAGCCGAAGCCCCGGCACCGTTTATCACAATCTGTACGTCCTCAAGGGAACGACCACAGTATTGCAACGCATTCTTTAATCCGGCCAGGATTACTACCGCCGTCCCGTGTTGGTCGTCGTGAAAAATCGGTATATCCATTTCGTCCTTCAAGCGTCGTTCAATCTCAAAACAGTCCGGCGCCGTAATGTCTTCCAGGTTAACTCCACCAAGACTGGGTTCCAGACGCTTTATGGATTCAATAAACTGCTCGGGATCCCCATCGTCCTCAAGACATAACGGAAACGCTTCCACCCCGGCAAACGTCTTAAAAATCACGCTTTTACCCTCCATAACCGGACCTGCCGCGGGGACGCCGATATCACCCAGCCCCAAGACCGCTGAACCGTTCGTCGCCACGGCTACCAGGTTTCCCCGACAGGACAACTCGTAGGAACGTTCCGGCTGCTCGCGAATCGTCTTGACGACTTCACCGAGACCCGGAATGTATAATAGCCCAAGAATTTCGCGATCCTTCAGGGCAATTTTACTGCGCAATGTTAACGGACCCCGGTGATTACGGTAATAACGAAGACCCAAATCGTTCTCAACCGGTTCATCGATCTTCTCCCAGAAGTCGGGATCGTCATCGATGGGATCGCCTTCGTAAATATATTGTCTTGTTCGCGCGGCTACCTCTTCGGGGGTAACCGAAATACCCCGTGAAAGGTTCTCCTCAATCGCACATCGCGACGCGGCACGAGCCACGTTGGGCCCAACATTCAGGTCGAGTAGATCGGGTAAAATAAACCGAGGTCTCAAATCCTCGTCGGGAACTACTTCCGCAATAGCCCGCGCCGCTTCGAGCATCATGGAAGTCGTAAACCGGGATGCACCGGTTTCGATAACTCCACGAAATAGCCCGGGTAGGGCAAGCGCATCAGTAACC
>JBDGPJ010000195.1:13166-13429 GCA_042219695.1 bacterium
TTCGGATAATCGAACCGGGCGGTACAGACCACGGACGCTCCCGCCTCATAGGCCTCTTCCGGTGAAATTTCCGGGTCGGGGGCCGCTCCGGCAATGATCACCGGATCATCATTCATCGCACGTACGTCGTCCTGTGATAAGATTCCCGGGGCCGATAAACCGATAAACACATCCTTCCCTTCCACCGCTTCCTGCATGGACTGATCCTGTCCGGGGTCGGATAAGTAGGGTAAAACAAGCTCCTTACCTGGATTGATGTCTCC
>JBDGPJ010000195.1:13450-15953 GCA_042219695.1 bacterium
ACCCCCTGGCGATCGCACAGCGTTATGTCGTTGATACCGGCGTGGTGAAATAGTTTCACGGTAGCCAGTCCGGCAGCGCCGGCACCTACGATAACGACGGACAATGTTTCGAGATTACGATGGCCCTGAAGCCGACAGACATTGTGCAGGATGGAAAGGGCGGTAATAGCCGTACCGTGTTGGTCGTTGTGAAGTACCGGTATATCCAGTTGATCGGAAAGAACCTGTTCTACCTCGAAACAGATCGGACTGGATATATCCTCCAACGAAACAGCTCCCACCGTAGGGGCGATTCGTTTTACCGTATCTACGATGTCGTCGATCCCACCGGATCGAAGCGACAACGGTAAGGCATCAAGCCCGGCCATTTTCTTGAAAAACACGGCCTTGCTTTCAAGTATAGGAACGGTTGCTTCCGGTCCCACGTCCCCCAATCCCAGTGCCGAGCTTCCATCGCTAACTACGGCAACGGTATTACCACGACCGGAATGGGTGAAGGACCGCCTGGGATCCTCAGCTATGTACTCGCAGAGCTGTGCCACTCCGGGAGTATACAGTACGGACAAAAGCCGGGAATCAACTTCACTGGGTTTGGAATCAATGGAGATTAGTCCCCGGTATTTACGCCGGTAGTGATGGGCTTCATCGGGGTCGGGCATTGTATTAATCGATCAGGAAGACGCCGGAGCGTCTTTCCCGACGGCGTCCAGTACCTGATTAACCCGATCCAGACAACGTTGTTTACCAAGTAATGGCATCATCTCGTGAAATTCCGGGCCTTCCAGTTTCCCCGTAATGGCAATTCTCATTGGCAGGTATAAATCTCGTCCGGATACAGTTACGTCTTCTTTCACGTCACCAATCACGGTTTTAACGGTTTCAATATCAAACTCCGAGGCCTCTTCAATACGGGAACAAAACGGTTCGACAACATCCAGCGACGCCGGGTTCTCACGCAACCAATCAATGGCTTCGTCCGACGGTGTTACCGGTTCCTTAAAAAATTCCGTGTAAACGTTGCTAAAATCAGTTAGCAACGTGAGGTGATCACGAAGCACTTCCACGATCTCCTCGAGTTGCTCCTCGTCGAGTTCGAACTCGCCGGGTTCAAGTTCCTCCGGCATAAAGGGTTCCAGGCGGTCGACAATTTGTTCCGCCGGTAAATCTCGCAGATGCTGACCGTTTAACCATTTCACCTTGTCAAAATCAAACTGTGAAGCGGAAGCGTTGATTCGTTCCAGTTCAAACACGTCAATAAGCTCGGGAATTGATTTCACTTCAACTCCATCCGGAGGTGACCAACCCAATAGTGCCAGGGCATTCAACATGGCTTCGGGTAAAAACCCCTGTTCGCGGTACTGTTCGACGTCGGTGGCACCGTGCCGCTTGGATAGCCGTGAACCGTCCTCGCCAAGAATCATGGGAAGATGACACCATTTTGGAGTATCCCACCCAAGCGCATTGTACAGATAAATCTGGCGAGGTGTGTTACTGAGGTGGTCATCCCCCCGGATAACGTGGGAAATGTCCATCGAGTAGTCGTCCACGACCACGGCAAAGTTATAGGACGGTGTACCATTCGACTTCACAATGATGAAGTCACCAACCTGGTCGGCGGGAAAACTCACGTCTCCCTGCACAATATCTTCCACCACTACCGGTTCCTGCGGAATGCGATAACGCCACGTGTGATCCCGACCCTCATCCTCGAACTGTTGTCGTTCTTCATCGGATAGCTTCCGGCAACGACCGCTGTAACGTGGAGGTTCCTTTCGTGCGCGCTGGCGCTCTCGCTGTTTATCCAACTCCTCCTTCGTGCAATAACACTTGTAAACCCTCCCCTCGTCCTTCAGTTGCTGAAGGACCTCCTCGTATCGTTCGATTCGCTGACTCTGGTAATACGGTTCGTGGGGACCGCCCACTTCCGGGCCTTCTTCCCAATCGAGACCGAGCCATTTCATCGCCCGTATGATTTGTTCAGTATGCTTGTTGGCGGATCGATCGAAATCCGTGTCTTCAATTCGAAGTAGAAAATCCCCGTCCTCGCTCTGGCTAAACAACCAGCAAAACAGGGCCGTCCGGGCTCCACCCACGTGAAGATCACCAGTGGGACTGGGAGCAAATCTCGTTCGTACGTTATCCGACATGAATATAAATCCTTTCAAATAAATTAAATTTTTATTAAACCACAATGACTCTTAGAACTCAAAGATCAAAGAAAAGATTATACGTTATGGTCGGTCACCTCGTCATCCCCGATCACGGTTGGGAACCCGGATTGAGTCGGTTCGATGGTAAGTTTCATTGATTTTCCCCGATCATCCGGTATTTCGTATTGACTCGAAAACCAGCCCTCCGATTGAATCTCTTCTCCATCGAGAAATACTGAAATGGATTGCGGAGGTGTGATTTGCACTTCAAGTTCTTTTTCACCCAGTCGGGGATGTCGAATTCTGTAACGGTTAATCCCTGTTAGTTCATAACCAAAACCCTGCTCTTTTGA
>JBDGPJ010000196.1:0-6890 GCA_042219695.1 bacterium
TTAAATCCCTGCCTTCCCTTATCCTGGTAAAAGAACGTGTCACAGGGAAAATCCTCGAGCCACCATTATTTTTGACCAATAAGATTCTTCCAGGGGGAGGGCTTTTTCCAATCGAAAACAACCCAGTGGGGATTTTCCTCTCGAGCATAATTCAATAAAGCCCCCCGTGAACTATGGGTGATGACCTGATCAAGGTGAATTTCATTTTCAATATCATTTTTAAGTAACTTTGTGCGTTGTTCGAGGGCTTCGAATTCTTCCGGTTCAGCTTCAAAATCAGATAAAAAAGACTGCTCGGGCACCTCCACGAAATCAACAACATCCAGACGCTCATCCCGATCGCATAGAGCAGCCGCCAGCCGTATTCTCCTCTCAACATGAAGTATGTCTACGTCTTTCAGGCCAAAAAACGGAACTATCACCGACTCTTTTTTCTCCACGCTTCGTGTTCGAGCTCGTTCAAACATCCGGACTTCATCCTGGGTAGCCGGTTTGCGAAAAAATGCCCCTATGCGATCCATTCGATCACGTGCATATCCGAAATACCAAATCATACAAAACACAATAAGGGCGGCGGCTCCCACAATTGGAAATACATCGTATAGGCCCATGAACCCCAATAAACCAAGAGTACCTATAACCCCCGTAATTTGAATATAGGGATATAAAGGAGACTCGAACTCCGGCTTATACCATTCGATATCACTCTCCCGGAACACGATTACGGCCATATTCTCCATACTAAATACAATCAATTGAAAGGCACTGGCAAGTTTCGCCAGCTCTTTCACCGGTAGTACCAGGATGAACAGAATGAGCAATCCCCCGGTGAACAAAATAGACACCACGGGAGTTCCAAATTTTGAATTGATCCTCGTAAAAAACTCAGGAAGATGTCGATCGCGGGCCATGGCAAGAGGAAATCGAGAGGACGACATCAAACCGGCGTTAGCCATTGAAGCCAGGGCCATGCAGGCTACAAATGCCATGATCCACTTCCCCCATCCTCCCAACAAGTACTGTCCGGCCTGTGCTACCGGTATGAGCTTGCATCATCGTTACAAGTGACAGCATTATTCCCCAGGGGATATTATTTCCGGGATCCTCAATTTCCTCAGCCACACTGGCAATTTTTGTCACGCCGGCGTAGGAGACGAAAATAAAGGCCACGGAACTTAACAAACCCGTTATACCGTGGGGCAAAAGCTGGTCGAAATGGGCCTTTTCGATGGAAATACTGCCCCTCCCGATAAAAACAAACAACACCACCAGGGTTCCAAGCACGAGGTAGGATTGCAGTTTTCCGGATAATTTTGCGCCCAGGCAGTTGGAGATAATCAAAAGCAGAGCAATACCGGCTCCCCAATAGTTGGCCATCGAATAAGAAACAGGGGTAAAAATAATCAGGTAAGCACTGAGTCCAACCAGGGCAAAGGCACTCTTCAACAGAAGCGATATCCAGGTCCCGAGCCCGGAGAGGGTCCCTGCGAGAGGACCTAACGAACGATCCAGATAAAGGTAGGTACCACCAGACTCAGGCATGGCCGTCGCCATCTCTGCTTTACTGAGGGCGGCGGGAATAACCAGGAAACCCGCAATTAAATAACCAGCAAAAATAAGTGGTCCACCAATCGTACTGGCGAGACCCGGCAACACAAAAATTCCAGAACCGATCATGGCTCCACAACTAATCGAAAATACGGAAAACAAACCGAGCTCTCGATCCAACTTTTTCATAAAACCAGTTCCTTTATCCTCAATTAAAAACTCAACCGTGAATATAATTCATCTTACATCGTATTTATCCGTACGTGACCTCGCAGAATAGAAACACAGATATCGTAAACTATAAAGAATTTACCTATGCCAAACCGGCCATCAAATTATTACCGGTTATAGTACGGATAGAAAACGATTAATGGAAGGGAATTCGATCGATCAAGGAGCCGGAGCATCCTGCTTTAGTTTGTCCAGAGTCTCCTCAAGGCGGGTTATTTCGTTCTGAACCTGTTCAAGTTCCTCCTTGGATTCATCAATTACGTCCTGCGGAGCATTTTCGATAAACTGAGAATTGTCGAGACGTTCCTCCAGTTCGCCAATTCGTTCCCGGCGATCCTCAATGTCTCCTTCAATTCGTTCACGCTCACGATCAACGTCTATAATTCCCTCAAGGGGAAGATAAATGCTACCGTAATCAAGCACCTCCGTCGTCGACATTTCAGGTCGTTCAATATCCACGTCCACGGTCAGGGACTCAATTCCGGCCAGGTTCTGAACGTATGATTCGTAGTCAGCGAGATAGCGTTCGCGGTCATCCTGAATGGAACACTGCAGGCGGACACCTTCGTCCGTCTGTACGTTAAACTCCTTCTTTAAGTGACGACCGGCCCGGATGAGTTCCTGAAGATTCTCGACCTTTCCCTCGATCTCGGGATGGTCCCAGCTTTCCGGGGGCTGGGGCCAATCGGCCTCCATGAGAAACCCGGATTCGACGTCAAAGGACCGGTGTATTTTTTCGGTAATAAAAGGAACCACGGGCTGTAACCCTTTCACAATTCCCACTAACACCTGATACAGCACCTTTTTGGTTTCCTCGGGATGCTCACCTTCTCCATCCAACCGGATTTTAGACAGTTCAATGTACCAGTCGCAGAACTCGTGCCATAAAAACTGGTACAGGGAATCCGCGTACTGGTCGAAGTCGTAGTTTTCGAGTCCTTCGTCGGCCTGCTGAATCACGGTTTTAAAACGGCTCATGATCCAGAGATCGACGTCCTCGCACTTATCGGGATCAATGGGCTCATTGAGGTATTCCTCGTCTGCCTCGTCCACGGCAAACTGGACGTACTTGGCGGCATTCCACAACTTGTTGGAGAAGTTACGAAATCCCTCGATTCGATCGGGGGACAGCTTAATATCCCGGCCCTGAACGGCCAGTGCACAAAGCGTAAAACGCAGGGGATCACATCCAAAATCATCGATCATGTCGAGAGGGTCAATGACGTTTCCCACGGATTTACTCATCTTGTCCCCGTGTTCATCGCGAATCAGCGCATGAATGTAGACGTCCGAAAAGGGCTTTTCGTCCATGCAGTAGTAGCCCATCATAATCATTCGGGCCACCCAAAAATAGATAATGTCGAAAGCGGTGGATAACACGCCGGTCGGGTAAAACTTTTCGAGATCCTCGGTTTGCTCCGGCCAACCAAGTGTGGAAAACGGCCATAGTGCGGAGGAAAACCAGGTGTCGAGAACGTCCTCGTCCTGCTCGAGTTCAACCTCTTCCCCGTAATGTTCGCGGGCTTTGTCGTGGGCTTCTTGTTCACTTCGGGCGACAAACGGCGTGTCATCGGGACCGTACCACACCGGTATACGGTGTCCCCACCAGATTTGTCGACTAATACACCAATCACGGATGTTTTCCATCCATTCAAAATAGGTATTTTCCCAGCGTTCGGGATGAAACTCCACCTCGTCCTCGCGAACCGCTTCAATAGCGGGTTCGGCCAGAGTTTCCATGGACACAAACCACTGCTTAGAAACAAACGGTTCGATGACGTTATCACAACGATAACAGTGGCCCACTTCGTGACGGTAAGCCTCAATGTCAATCAAGGAACCGTCCCGGCGAAGGTCTTCAACCACGGTCTGACGAACGTCCTCACGATCGAGACCGGCATAACGTTCTCCCGCTGATTCATTAAACGTCCCGTCCTCATTGAGGAGGTTGATGATTTCGAGGTCGTTGTCCTGACCAATACGAAAGTCAAGGTCGTCGTGAGCGGGCGTAACCTTGACTAAACCGGACCCAAAATCGGGATCCACCCGGTTGTCGGAAATAATCGGAATCTCACGTTTGACCAGCGGAAGCGTAACCGTCTTCCCTTCCAGATGCTGGTAACGTTCGTCGGACGGATGAAAAGCAACGGCCGTATCCCCGAGCATGGTTTCGGGACGCGTCGTGGCGATTTCAATGGTGTCGTCCTTATCCGTAAGGGGATATTCAACTTCGATGTCGGATAACGCGGTACCACAGCGGGGACACCAGTTAACGATGTAGTCACCGCGGTAAATTAGGTCATCCTCGTAGAGTTGAATGAACACTTCCTTAACGGCGTTGGACAGACCATCGTCCATGGTGAAGCGTTCGCGACTCCAGTCACAGGAAACACCGAGGTTCTCAAGCTGGTGAGTGATTTTGTCACCGTATTCTTGTTTCCATTCCCAGACTCGTTCCAGGAACTGTTCCCGCCCAAGTTCGTGGCGGTTGGTTCCTTCCTCGGCCAGTTGCTGTTCGACTTTGTTCTGGGTAGCAATTCCGGCGTGATCCGTCCCCGGCACCCAGAGAACTTCGTGCCCTTTCATTCTTTTCCAGCGGGCCAGCACATCCTGTAGTGTACTGTTCAGGGCATGTCCCATGTGCAGTTCGCCCGTGACGTTCGGGGGAGGAATAACCATGGAAAAACTGGGCTTGTCGGAATTGTTATCGGCCTCAAAACAGCCCGATTCCATCCACTCTTCGTATATTTGTTCTTCAAATTCACGGGGCTCGTATTCATCTAGCTGTTCCACGTTGCATCACCTTTACAATTGTTCAATTGTACAATTCAACAATTGAACAATTAATAATATTATGAAATGTTTATACGTCTTCTTCGCGTTGCTGATGTTGCTTGAACTCCTCGCAGAGTTCAAGGAGTTCGGGGCGCTTGACCCGATAAAATCGTTTCCTACCGCGTGTTTCAGATTCAACCAAGTCTTCGTATCGTAGGACTTTCAAATGATTGGATACCGAAGATTGAGTTTTGTCCAGGTTCTCCGCTAATTCGTTCACATTCTGCTCTTCGTTTTCCAGGGCAAACAGGATTTCCAGCCGATTCCCATTACCCAGGACGTCAAAGAGTTCAGCAAGTCGATGTACGGATTCGTCCAATACAATCAGTCCCTGGTCTTCATAAGTTTATAATCAATGCCATCGGTCAGTGCCTGCCAGCTGGCTTCAATGATATTTTCGGAGACACCGACGGTACCCCAGGACTGATCCTCGTCCTGCATCTCGATGAGCACCCGAACCTTGGCCTGGGTTCCATCCGTCTCGTCAAGTACCCGTACTTTGTAATCGGTTAAGTGCATTTCTTCCAATTCCGGATAGATCTCATTTAGGGCTTTACGCAGAGCATTGTCCAGTGCATTGACGGGTCCCACTCCGTCCGCCGCGGTGTGCTCGACGTGACGATCCGTCCGTACTTTAATCGTCGCTTCACACCGGGATTTACCTCGATCAATCTGCTCGGTAATGACACGGAATCCTTCCAGACTGAAGTACACCCGGTGACGGTCCATCATGCGATTAACCAGGATTTCAAAGGAGCCTTCGGCGGCTTCGTACTGGTAGCCCTTGTCCTCCAATTCCTTAACCTGTTCAACAACCTCACGGGCTTGATCTTCATCTCCGAGGTCAAGATCCAGTTCTTCGGCTTTTTGAAGTACATTGCTCTTACCGGATAGTTCACTTACGAGGATACGTCGAGTGTTCCCGACAAGTTCGGGGTCGATGTGCTCATAGGTGTCCGGGTTTTTACGGATGGCACTGACGTGTATTCCGCCCTTGTGAGCAAAAGCCGATTCACCTACAAAAGGTTTGCGGTGATCGGGCACCAGGTTTGCCAGTTCGTACACAAAACGGCTGGTCCCCCGAAGACTTTTGAGATTTTCTTCCGAGAGTACTTCGTGGTCCATCTTTAACTGAAGATTCGGTATGATCGACGTTAAATCAGCGTTTCCACAGCGTTCACCAAATCCGTTGATAGTACCTTGAACGTGTTTTGCCCCTTGGCGAACGGCTTCCAACGAATTCGCAACGGCACAGGCTGCGTCGTTATGGGCATGAATACCAATGAGCTCATCAATGTGGTCACGTGTTTCATTCACGATGTTGCGAACTTCATTAGGTAGTCGTCCTCCGTTGGTTTCACACAGGCAAATACAGTCGGCTCCGGCTTCGCTAGCACGTTTAACCGTTTTCAGTGCGTATTCCTCGTGGTTCTTAAAAGCGTCAAAGTAATGTTCGGCATCGTAGATAACTTCTCGACCGTGGTCTTTAAGGAAGCGAATGGAGGACTCGATCATTTCAAGGTTTTCTTCAAGTGTTACACCAAGTGCTTCCTCAACATGGAGGTCCCAGGTTTTACCAAAAATTGTTACTACCGGAGTCTCTGCCTCAATCAAGGCATTGAGGTTGGGGTCCTCCTGCGGTTCATGTTTTATGTGGCGGGTGCTACCAAACGCGGTGAGTTTAGCGTGATCGAGGGACTCTTCTTTCATCCGGTCGAAGTATTTTACGTCCTTGGGATTACTTCCCGGCCAGCCCCCCTCAATGTAATCCACCCCGAGATCGTCTAATTCATGGGTGATTCGAACCTTGTCTTCCAGGGAAAAGGCCACGTTTTCCGCTTGGGATCCGTCCCGGAGGGTTGTATCATACAAATCAATTTCCATAACAGTCATGCTCCAAAAAAAGGTAACCAAAATTTCCCATACTACTGTGGACAACAACTTTGGGGTACTGCGTAAAAATCATAGTCCACATTTCTTTGATTGTCTTTGCCCGAGTTGAATAATTATTTCTATTTAACTTGAACGGAAATTAGCAATTACATCATTCCTGAACAAAATTCAGAAGCATCCGTTTGACGAAAACGGCAATTATATTCATCAACCCTTGATTACCCGCTTTTTATTACAACTCAAAAGTATCGTGCAGAATGTTGACCGCACGATCCACGTCATCTTCATTAATTGCCACGGAAATTTTAATTTCGGACGTGGAAATCATTTCAATGTTAATACCTTCTCGACCTAACGCTTCGAACAACTTTTTCGCGACACCC
>JBDGPJ010000197.1:0-7176 GCA_042219695.1 bacterium
CGATACCATCCAGGTCCATTTTCATAACGACGTCTTCTCCGTCGATTCCACGGATGACCATGCCGGACGTGTTCGGTACGCGATCGGTATCGTTCCCAATGAAAAGGACATCCTCAAGAGCCTCGGAAAGTCCCGTTTCAAATCGATCACGGACGATTTTCGACTCCTCGAATTGTTGTGAATCTATCAGTGAAACAGCACGGGCAAATCCAGCAAGCCCCGCCACGTTCTCGGTTCCTCCCCGGCGCTGGCGCTCCTGGTGTCCTCCGAACACCAGTGGTGTCAGTTCAATCGTTTTGGGAGCTATCAGCGCTCCGGTGCCTTTGGGTCCACCGATTTTATGGGCGCTGAAGGAAACGAGATCCACGGGGGTTTCCCGATAACTCACCGGGATTTTCCCCAGGGCCTGAATCCAATCGGAGTGGAATAAAACATCGTTGCTCCGACAGATTTCACCAATTTTGTTGATGGGAAACTCCACCCCGGTCTCGTTGTTCACACGCATAACGGATACCAGGTCTACCTGTTTGTCGACGTTTTGTTCGAACCACTCCGGTATGAGTTGTCCTTCTTCATTGAGCGGCGCATACCGTACCTCGGCTCCCTGCTGTTCGAGCCATTCGGCCGTATTGAGAACGGAAGAATGTTCCACGGAAGAGGTTACGAGTACACGGTCTTCGTAGGGAGGTCGTACGATGCCCCGAATAGCCATGGTATTTGCTTCACTTCCGGAACCCGTGATCACGAGTGATTCAACGGGAGCATTGACCTTTTCGGCAATCGTTTCCCGGGCGTTCTCCACGGTGGCCTTTGGTGATTGGCCGACCTGGTGTACCGAAGAGGGATTCCCGTATTTACCGTCGAGATAAGGTTCCATGGCTTCCCGGACTTCGTCCTTTACGGGAGTCGTAGCGTTATAATCAAGGTCGAGCATTGATTTTGTTCACCCGTTACGTTTCTGGGATCGAATACCCGTTCAAGTTATTGGATAGACTTTATAGAACTCCTAAGGGTTTTAATCAAGCTATCAGATAGAAGTGTTTCGTGTAAAAATTAAATACTTGGCCGGTTTATCAAACAGATTATTTATGAGAGTTATCAACCATTCGCGTGTGGAACCCCGTTAAATTTACAGGTCTACGGAGGATGCAACAACAAAACTCGATAAAAGAGATTCAGTCCGTTTGTTTCTCCGCGCGGAGTATTTCATGGTACCGTGAACAAAGGGCCAGGTATTTTTCGGGAGTTCCCATATCCCGAATCTCACTGTTAATGGGAACTCCCAGTGCAGGTTTGGATTGTAACATGTTGCGGAAAATAGGAACATCGTCTATTTCTCCGGTCTCCGGATTCGGGTCCCGTTCGCTCGCCCGTTCAAAAAACTCGTCGGGTAACAGGACACGTGCCACCAGCCGTCGTTGTGGCCACGGGCCCTGACGATTTTGAAAGGAGCCTTCACCTTTTTCTTGTAAACCTACTATAACCTCACCCTGCTGATTTTCCTCCTTTACTTGATAACCACCGGAATTTCCAAATAAATGTGCTTTTTCCCGCGACACCTGAATTGTCCCCGACACAAAGGAATACCCGCTCCGGTCAATACCTACAAGTGCACGAATCCCCGGTCCGTTCAGGATCACGTTATCGGGTAACAGTTCCGCCAGCCAGGACGGCCGATCTAGGTGCTCCCAGGCTTGAAGCATAGCATGGGCCAAACCCCGGGGTTCTTCTTGAACGGCTAACGTTATATTGAATTCGTCGCCCAATCCTTCGAGGTAATTTCTCAGTGCTTGGTCATCCGGTTTATGAACTACGACGATCGGATCACACCCGGCTTCGTGGGCCTCTCGTACGGCAAAATCAATAACGGGACGGTTCCCCAGAGGTAACATGGGCTTTGATACGTGGCGTGTAATCGGTCGCAAACGAGTTCCTCGTCCGGCGGCGGGAATCACGGCAGGTATTGTAGTCATGGATTAGCAGTCATCATTCACGATTAAGGTCCTGTTGTGTGGTGTGAGAACTACGAATCAACCGGAGGCTGGTCGGATTCCTCCTGCATTTCTTCCAGCTGATTTTCGAGGGATTGAATACGCTCCTGAAGGGTGTGCAAAGATTCGATAACCGGATCCGGAAGGTCAGTGTGATCAAGGGAAACCGTGGGTATTTTTTCCCCTTTCTTCTTGACGACCCGACCCGGGATTCCAACCACGGTAGAATTAGCAGGTACGGATTGAACCACCACGGAACCCGCCCCAATCCGTGAACCTTCCCCGATGGTAATATTACCCAGCACTTTGGCGCCGGTGCCTACAACTACGTTAGCTTCAAGAGTCGGATGCCGTTTTTTCCGTGTTTTTCCCGTCCCTCCCAGGGTAACCCCCTGAAACAACGTCACGTTCTCCTTGATGACCGAGGTTTCCCCGATAACGACCCCCATACCATGGTCGATAAAAAATCCAGGTGCAATATCAGCACCCGGATGAATCTCAATACCGGTTACAAATCGACTCCAGTGTGACAGTAAACGGGCCAACAATTTCAGGCCAATCCCATGCAAAAAATGAGCAATACGATGCATAGTGATGGCATGGAAACCAGGATAGGTTAAGAAAACCTCCAAACTGGTCCGGGCGGCCGGATCTCGCTCGAAACAGGCCGTGAAATCTTTTTTTAATGCTGAAAACATATCAAATACCTCTACGTTTTACCTATTCGGTTGCCGGTGACACTATAAAATCCATCTTTATTTCCGGGGCATTATTTCGCCCGTTACAGAAGTTTAATTAAATGCATTGTTTGCTATTGGGGACCGCTATTCAGATACCGCGGGGGAAGAGTGTATCGAATCAAGGTGAGAAAATGAATGAAGCCCTTGTTCAATGGTAAACCCGTGTTGAGCTACCTGCGAATAATTATCGAGTTTTATTCCCGGTGAGGTTACTAACGACTTGGTGCTTATACTGATCGTAAATCTTCTCGGCGAGTCCAAAATCACCATTATCGGCAATTTTCTTAGCGTACTTGGCGTCAAGACGCTTCTGAAACGTTTTTTCACCGGGACCGCCATGAATCATGCTGTCTTCATCCTGGAAAGTCGTCTTTCGCATTTGCTTCATGAGCTGTTTAAACAAGAGCCCCTCAATTTTGTTGGCCTTCTTCTTGAGCTTTTTCTTGCGCCGATCAATTTTTTCCTGGAGGTTCTCCTTCCCATCCAGGTTGTTTTTCTTCATGGAGTTAAGCGTATTTTTGAATTCGTTTTTGAGAGAGTCAACCTTATCTTGACCGCGAATAGCCCGAGCGTTTTTACTATACTGTGTGAGTGGGTCTGCTCCTCCAAGTGCGGCTCCGGCAGCTTGCATGGTTACATAACCTCCAGTGGAGCGTTCAGTGATCCAGCTTTGTCCATCGCTTCCAGTATGGCAATCACACTATCCGTGGAAGCCCCCACCGCATTCAAGGAATCAACGACCTGTCGTATGGTCGTGGCTTTCGGAAGTACCACGGACTCTCCCTGGGTCTCCTCCTCGTTTCCCTGGACTTGAAGTGTGAGATTACCATGGGAGATGGATACGGGTCGTACTTTAATGTCTCCACCCATGAGCACAGTTCCCGTCCGCTCATTAACTATGACTTGTGCCTGTTCCCCCGGAACCACTTTCAAGTGATTAATCATGGTTATGAATTCCGTGGGATGATCGATCGTTTTACCATGATGTTTATTAATCAACTTGACTTTAATCGTAGAACTGTTTTTCGGTTTTGCAATAATTTGTTGAAATTTTCGGTTGATTGCTTCGGAAATCCGGTTGGCCGTAGTAAAGTCGGGATTTTTTAACTGTAATGTAATGTAGTTTCTCCTGCTGACAAACTTGAACGGAACTTCCCGCTCCACAATGGCCCCGTTGGGAATGCGAACCGTGGTGAGGTGACGATTATCACCATCCCCTCCCTTGGTGATCGGTCCCTGGGCTACGGCGTACACTTTCCCATTGGCCGCTTTTAGAGGGGTTTGCATAAGTACTCCACCGGAAAGATCTTCGGCGTTACCGATCGAACTCAACCGGACGTCGATTTTGTCACCCGGTTTCCGAAACGGCGGTAACGTTGCGGTCAATGCCACGGCGGCAATGTTATCAAGCTGAGCTTCGGACGGGTTCTGAATTCGTATACCGAGTTCTTTTAGTGCGTTAGCAATGGAACGATTTACGAAGTTCAATCCCCCATCCCCGGTTCCGTTCAAACCTACCACGATTCCAAACCCCTTAAGCTGGTTCTCACGAATCCCGTCAATTCGTGTAAGGTTTTTTACGGGGACTTCGATGTTTTGTGCCCTTACGTCTTGAATACCCAGTGCACATAATAGGACCAGTACCAAACAAATGGACGTAAGTTTTGTTTTCATCAATATTCTCCTTTACCAGTACATGATGTTCTTCATGAATTTCCAGCTTTTCCCGAGGAACGTACGGGCTTCTCCATCCCGTAAACCAAGTTCACCTTCAACAAAAATTTCCGCGTTAGCAATTCGTTCCGATGGGATCGTATTATTCGGCGTTACGTCGGACTTTCGGGCGTAACCGACGAACGTAAGATTTCTAATCTCATCCTCAATCTTGATTTTTCGCTTGCCTTTTAGTTTTAAAATTCCATTCGTATGAACCTCTTCAACCCGAACGGACATTTGGGTATTCAACGAACCCGAAGCGTCCAAGGTACGTTCCGACTCGTATTCGGACGAGCCCGACATCGTGGCACCGAACAATGGAATCCAGGAAGCAATCTCATTAAATACGGTGGAACCGGGTCCGCCCGCATTGGCTTCTCCGCCGACTTCCGTTTCTTTTTCTCGTTCCTTCGTTGAATCCGTCTGTGCATTTGTGGATTCGTCCACCTGTATCAGCAAAATATCTCCTTCGTGTACTGCCACATTGGAGCTATAGGAAGAATTTTTCTTGGCGCCTCGGCCCTCCTGGGCTTTCCACAACGATCGTGCCATAAGCTGTACGGGAATAAGAGTGTTCATTAAAAACGCGAGTATAGAGACAATCGAAATTATACGCTTCACGACTGAACCAACACCTTTCCGGATTCCACAACTTTTCCTCTTAATTCGGTTTCACTCGATTTGTTGATTACTTTAATCGTGTCCCCAACGGCTCCCTCTTCCCGGGACTCCCCCGGTACATTTACGGTGATGCCATTTTTTCGATAAATAATTTGAATGGATTCTCTTCTCTCAATCACGATGGGCTTTTTAACCCGGGCTGCGGTCACAAGCTGACCGGGTCTCAGGTTACGGCTCGCCTTCATTCCCAGAAGTTTATTGTGATCGGTTATGAGGCTCCGGTTAATATTGTTTATGTTCCGTTCCTCCCAACGAATATTCCCCTTCGTTAGTTTGCTGCCACGACTGATGGGTTGTGTGGCGACGGGGACTTGTCGGTTATTATCAATCCGCGCTCGTACGGAAAATGTGTTGATTACGTTACCTTCCTGGATAACGTTGAAATTGAATTTGTTTTCCCCGACGTACCGATTGTCCCACTCACCTTCCTGTAACCGAATTCGGTAGGAACCAGGTAAAGCTTTAATTACGGACGGACCGGAAAGCATTTTAAAGATAGAGGAATCTCCGGAGGTGATTCGCTTCTGAAGAAGTTTCGATGCTGTTTTGGTCACGTCCTGACCCGAAAGGTGCTGGACGGGTCTCACCACTCGGGTGCGAACCTGCTCTCCTTCAAATTGAGGCATGTTTTTTTCCTCGGACGAAGCCTGCATCATGATGTAGGCTCGACTAATCCAGCGCGATTGTCCCGGAGAGGGTAATTTCCCCAGGGTAATGCTACCGATGTTGCTCGGTAACTCGTTACTGGAAAGCTCCTGAAGGGTCAGTGGTGGATACTTTACTTTCACCGTTGATTTTAATTTGACCCCGCTGGGCGCCGCGGACAGTGGAGTCACGACAACGGCCAGCAGAATTGCCAGGCCAAACGTACTTACCGTACGAGTGTTCATTATTGTAGTAAGGTAGCGGCTCGTCGAAGCATCTGGTCGGAGGTTCGAATGGTCCTGTGATTGAATTCAAAAGCACGCTGAGCCGCGATCATATTTGTTAAGGATTCAACAACGTCCACGTTGGATTTCTCCAGAAATCCCTGCTGAAGTGTTCCAACTCCGTTTTGCCCGGGAGTTGCAATAGTGGGAGCCCCGGACGCAGCTGTTTCGGACAGCAAATTCTTACCTTCGGCTTCAAGCCCGGCCGGGTTAACAAACTTCGCAAGTTGTATCTGACCGATTTGCTGGGCCTGGGTTTGTCCCTGGATATCCGCCGATACCGTACCGTCGGAACGAATCGTTATACCGGTAGCATTTTGGGGAACGGTGATCTGGGGCTGAAGAAAATTACCATTCGCCGTAACGATGTTCCCGTTTCCGTCAAGCTTAAAACTGCCATCTCGAGTATAGGCTGTAGTACCGTCCGGGCGAGTAACCTGGAAAAATCCATTCCCCTGGATCATGACGTCCATTGGGTTTTCCGTTTTCTTTGCATTTCCTTGAATGTGAAGGCGGTGCGTGGATGCCGATCTAACACCGGTTCCTACACTCAAACCGGTTGGATGTTCGGTACCGTTTGTGGAAGGAGCTCCCGGTGTTTTTAATTGCTCGTAAAACAGATCCTGGAAATCGGGTCTTCGGCGTTTAAAACCATTCGTATTTACGTTGGCAAGGTTGTTACCAATGATGTCGACGTTGAACTGCATGGCTCTCATGCCGGTACCACCAGTGTATAACGAACGTATCATATCTGTAGCACCTCAAGGTTGGAAAAATAAGTTGCGACGTATTTATAAATATCGGCTAAATTCATGTGAACCTTAACCAGCTAAATTCAAAGATTGCTTTAATAAAGTACTATGTTGCTTCAGCGTCTTTGACTGCATCTCGTGAAGTCGGGACGCTTCAATCATACTTACCATTTCCTGAATGGGAGAAGCATTTGATCGTTCCATGAAGCCCTGGCGAACAACGACTTCTTTCGGCTCCTGTGCTTCCTGTGTATCTTCCGTGGTCGTAAACATATTTGAACCAAGCTGTTCAAGGGATTGGGGGTTTTCGAATTGAGCAATTTGCATCGTACCGACGGGTTGACCCTGTTGCGTTAACACCTGTCCG
>JBDGPJ010000198.1:0-6268 GCA_042219695.1 bacterium
AAATTGACTTTTCCCCAAATTTGATTGGAACTTGGGGGAAAAACGTTGTCCGGCGATCATGTTGCCAGGCATGTGTTATTTTATTGGTCGTTTTGTTATAATCCTTGGTTTCAAAATTGCCAAGCAAAGGTGGTCTCAAATAATGACTTCCCCGTTAATATTGCAAACGGACGGCACGTTATTGCTCGATAGTGAACACGAGGAACACAAGCAGTATATTGATGAATTAACCCTGTTTGCTTCCCTGAAGGAATCACAGGGCCAATGGCACAAGTACGAGATCGACAACCTCTCATTATGGAACGCGGCTGGCGCCGGGCGTGATCCCCAGACGGTGATTGACTGGTTGAAATCCAACAGTAAAACGTCGCTCAGTCAGGAACTGGAAAATCGAATTCGTGAACAGATGGGCCGCTACGGAGCCACCCGTCTCGTTCCGGCTGACAAGCCTTCTCGGATAAAGTTAGTTACGGACCAACCCGACGTGATCGAGCTTATCGAACACGAGGAAAGTCCAACACCCGCTCCACAGCAACTCGGCGATCAATCAGCCGAATTCCTTGAGGAAGAACGAGGACTCGTAAAGCAATACCTTGCCCGGGAAGGATGGCCCGTGGTCGATCTGCTTGGTTACGAGGAAGGGGAAAGTTTACCGTTAAACCTGGACGAGGAAACGGAGTTGCGGGATTACCAGGTAGAAGCGCTGGATGCCTACGAACGTGGCGAGGAAAAAGACGGGGGTAGTGGAGTGGTACTGCTTCCGTGTGGTGCTGGAAAAACCGTTGTCGGGCTGGGACTAATGGCCCGCAAGCAAAGCAACACGTTGATCATCGCCACACACAGGACGGCCCGTCGACAGTGGAAACGGGAAATTCTTGAAAAAACTAATTTAAACGAGGACCAGGTTGGTGAATACTCCCAGGAGCAAAAATCAATCTCACCGGTTACGCTCACAACCTACAACATGTTGACCTACAGGGACCAGGAGCAGAACCGGTTTATTCATATGGATCTGTTCAAACGGGCTAACTGGGGCCTGATTATTTACGACGAAGTCCATCTTCTGCCCGCTCCGGTGTTTCGAGCCACGGCCGAAATTCAGAGCAAACGGCGGCTTGGACTTACGGCTACGCTCGTTCGGGAGGACGACCGTGAATCGGACGTGTTTAGCTTAATTGGACCCCTCCGCTACGATTACCCGTGGCAGAGGTTAACCGACGAAGGTTGGATTTCTCCGGCGAAGTGTGTCGAGGAACGCGTTCCGCTGGATTCCGCTCACGAAGGGGAGTACAATCGAACTGAGTCCCGGCGCGACCGACATCGAATTGCCGCGGAGAACCCCGAAAAACTTAATGAAATCGAACGGGTTCTTGAAAAACATTCGGGTGGACGAATATTGATTATTGGGTATTACCTGGATTTCCTGGAGGAAATTCACGAGCGTTTTGAATTTCCCCTGATCACCGGAGACACGTCTCCCTCGGATCGACGTGACGAATACCAGCGGTTCCGTGACGAAGAAATTCGGGGGCTTGTTTTGTCCAAAGTGGGAAATTACTCCGTTGATCTCCCCAACGCTGACGTACTGATCCAGGTTTCCGGTACGTTTGGTTCACGTCAGGAGGAAGCTCAGCGACTGGGGAGAGTGCTTCGGCCAAACCCGGATGGTTCCGCGTCCTATTTTTATCAGCTCGTTACTGATGAGACGGTGGAAGTTGAATACGCCCGACGTCGAAAGCGATACCTTCTTCGACAGGGTTACGAATACGATATACGAAAACCGGACGAGGAAACCAAAACCGTGGCGGGTGCTTCGTCATGAGCACTCAACAGGCAGTGACGGAAACGACCTGGGAACAAATTTCCTTTCGGTTTTCCGAACAACTTAAGATTTTACTACTGTTGTTTGATTCTCTGCCCTTTCGCTCCACCCACGATCACCTGCCTCATCGCCTGGATCTTAAGGAGGCCTCCCGTTTGACCGATTGGCCGGTGAGGCACCTGGAGTGGCTGGCCTGTTTTCTTACACATGAGGGACTGGTCGAGTCCGGTGAGGATCGGTTTTTCTGGACCGATCGTATCCGTGAATGGGAACAGGACACCGGGTGTTCCGTTTTCGAGGAAGATCTCCCGATTGTGATTGAAATAGACGACGAGGAGATTGTCTTACCGGCTGATTCGGAACACACAAAACTATACTTGAGCCTGTTGAATCGGCTGGAAAACGAACAGGAAATAGCTCGCGCTCGTCTCGTGAAGCAGTTGTCCAGTCAGGATGAAATCAATCCGGCCCTGGAACAATTCGAGGAAATCACGGGGAATCAAATTTCGGCGGAGCGATTGCTCCATTCGGTGATTAAAGAAGCCTACTGGATCGGCTGGATCGATCGGGAGCAGGACGACGAGGCGGTTGCACTGCGCTTGAATGATCGAGGAGAATCCGTGTTAGAAGGTGAGGCTCTGGAACCGCTTTCCGAGTCGGGTTCGGAGCTGCCGATGATTGCTCAGCCCGACGGTTCTCTGTTAATTCCACTGGAGGCCCCGGTGGAAGATTACCGTCATATTCATCCGTTCACGCTGGTGGTGGACGTTGACCGCATGATGCAGTACCGCCTTGATAAATCCTCGCTTACCCATGCGATGAATCAAGGGTGGGACGTCTACAAGTTCTTCCAGTACCTTGAGGACCGAATAGGTGATTTACCCGATCCCATGCGAATGATCCTGGAGGATCTCTCCGACAGCCCTGAGTCGATTGGAATTAAAGAAGTGTCCCATGTTCTGACGTTTGAAAAGGGAGCGACCGCGTCCGAAGCAGCTCGCTTGTTGAGTAATTACAATCCGGAGCGACTCGATGAGACGACCCTTTTGTTGAGGTCCTCCACTCAGACGGAGACAATTCGAAAGAACCTCTCGCGCGGTGGAATACGGCTCAACTCCGATTCCGATGAAACGAAGTTTGGGTCACGGTTGATTGAAGTGAAGGATGAATCGGAACAGGATTAGACGTTTGTAAAGGTAAAATATAACACCGTAGAGAGTTAATCCTTCCTATGATCAACGAACTTTCACGATGATTTTAAACGTGTGAAGACTCCCCGAACGAAAGCATATCCGGCTTACTATTCCTTGAGGTATTTAATAACTTTTGATGAGGATTTATAAATTTTCCACTGGCCGTTGTACTTCCGTAATAGGGAGATAGTCTTAACTCGCTTATCCTTGTACTGGAGTCCCGAAACCCTTCGATAGTCCTGAATGATTCTTACTCGAACTGCGTCATTTGTGCGGTTCATAATATCCACCGATCTAATTTTTATATCGAGGTCATATTTCTCGTAATAATTCCGCAGTTTCTGGATGATTCTTCCGTAATTGGGTGCCTGGGGATGGATGGTTTCCTTAACCTTCCGAAGGTTTTCGTTTCTGGAACCCTGAATATTTTTTCGGAGAAGCTTAAAAATCTGCTCTTTATCAGACGCGGCCTTTGTGGACGAACGACTCATATTGGGGGCTTTTTCCTTCATTTTTTTGATAATGGGATGTCCGATTAGCCTCCAATTCTTGTTGGCCAATTGAATAGGGGTCCTTCCGTTAACCGATTTTGCATTCACCTTGGCACCATTCTCCAAAAGAGTATTTACGACCTCCGGGCCATTTCTCAGACAGGCTATGTGTAGAGATGTGAAACGACGTTTACCCCGAGCGTTCACCCTGGCATCGGAATTCACCAAAAATTCCACGACAGGGGCACTATTGTTTGCGGAAGCCAGGTGCAAAGGTGTGTATGAGTTGTTTGTTGTGAGGTTCACGTTGGCCCCCGCCTCAACAAGTGCTTTGACAGCGGGTCTGTCATTAAATTGAGCTGCAACGTGAAGGGGGGTTTTGGAAATACGACCGCCCCTCGCATGAATGTTGGCACCGTGTTTGAGAAGCGCCTTTATTGCGTGTTCATCGTTAAATTGGGAAGCGATATGGAGAGCGGTAAATCCCTTTGGTGATTTTATGTCAGGGTTGGCCCCGGCTTCCAGAAAGGCCCGTACGACGTCCTCACTTTGGTATTGTGCTGCCATTAGCAAAGGAGTTAACCCCTGGAGGTCCTTGGCCGTCACGTCGGCGCCGGTGTCAAGAAGGGCTTTAATAACGCTGGATTCGTTGAATATTGTTGCCAGGTGTAGCGGGGTGCGCTTGTTCTGGCCGGCCGTTACGTTTGTTTTGGCCCCGGCCTTCAGTAAGGCGGATACGACGTCTACACTGTTGGAGCGAGCAGCGAGGTGCAATGCCGTCCCGCCGTTTTTTATTTTCTGGTTTACGTTAGCGCCTGCGTGTATAAGTCGCTTGACGATTTTAATTCCACCTGTGTCCGCAGCCAGGTGGAGGGGAGCCCATCCATCTTTATTGACGACATTCACCGGGGCGTCCGCCCTTAGCAACCAATTTACTTTTTTAAAACTATTATTTCGAACGGCGGAATGCATTGGTGTATTGCCATTTTTCTCGTGTGTAGCCGGTTCGGCCCCCGCCTTGAGTAGGGTCTTAACGATTTTGACGTCATTTAACTGAACCGCAAGGTGCAGTGGGGTCCAGCCGTTTTTACTTCGTGGATTCATTCGTGCTCCTGCGCTCAGCAGAGCTTTAACAATCTCGTTGTGATTGTGGGCCGCGGCCAGGTGGAGAGGAGTTAAGCGGTCGTTATTTCCCCTCGTGTTTACCGTTGCACCGGCCTCCACGAGGTGTTTAACGGTTTTTATACTCCCGGTATCCGCTGCAATATGAAGGGGAGTCCAGCCGGAATTATTTTTCGAATGGACTGACGCACCGATTTCAATCAGGCGCTGAGCAATACTGGGTTTATTGTATTTTACTGCCAGGTGAAGTGACGTGTTTCCGGCGCTTGTCTTTGCTTGTACGTCCGCTCCGTTTTTTAATAGAACATCAACGACTGATAAGTCGTTTTGTGCAGTTGCAAAGTGCAGAGGGGATTTTCCGTCGTGATTTTTCGTTTTTACATTCACTCCTTCACGGATGAACCGTTTTACCACGGTTTCACTGTTGTTACCGGAAGCAAAATGTAGAACGTTATTACCGTCCATGGACGTTGGTTGAGTGTCGGCCCCGGCTTTGAGCAATGCATCCACGATTTCAATGTCCCTGTACCGGGCAGAAGTAAAGAGAGGTGTTCTCCCGTCCAGGTCTTTGACGTTTACGTCGGCTTCCTCGTTGATTAACGTCTCCACAACTTCAAGTTTATTGTACCGGGTGGCTATAAATAGTGGCGTGAAACTTTTAGTAGTTTGCGCATCAACCTGTGCCCCCGCTTTGATCAACGTTTGAACAGTCGTTTCTCCCGCGCTTTTTGCAGCTACGTGTAAGGGGGTCCATTCATTCTGACCTCCAACGACACGTAAGTTGGCCCCGGAATCGATCAGTGTTTTTACTACGTGGTTCGCAGTGTTCCCCGCTCCGTAATGAAGTGGAGTGTAATCCTGGTTGGTGCGGGCCTCTATATCCGCCCCGGCTTCGAGTAACTGTTTAACGACTTTAGGCGAGTTGTGTTTGGAAGCGAGGTGCAAAGGGGTTTGGCGCTTGTTATCGGTGACGTTTACGCTAGCTCCGGAATCAATCAGTTGGGTCACCACGGGTTCTTCGTTGAATTTCGCAGCGTAGTGGAGTGGAGTCAATTGGAGTTGATTTTTGAGATCAATTTTTGCGCCGTTGTTCAGTAACGTTGTTACGACGGATTTGGAGTTATACTTCGCCGCAAAATGAAGCGGAGTCCCTCCCTGTGATTGTTTTGCATTAACGTTGGCACCGGCATCGATCAATGTTTGTACTACGGTGTCGTTGTTTTCTTCTGCGGCAATAAGCAGGGGTGTCATCCCGTTGTTGTCTTTTTTATCAATTTTTGCACCCGCATTTAGAAGAGTCTTCACGACTACCGCACTGTTATTCTCCGTTGCCGAGTGCAGGGGGGTACTTTGATCGATGTTCGTTGCGTTGATTCGAGCGTTCCTCTCTATAAGGAGATTGATTACGTCCTTGTTTGGATTGGAATGAGCCGCGAGGTGTAGCGCTGTGTTGGACCAGCTGTCCGTGGCAGTTATACGGGCCCCGGCGTCCAGTAAAACTTCCACTACCTCCGAGCGATTTCCTATTGAGGCCAGGTGTAACGGGGTAAAAAGTGTATTTGTTATGGCGCTAATATTTGCTCCTTCGTCCAGCAAAAACGTAACAACGTCCCTGTCGTTGTTAGATGCGGCAAGGTGAA
>JBDGPJ010000198.1:6313-6632 GCA_042219695.1 bacterium
CCATCCCTTGTTACCCGTTGCGGAGATTCTCGAGCCAGATTCCAGTAGGAATTTCACGACTTGCTTATTGTTATTTCGGGAGGCAAGGTGAAGTGGGGTTCGCCCCTGCCAGTTATGGGCGTTTACGTCACCCCCGGCTTCCACGAGACGTTTGACGACATTGAGAGAATTAGTATCGGAAGCAAAGTGTAGCGGGGTCCGGTCCCGGTGTTCCTTTACATTTACTTTTGCGCCCGCGTTTAAAAGAGAACTGACGACATCTCGTTCATTCCGTTTGGAAGCGAGGTGTAATGGGGTCCATCCCCTTTTATCCTCGGCA
>JBDGPJ010000199.1:0-2818 GCA_042219695.1 bacterium
GCTGTCGCTTGGCCTTCTGGTATTCCTCGTAGAACCGCGCCGCTTTGTGTTCGAACTCCCCGGAGGCCTGCTCAAGCGCCCCGCGGGGCGTAAGCAGCTGACGCCGCCATCGTACCATCTGGTCACGGAGATTCTCCAGGAAGGACGTGGACGTGTTGGGAACCTTCTCCCGGAACACCTCGGAATGAAGCGAGGACTGCTGTTCGGGTTCCAGGATGTGAATCGGGGTTCGGTAGGCATTTGTCAGGGAACTGATCATCGGCTTGTCCGGATCGTCCGGGCGCGGACATTCGAGAAACCGGCGCCCCAGCGAGTGAAACGTGCCGATCCAGGCGTCGTCTAACTCCTCGAGGATTCCCGCGAGATGATCCTGCAGGGATCCGTCGTCGGTGGATTCGGCCAGAGACGCAACCAGTCCCTCCACGCGCCGGCGCATCTCCCGCGCTGCCTTGTTGGTGAAGGTCAGTGCCATCACGTCGTCGGGGGAGTACCCCTTCAGGTACAGGTACACGATCCGTCGGGTCATCACGGCCGTTTTTCCACTGCCGGCCCCGGCCAAAACCAGCAGGGGACCGTCGGTTTCGTGGTCGTGCACCAGTGCCTCGATCTGTTCGGGGTTGAGGGTGAAATCGTCCCCGATACACAGCGACCACAGGGCATCGGGATGAAACGAAGATTCCTCGAGGGCGGTCTGCAGTTGAGCGGTTTGCTGTTCGTTTAACGAGTCACGAACCCTCTGTTTCTGGGAGGATGATACAGACATCGGGATCCCTCGCGTGGAATGGGATATCTTATTATAATCGAACACGCCCATTGACCACAGATGGTGTGTGATTGTCCATGACGTCCTCCGATGATGAGCCCACTTATGCACCTGATTCTAAAGGGAAAAAGCGATTGACGTGGTTTTCCAAGATATTCATTCTGGGATTGATTGTTGTCCCCATTGCCTATGCCATTCCGGATTTTGAGACACAGGTTAAGAAAAAAGAAACCATTGGAATTACGGCGAAAACGGATTATAAAACCACACCGCTGATCAATGAAGAGTACTACCATACCCTGCTGGATCTATTCGACCGAGCCGAGAAGAAAATTTTCGTGGGGATGTTTGTGATCAAACCGAGAAGTTTGTACAGAGAAAACTGGCCAGCCTGGAGGACGGATCGCGTCTTGAAATTAATGAAAAAGCTGGTAGAAGCACGAAAACGCGGTGTCAAGGTGACGGTGATTGTGAGCAAGCCGCGGACGGATAAAGAAGACGAAAAAAACAAAGCAAACAGGGTCGCTATAAACTGGCTTAGGGAACGAGGGATTCAGGCGGGGTACAATCAGTCAACGGTCAAACTCCACGACAAGGTTGTGATTATCGACCAGAAATGGATTGTCCAGGGATCCCATAACTGGACACCGGGTCCGTTGAGTACAAATGTGGAAGCGTCTTTATTATTGGAAGCCGAGGACGGGGATCAGTGGTCCTGGAAACGATACCATGAGGATTTATCGGTGGGGGTTAAAGACAATGACGCGTGATCGCGGACGATATGCTGTTTTGATTGTAATGATCATGATGGTCATCATTCCTTATAAAGTCATCTATGCCCAAAATCCCATAGAAACACCGACTGTGGATGTCCCCGCGGATAGCATGACGATCCTTCGCGGAGAGGACTACATGCTTCATTTGTTAGATTCGGTCAAGAAGGCAAAACAGAGAATCTGGATCGCTACGTATTCCATTACGGGACCACGGTCCAATCGGATGACGTATTTTTACAAGAAACTGGAGAATAAATACGACAGTGGCGTGGATGTGAAACTGCTCATAACGGGCAAATTGGATCGTAATAAAAAAATCATTCAAAAACTTCGCAAGAAATTTGATTTCGACATGAAGTTATACGAGGGGGACAATTTATTCCATGGGAAGTTTATCGTGATCGATCAAAATAAGGTGTATAACGGGAGTGCAAATCTCACGCTCACGGCGTTTAATCGCCCGTACGAAACATCGATTTTCGTGGAAGACCAATCGCTCACACGTACGTTCGCCCATTTAATGAAAAGAGTGTGGAACAAAGAGGATAATTAGGAGCTTGATTTTATATGAATTTTGTTATTAGATGGAAAAATACTTTGGAAGGTGCATTGTTTCAGATAAAGCAAACATCCATATAGAAAATGGTATCATGGTGATATAGATGAATTGGTTGGCCGAGAATAAATGGAAATTATTAAGCCTAGTTTTGGGGTTTATGTTGGTAATGAATGTGTCAGGGGGAACAGACTGGGCTATTGAAACAGTGGACTCAAATCTGCACTCAAACTTTCAAATACTGAATTCAGCATCCGCTTCGGAAGCGTATTGTGCACAGGACGGATGTCCGCTGAGTTGTCAGGTGTGTGAAAGTTCCGGGAAAGGTCAGGGGGAATGTAAAGATGACTGCGATCCGGGAAAAACTTGTACGGAACAGGGTTGTGTGGAACAAGAGTGTTCAGATAACAGTGATTGCGGTCCTAATGAAAAATGTTGTTCTAACGAGACTTGTGACAAAATAGGGAGTTGGGAAGTATCAAATGTTTATACTGACTCAAGAAAAACACTCGATACAAAAAAAGGTAGTTATATAAGGACAAGTGCTATAGAAAGCACATTAAGTCGTGAAGCTGATTATGCTTCAGATCAATGTGAGATAGAAAAATATAAGTATGAATGGAAAACATCCAAATTTGTTAGAGGAACAAGAACTAACTATAACAAGGTGGTAGCATGCTCAAATCTGGTGAAATTTAAGAGCGAATTTACTAAAAAATCAAG
>JBDGPJ010000002.1:0-2441 GCA_042219695.1 bacterium
GTGCACAAAGGCATTCCGCTCTTCACGTAGAATTTCAAGAAGCAAATTTTTTACGTAGTCGCGACTGGACGGTAGGAAGAACGAGAGGGGAAGACGTTCTCCGGTGAACTCAAGCACGCAACTTCGTGAAAGCCGTGAGAGAGAACCGACGTCAATAGTAAAATCCGGATCATGGTGGTGACAGATCTCCGATTTCACCGTTTCCAATGTGAGTGGTTTTAGATCGGTTGGGTTACCTGAAAGTAAGTACGTGGACTGATAATTCTCAACAACGGATATAAACCAACGTGTTAGCTGATTTCGCTGTTTAAGATCGGAAACTTTAAAATAAAAGTAGCACTGATCGTCGTCCGGAGATAGTTGGTCCAAAAGTTCGTTGTAATGATGAGTGAACAGCGGTGTTTTCCATTGGAAAGAAGTCGATTGACCGTTAATTTGGTACCGGCCAAGACATTTGTATCTTTTATTTTCATCTGATAGTCTGCTTAAGTAAGAAGTAAGTAGGGATTCTGGCAAGTTGTCCAGTATCTCTACGCTGTGCTCATGATAGTCGGGAATGGACAGATCAAGCACCTTCGAGAGTATTATATTTCTTATCACGTTACATGCTTCCTTCGTAGCGTCTATTCCCTGGCGTATATAAATCGAGTATTTTCACCTGAAATGAGTTGAGAATTGTAGCGAGGGATTATTCTCTGTAAACCAAGTAGGACTTGATTGGTTGGAATGGGCAAGGGAACTTTAAATACAGCATAAGACCCAGTCTTTGTTGGAGGATTTTATGAAACCAACCAACCAACCAACCAACCAACCAACCACGTTATCGTAGTTTAGATTTACCTTTCTTTTCTCCCTCCAATACGCTCTTTCCCGTAGAATCTGTTTGTCTCTTCACGGGGGGGGGATTCCCGTGAGTGAAATTTGGGACGTTCCTTCCGCCGAATCATTATCCGAGGAAAGCCAGGCATTTCTTCAGGACATGATCTCGACGGCCACTGCGTACCTCGAACCGGACACCAGTGAAATCGATGTATTGCGTGAACTGATGTCCCATTGTGACGAATTTATGGATTCCGTTGGAGGAACGGAGTTTGGAGCCACGGATGTGTTGTCCGATCTCGACGAGGCACTCTGGGATTGGTTCCAGGAACCGCCGGAGGAAGAAGCATTCAAAAAGCGGTTTAATGATTTTCTGAATGAAATGGAAGAAGAACTTGTCGGAGAAGTAGATGAGTCAGGATCCGGGTCCAAAAAAGAGAAAGAAACGGCCCTGGAGGAGCTGGATTACCGCGAATTACAACAACGGGCCAAGGAGGCCGGGATCAAAGCCAACCAAAAGAAAGAAGAACTTGTCGAAGCGTTGCAAACAAAAACCGAAAGCACCGGGGCCGAAGGAGAGGGGGATCAGGAAACAGGATCTCCCGATACGGATGGAGGTTCCACTTCGGTTAACGAGGATGAGGAATCGTACCGTGCTGAATTAGACGTCGATCCGGAAATGGTTTCCGATTTCCTGATGGAAGCCAACGAACAGCTTGAAATGCTGGACAATCTCCTGGTCGAAGCCGAGAAGGACCCGACCGAAAACAATCTCAACGAACTTTTCCGGGCGATGCATACGCTCAAAGGGGGATTTGGATTCTGCGGACTCGAAGTATGTACGGACCTGACCCACGCCGCTGAAGATTTACTCGACAATTTGCGAGAAGACCCTCCCGAAGATATTCCTCCCGTCTGGATGGATTTATTTTTCTCGACGATGGACAGTGTCCGTGAAATTTGTGTGGGACTTGAGACGGCCGTCGAGGAGGAAGAATCGACGCTCGAAGCGGACGTATCTCCTGAATTTATGGATCGACTCAAGTCGGACCTGCGGAAGGCTTGCGATGGTGAAACGGAACAGGATGCCTTTCAAAGTCTGGAGTATGCCCGTTCCGCCGGGGAGGATCGACAGGAGGTTGGAGGAGAGACCGTCAACATTGAACTCGACCAGGTGGGAGAAATTGTGGACCTGGTTGGTGAACTGGTAATCAGCCAATCCAAGGAACAGGAATTAATCAACGGTGACCTGGACCGTGAACTGGAAGCGACCCTGAACCAGCAGGAAAAGATTCTGAATCAATTACAGCGCAAGGCCATGAACTTACGAATGCTCCCCCTCAAGAAGGAATTCAACAAGTTACCGAGAATCGTCCGGGATCTTTCGCGTGAACAGGACAAGGACATTGACCTGGACATTAAGGGAGCCGACACCGAAATCGATAAATCCGTCCTCGATTCTCTGCACGGCCCGCTGGTTCATCTGATTAGAAACGCCGTTGATCACGGTATCGAAGCTCCCGCGGAACGAAAAGAAAAGGGAAAATCCGAGACGGGACACGTCGAAATTAACGCCTACCAGGAGAGCGGTCACGTTTACATTGAAATTTCCGACGACGGAG
>JBDGPJ010000002.1:2517-3042 GCA_042219695.1 bacterium
TAATCTTCGAGGCCGGGTTTTCAACGACCGAGGAAGTGACGGACGTTTCCGGCCGAGGCGTGGGCATGGACGTCGTATCACGGGAAATTGAAAGCCTCCGCGGAAATATCCATATCGATTCCGAACGAGACAGGGGAACGACCTTCACCATCGAGCTCCCCCTGACCGTGGCCATTATTGACGGTCTCGTTTCCCGCCTGGGAGAGGAACGGATGATCTTCCCGGTTTCCCAGGTTGTCGAATCGATTAATCCGGATCCCGATGACGTCCAATGGATGCAGGAACGGGGGAGGGTTGTGCAGTTTCGGGATGAAGTGATTCCCGTGATCGATCCGGGAGCGTTTATTGACAAAGTTGAACCAAATGAAGAGATCCATGAACGGACGATTATGGTGGTGGTTCGAACCGGCCAGGAACATTTTGCGATATGGATTGATCGGCTTATTTCCCACGAACAGGTCGTCATTAAGGGTTAGTGGCAAAATAGAAGTACACCACCAGAAGGATTGCATATTAGGATGGAAA
>JBDGPJ010000020.1:0-2287 GCA_042219695.1 bacterium
TGTTGATTTTGCATTTCCTTCATTACGTTTAATGATTCGCTGGGTGATTTTTCCATGCGATAGGATCGGTTGGACGTTAGCGAAGAATAAACGTCACAGCAGGCGGTAATACGTCCGTAAATATGTATCCGGTCACCCGATTTTCCCGTTGGATAGCCGTTTCCACTGTATTGTTCGTGGTGTAATAAAGCCGGCATCTGGGCCGGTACTCTCATATGATCACCGAGTTCTTTAATCATATTTTGCCCCATTTTGGGATGTTCCTTAACCGCCTCCCATTCCTTGTCATCCAGTTTTCCCGGCTTGTTTAAAATTTCGTGAGGGACTTTGAATTTACCGAGGTCGTGGAGAAGAGCACCAACCCCCAGATCCTTGAACATGAATTCGTGAGTGTAATCGGTTGAAGCCCCGGTGTTTTCCTGCAAACGTTTGTGGATGGGTTGCCGGTATTCCATTGCCATGTTGAGCGCTAACTTGGCCACGTCGAGGGAATGTTTGGCCGTGTAATCGTCGTGGGATTTCAGTGTGGTAAAGGCCATCATGACCTTTGTTTTTTTTATCGACTCAATTAAGTCATCAATAGCGGAATACAGGTTCGAAATTTCACTTTCCGGGTCATCCCCCTCGAGAAGGTCGTCCGTTAATTTATAGAAAGTATTCAGGACCTCGTCCTGAGTATTTTCAAGGTCTTCGTCGTGAATGTAAGGATCGAGGTCTTCCGTGTGGGGGTCTCGAATAAATACGTAGGGAACACCGAGTTGTTCGAGGTATTTAATTTGTTTTTCAGTGAGTTCCGTTCCCGCGGATAGCTGTAGTTTCTGGGGTCCTCCGGTAAATTTGGATACCATGACCTGAAACATCGAATTTGCCTCTTCACCCTCACCGACCTTTACCTCCATGGCAAGGACGGAACCCGACTCTACGTTATCTACATCTACTTTACGCACTGTTCGATAAAACCCCGTTAATTATCTATGAGTTAAAACCATACGAGCGTATTTCAGTAATTAATCAGTTGAACAATTTCGTTTTTACAATAATGATATGCTCGGTACTACACAAGAGTGTAAAGAAATCATCGACAATGTAATCAAAATTCATGGTAATATGAACTGTACGTATTCCCAATTCAATATTCTATGTGAATGATAACAAACCGGAAGAAACAACGATCTCTTATAGTGGCCGAGGTAAATTTTTATGTGAGTTATTTTTATAGTCTCACTCGTTAGGGTCAGGCCATCGTAATCGGAATTGTACGTTGAAAACGTTGTTTTATACTCCGACGTCATTCTCGAATTATTTAGTTCGTCAGGTGTGAGCCCAATAGATGTCCTGATTAACCCCAGGGGGAATATTGGGTAGCAAACGATTGTGACGAGAAGGGAACCCCAAAATTGTTGTCGGTATTCGAATCAATCCCTGAGATTTTCGTTTGTTATCTTATCTTGGATATGAGTGAACTGAGCGAATATATTGAGGGCTAAATTGAACTGCTTTTAGAGGTTTTCAACAAAGCAATACATTAAGCAAAAACTTTGTCCATCGGAGGATATTGGTGTGAATGTCTGGCTTATTTTAGCCGTTACTTTCCTCCTTGGAACCCTCGTTCTGGGGTATTTTACCTGGACGTATTATCGCGAAGCCCGCCATTTGGAGGATATGCTCGATCGCTACCTTCCACTACCTCTTGTTAACCGGATTAAGTCCGGGGATGAACAGTGGTTCGAGGAGGAATCGGAACGTCGTATAACGGCTCTGTTTGCGGACATTGCCGGGTTTACTCAGTTTTCCGAACGACAAAACGCCACCACTATTGCCGAAGTTATTCGCAGTATCCTGGACGAACTAACCGATTGTATTGATGAGCAGGGAGGAGTTCTGGACAAGTACGTGGGAGACGCTCTCGTGGCGGAGTTTGGTATTCTGGGGGAAAATAATTCCAATGATCCGGTTAACGCGTGCCTTGCCGCCCATGTAATGCAAGGAAAAATGTACGAACTAAAACAGGAGTGGCTGGGACGAAATCAACCGCTGATCAATATTCGGATTGGAGTTCATACGGGAGATGCGGCCGTGGGTCACATGGGTTCAAAGCGTATGAGTGATTTTACGGCGATCGGGGACACAATGAACCTTGCGGCCCGGCTGGAAAAGATGAATAAGTATTACGACACCAATATATTAATCAGTCTATCCACGCAAAAAGAACTGGACGATCGTTTCGTAACACGAAAACTGGACCGGGTGGTCGTTAAAGGGCGTACCGACTCGACGGAAATCTACG
>JBDGPJ010000200.1:0-7662 GCA_042219695.1 bacterium
TGTACCCACCGGTGGTGGAGGATTGGCTTCCGGGATATCAATATGGATGAACGATGAATTCCCCGAATGTGAAGTTATTCCCGTTCAGCACCGTTCGTCCAGTTCACTGAACGAAGCTCTTGAATCCGGGGGGCCAGAGAATGTAGAACCCCCGGATACCATGGCCGAAGGGATTGCAACGGGACGGATTGGGGATCGTACTTATAGTGTACTGGAAAAATATTCACGGTCTCCATTACTTGTGGGAGACGACCAAATTATTGAGTCGATACTCTGGTTACTGGAACATGAAAAGATCCTGGCCGAAGGAGCCGGAGCCGCGGGAATTTCCGCCCTACATCAGTTCCCCGGTCAATTACCGGATGGGCCGGGGTGTGTCATTGTATCAGGGGGGAATCTGGATATTATGGAGACGATTCATTTTTTGGAACGTGGAATGAGAACCCGAGGACAACTGATTCGCCTTGAGGCGGAGCTTCCCGACCGACCCGGGGCCCTTTCCGATTTATCCGGTATTATTGGAGACTACGGGGGAAATATACAGTTTATTCACCACGATCGAACGGATCGTACGGTCGCAGCTCGGAGCGCTCGGGTACAGGTGGAAATTTCACTGGCCGATAAAGAAGCTCGAAAGGAAATGCTGAAGAAACTGAAAGATCGTGGCTACAATCCCCGGTCGCTGGACGATAAGTAATCCCTGATATTAAAGGCCTCATACCGTTCCTCGTTCAATGGCCTATTCGCCGGAAACTTGAACCACTGAATGTTAGCTGTCCACTTTCGACCGTCAGTGATTAGTGAACGTTAATAAAACGTTCCAAAGCAAACTGCCGTGAGCTGAAGACCGATAACTGAACACTGATTGCTTATAAAAACAGGTTTTTTGGACTTGTTTTTTTCTCGTAAAAAAAGATCAGCAGGTTTATTGTTCTCGACGTTTTCTCGCCCAAAGTTGACAGCGACCTCCTGCCGCAACGTATTCAACAATGCCGTTTATTCAAGGTGATACACCTTTCGAATGCAATACGAAGGATCGGTAAAGAGCTGAATATAGAATAATAATAACTTCTAAATTGAGTACATTCTTACCGTTCATAAATTTCCAATCGTTTTTTAATTTTCACAAAGAGATTTTCGCGACCGTTAATTCATGTATAAATCCCCGGGCTAACCAGCTTATTCATCATAATTCACTATGACGACTATTATGAATAAAACTGTGAAAAGCCATTACAGGTTTGAACGTCGTTAAAATGAAAGGATAGGGATGAAGCCGAAATCACGGGCAGCTAGCCTGTGAAAGGGCTTAGTTTCTCTTTTTTCTTTATATCAATATGTAAGGTTGTAATTTCATGCTTGACGTTTGGGGGTTATGCATTTAAATTTGCTAAAACCTGAATAGATAACCTAACTCACACAGGGGGTTTTACCATTGTTCAAGCGTGCTTCGATGTTGTTACTTGCTGTTGTTTTTATCGCTGGATGCCAGGCTGGAGCTTCCAATCGTAACGTACAGCGTGTTTCGTCCAGTCAGACTGTCGACCTTACGGGGAAGTGGAACGACTCCGACTCCAAGCGGGTCGCCAAGAAGATGATCAGTGACGTGTTGAATCGTCCCTGGCTACAGGAGTTTGTTAAAGAAGAGGGCAGGGATCCTCGAGTGATCGTCGGCAAATTCCGAAACAAGAGTTCCGAGCACATCGACGAAGAAACGTTCACGAAGGACATTGAACGTGAACTGATTAACTCGGGTAAGGTCAAATTTGTGGCTATGTCACAAGAGCGGGACGCCACCCGGGCTGAACGTCGAGATCAGGCTAAATTTGCCACCCGTGAATCGTCGGCGAAAATGGCCCAGGAAAAGGGAGCCGACTACATGTTACAGGGAAGCTTTCATTCCCAGATTCAACGTGCCGGCGGTCAGCAGGTACGAGCTTACGAAGTTAACATGCAGTTGATTGACATTCAGACTCAGCAGAAGGTCTGGATTGGCACGAAGGAAATCAAAAAGAAGGTTGCCCAGGACAAGTACTCCTGGTAAAAACTGATTGTGCGGAGTGATTAATCGGTTCTACACGACACGTTAATTGCTGGTTTTTACCGTTAATAGTTGTATGGGTCCCGTAAATTCAGCAATGGATCACGATTAATCATTACACCAATCGGACACTGAATACCGCATTAACCTCAACCAGTATTTCTGCGACTCACACCACGAATAGACACCTTGAACTTCTCACTGTAGGTTTGGGACACACGATTGGAACGTTAATTTATTAACTCATAAAGGAGGAGTGTAGAGGTGCGTAAGTTTCTCACCACGCTCACACTTGCCGTATTTATTGTTGGATGTGCAACCAGTGTAGAACAGTACAAGGCGATGAATGAATCACTGCAAAAAGGCCAGCACAAGAAAGTGGTCCAACTACTTAAAAAGGCCCGGAAAGAAAAGAAGTACGAGAAAAAAGACCGGGTACTTTATTCAATTGAAATGGGTTTGGCCAAGCATTACGCCGGGCAGTACTCGGGGAGTAACAAGCGCTTTGCTCGGGCGGATCAGTACATCGATGATTTATTCACGAAAAGCCTTAGTAACATGGGCTTTTCGATTATGACCAATAACACTGAACTCCCCTACCGTGGTGAGCCTTACGACGACGTTTACATCAATATTTTTAAGGCACTCAATTATGCTCAGTTGAACGATCCTGATGCAGTGTTTGTCGAAGTCCGCAAGCTCGACAACAAGCTGGAAAAAATGGAGGAACGCCTTAAACAGGTAGCCGAGGACTACAAGAAATCCTCCGCTTCAAAACTTGGTGACAAAATCGATATCGGTAAGGACGAACAGACTTCATTTGAAATTGGTGATCTTTCCTTCCACACCAGTGCTCTCGGTCGTTACATGAGTTACATCATGTACTTATCCCAACGAGACGCCAGTGACGCCCGAATAGACCGGGAAAAAATAGAGGAAGCGTTTGCTAACCAGCCGAACCTCTACAACTTTGACATACCGGATCTTCCGAAAGGTGTGGACGTTGAGAGGGGCAAAGCTCGCGTTAACACCGTTGCTTTGCTGGGTCGTGGACCGATTAAATACGAGGAATCCCAACGAATGACGTACAAGGGTTATTACGTTAAATGGGCCTATCCCGAGATGAAAACAAGAGGAACCCAGATTGATCGAGTCGTGGTCGAGCCCCAGGGACAATCGAGTATGTCCCTCGGCAAGCTTGAGGATATCAATCGCGTGGCCAAGAGCGTGTTTGAGGCAAAGGAACCCCTGATTAAGACACAAAACTTCATGAGAGCCCTCGGGAAGGCCATTCTGGCTAAGGAAGCCTCCGAGGAAGCTGGCGGAGGAGTACTCGGGGCCGTGGGTAAAGTCGCTGCCCAGGAGTTCACGGAAAATGCCGATCTTCGTACCGTGCGGCTTTATCCTGGTGAAGTTCACGTGGGTCATTTTACCGTTCCGGACGGTGAGAAAGTTACATTGAACGTGAAGTACTACAGTGATGGAAATGTTGTCGACAAAAAGACGATCAAGAAGACATTCCACCGTGGTGAACCAAACTTCGTACGTCTCCAGAAATTCATTTAAAGCGGAGGTATCGGAGTTTCCCCCGTTATAAAGGCTATATTCACAATTGGATTGATGATTCGTAGTACATCTGTACCAGTATAGACTAAACAACTCCGATTAATTGTAGTTTCTCCGTTAAAAACCAGTTCGGGAGGGTGCGTCGTTCCAACGAGCTTTAGTGATGACGGCTCGTCCTGCTTTACCATGTTTGGTTCGTCAAGTCCAAACATAATTACCGTGAAAAATCTCACATTTAAATTTGAAGCAGGTCTCGTTACCTTTTTGCAATCTCAAATTGAGAAGTGATTTGGACGCGGATTGAATTGATTTTTTGTTATGCCCCAGAAGACGGTTTTTAAGTTTGTTTCGATTCACAGTTGGAAATTTCGTGTTCTGGGTACTTTTTTTCAATGGACTGGATTTACTGGATGAACTGGATTTGTTTTATAGCCGTTAGCTATTAGCTCTTAGCGATTGGCTAGAAGCAATTAACACTAAATACTCAACTCAAAACTCGTAACTTGAAACTCGAAACTCGTAACTTGTAACACGGAACACCGAACGCGAAACACGAAACGCAAAACCCGAAACCCGACAACGGGAGTAAACAATCATGCGATTCAAACTGACAATTATCACGGTTTCATTTTTCTTACTTGCGTTAACCGGATCGATTGTGTATCCCTCGGCCGATTCCCCCTGTGCCTGTGTAAGCCTGGGCGGAGGAACCGGCCAACAGCAACAACAGGCTACACAGCCCAAACCTGAGCCTAAACCTCAACCCAAGCCCTCACCAAGCCCGGCTCCTCAGCCTTCACCTTCTACGAGCCAAAACAACCAATCAGCAAGTAGTGGATTTCCGGGGTTTACGCCCAAACAGGGAAAAATTGATGGTTTTCAAGGCATCCCCTGGGGAGCTTCCGTAAAGGAAGTTAAAGGGAAATTGGGGGAGCCATCATATGGTCATCTTAATAGTTGGAAGGTTATTACAAAAAAGTGGAATATGACACTCCCCGGAAAAGTATCTAAAGTCCTTCTTTATAAACAATATGAATACAATCCAAAGTATTTTGATCGTAAAGCAAATTTAATCGTGGGATTTATTAATAAAAATAACAAGAATAGATTTGCTTACGCGTTTTTGTGGTGGAAAAAAGAGCACAGTGAAAAAACACACGGTGGAAAATACGATTATAAGTACTTGAAAGATACTATTAAGAAGATTTTTAAATCAAAGTATGGAAATCCTAATCCTGTTATTGATCGAGATGAAAAATTTAAAAAGGGTAATAATAAGGCCACTTTATACTCAGGGGATAGAGGATATTTAGATATTTGGACTGACAAATATGGAAAAATAAATTTTGTCTATGATGATAATTACAATGATGCGTATGATCCCAATGATCCTAAACAATACATCTCCATTTCCATGTTTGCTAAACCTATGATTGATTCCGAAGCCACCTTTCAATATCCCAAAAGTTCCAGTACTACGAGAGCGTCCGGCCCGACCGGTGGACCGCTTAAGGATGAATTGGCCGGTAAGCGTTACGGGAATAAGTTAGAGAAGACGGAAAATGGTCGTATTGATGGTATTAAGGGGCTACCCTGGGGTTCCAGCCCTGCTCAAGTACGACAGAAGCTGGGGAATCCAACCTCCCGGAAAGCCCGTAAGGAAAAACCTTACAAAAAACGCAAAATGCCCAAGGAAGGGAAGAAGGTCTGGGTTTACAAAGACACGATGTTTGATCAAGAAGTGAACCTGTATTTCGCCTTTGACAAGTTTCACGTTTCGAATAACTGGGGACTCGTCTGGGCGGCGATGCGGTGGCCTGACATGGACGAAGACGTGGCCGATCGAGTCGAGAATAACACTGCCAAATCGTTGAAATCCACGTATGGAGATCCCACCAAACAGAATAATTTTACAAACAACGAAAAACCCCATTTTACAAGCCGATCTCACACGGGGTACGAAATGTGGGAAGACGATTATGGACGAATGTATTTTATACACGGTGGGTGGCACGACAACCAAGAAGTTTATTATCAATCGAAGGCCCTGTTAGAAAAACGGCAGGCCGAGATCGAAGAGGCTTCATCTGAATTTTAAAAGCCTTAGTACGATGAGGAATTGTTGTTTCCTTATCAATTCATAAACGGAGAGATTTATTATGAAGAAGTTTTGTAAATTGAATGTTAGTTTGATTGCAGTAATTAGCCTTACACTAATTGCCGGAGTGACCTATGCCCAGGTGCCAAGCTGGTTTCAGAACCCGGACAATGCCTTTCCGCCTTCAAAATACCTGACGGCGACCGGCTCGGGGAACTCGATGATCGAGGCCAAGAAAAACGCCAAGGCCGAGATTTCGAAGATCTTTAACCAGACGATTAAATCCGTGCGTCAACTGAACACCAACATGACCGAAAAGAACACGGGGAATAAGAACAGCTTTGTTCATAAGTCCAAGATGCAGTCCCAGACGTCCGTGGCCACGAAAAGTGAACTGCAGGGAGTAAAAATTGAGCGCCAGACCAGTAAGTTCATGAATGGCCGTACGAATTATTTTGCCCTGGCCGTGCTCAACAAAAACAACGCGGTCTCGAATTACCTGCGAAAATATCGTCAGGCCCTGAGTAAACTTAAGAGCAATTACAGCCAGGCACAAAATTCCGAGAGTTCGCTACGCACACTTCGCTACCTGGCCATGGCTCAGCAGGAGGCTACGCGTGCACAGCGTTATAAAAATATCGTGAAAGTCCTCCAGGGAATGGGAGGACAGGAACAGCAATCGGCGCCGTCCTCGGCGTCCTCCGCCAAGAACATGATGGCGTCCGATAAAACGTTTCGTGAGCGAGCTGCGGCGTTTGAAAAAAGCATGGAACAAAATTTACGGGGGAATGATAAAAGTAAATCGAAATCAAGCAGTCGTTCAACGTCGTCCACTTCTTCTCCTACAAGTTCTACTTCGGGAAGCCAGTCGATGGAACTGAAGCCAACTCCCGCTCAAGTAGAGAAGGAGTTTAACCAGGCTCTTCAGAACGTATCGATTCACGTACAGACGCCGACCCTGGGAAATATTTGTAAAGGTAGTGGATTTGAAAGTCAGCTCCAGGGTATGATTCGCCGGGAGTTCAACAAGCTCCAGTTAACAACCACGGATAACGCTCAAAATGCCAGTGTTGTGGTCACCACGCGGATGTCGGCCAACTACACGACCAAGGGACGAAAATCCGACAAAGCCATACGATGGAATGTAACGATCAGTATCAAGGACAACGTTACGAATCGCACCGTGGGTACGATTAACCACGGAGAGGTGACCACGGCCCTGGACAAGAGGATGGCCGGGTCACGTACACGGAAATACGTAGGAGATTGGATCAAACAGGATCTATCCGATTTAATCGTGAGTAAGTTGCTAAGCACTTAACTTTTTTTGTTGGAGGTTTTATTTATGTTACGACGACGCTTCACCATTGTGGCACTCGTGCTTGTCGCCGCATTTGGAGTTGTGGCCTGTCAGGGTGGAGGACAGAAGGCCAACAACTCATCGGGCACAAGCACAAGCAGTGAGTTCCAGTCCGACATCAATGCACCCGACTGGTTCTTCAGTCCTCCGGAAAAGGACGGCTCGATTTTTACCGCTGCCACGGCCAAGTCCAGCCGGCTGAGCGTTTCGCTTAACAAGGCCAAGCTGAAGGCCAAGCGTGAATTGGCCGCTTCGCTTCGGTCCACGCTGGAAGGTCAGCGTGACCGGTACGTGGAAGAAATCGGTAACACCGGCGGTGACAAGGAAACCGTAACGCGTGAACAGTACCAGGACTTTATGCGTGAGATGGTTGCCGAAGAACTCACCGGAGTACGATTGGCCGAGAAAGGCATTATTCGTGAAGGTGGCGGTTACCGTGCTTACGTTCTGATGGAGCTTACCATGGAAGACCTCCGCGGTAAGCTGAGCGGTAAAGAAGAACTCAAGACCCGCTTTAACGCCAAGAAGTTCGAAGAGGACATGAACAAGAACCTCGACGAGCTTCGCAAGCGCCGTCAGAAAAAGATGACGCAGTAA
>JBDGPJ010000201.1:0-3896 GCA_042219695.1 bacterium
ATTACCCCCGGAACGAATGGATGACGTCAAGCAGTCGAGGATATTCTCACGGGTATCACCGTCTCAGAAACTGGATTTAATTGCACTCTACCAGGACCAGGGGGAGATCGTGGGGATGACCGGAGATGGTGTGAATGACGCCCCGGCCCTGAAGAAGGCCGACATTGGTATCGCCATGGGTCAGCGCGGTACGGAGGTTGCCCGGGAGGCGGCCGACATGGTTCTGCGCGACGATGCCTTTTCCAGTATCGTGACCGCCGTGGAAGAAGGCCGGGTAATCTTCAAGAATATTCGTAAATTCGTGTTTTACCTGCTGTCCTGTAATGTCAGTGAAATATTCGTGGTGGGGCTTGCATCGGCCATGCAGATGCCCCTTCCGATTTTCCCCCTCCAGATTCTGTTTTTAAACCTGGTGACCGACGTGTTTCCGGCGCTGGCGCTGGGCATGGGGGAGGGTGATCCACATACTATGGAACATGCCCCCAGGGATCCCGAGGAGCCGATTATTAAGTGGAATCATTGGATAGCCATGTTTTTCTTTGGACTTGTGTTTACCGGGTCCGTGCTGGGGAGCCTCGGAATTGCTCGGTATGTTTTTGGGTTTTCCGTTGAGCGTTCCGTTACCGTTTCGTTTCTGACTTTGGCTCTCGCCCAACTCTGGCACGTGTTTAACATGCGTGATTTCGGTAGTGGATTATTTACCAATGACATCGTTCACAATCCGTATGTGTGGTCTGCCCTGGGATTGTGCCTCGTTCTCTTACTGGGGGCTACCTATATTCCCGGACTGGCTTACGTACTGAAGATCACTTCACCCGGTCGTAGAGGATGGATTTTGATCGGAGGGATGAGTTTGATTCCATTGATCGTAGGTCAAGCGATCAAGCTCTTTCAAATTCAACTTCCCGAAATAAGGAGCGACGGCTAATCTCCCCCCCGCCCGAGGCAAACGGAGACGAACAGCTCGAACGGTCCCTGGGATTACTCGGGGCCCTTGCGATCGGGATCGGGACCATGATTGGAGCCGGGATTTTTGTTTTTCCGGGTATTGCCGCGGGACGGGCCGGAATGGCAGCCACGTTGTCGTTTGGCCTGGGAGCCGTCATTGCCCTGATCGTGGCCCTGGCGACGTCGGAACTGGCCACCGCCATGCCGGAGAGCGGGGGAGGGTACTATTTCGTGTCCCGGGGATTGGGGTTCTTCTGGGGAACCATCGTGGGACTGGGGCAGTGGTTCGGTCTCGTCTTTGCATCCGCGTTTTACCTGGCCGGTTTTGGCCATTATTTCCGGAGAACCCTGGTCGCGTTCGGTGTGGACCCCGGAATTCCGGCCTACGTACTGGGAATTGGCATGGGAGTTCTTATCACCCTCATAAACGTTTTTGGAACCGAGAATTCCGGCGGGTTCCAGAACCTCATTGTGACCTCCTTACTTCTGATACTGTTATTTTTTCTGGGCTATGGAGTCCTGAATGTGCTGGGGTTCATCGGAAAAACGGCACCGTCCGAACAGTTTGCTCCGGAGGGGTACCTACCCGTGTTTACCACCGCGGCCCTCGTGTTTACGTCCTACCTCGGTTTTGGCCAGATTGCCACCGTCGCCGGGGAGATTTCCGAGCCCTCCTACAATCTTCCGCTGGCCATGGTGGGGAGTGTATTGGTCGTGGGTGTGATGTACGTCACGGCCGTGTTCGTTTCAACGCGTGTTTTTGGTTCCGCTCGCCTGGCCGAATTTGGTGAGACGGCCATGGTGGAGGTTGCCCGTTCGTTTTTTGGAAAATTTGGGGCACTGGGGATGACCGTGGCCGGGTTGCTTGCCACCGTGTCCAGTGCCAATGCGTCCGTACTGAGTTCCTCGCGTGCGCTGTACGCCCTGAGTAAGGACCGAATCATGCCCCGCGCCATTGCTAAAATCAACCGGACGTTCAATACTCCCCATCGATCGTTACTATTAACTTCAGTCGGTATCATTGGTTTTTTGTCGATTGGGGGACTTGAGTTGCTGGCCGAAGTCGCTTCTTTGTTGCACCTTGTGATGTATGGCTTAATGTGTTTTTCACTGGTTTGGCTGGCTTATCGTTCCCCTGACTGGTACGAACCCGATTTTTTCATGTGGGGCCGTCCGTACTTGCCGGCTTTTGGTGGTGTTTGTAGCTTTCTTTTAATAGGATTTATGAATCCGCGGTCCATTCAACTGGGTTTTCTCCTCAGTGTGGTGGCGGTAATCTGGTATTTTATACAACAGGTAACAGGAGGACGGGAGACAACAACCGATGGAGTGAACAACCAATGAATCAGATACAGCCCGACGTGTCCAGGATCTTGGTGTACCTGGATCTCACCGAGGATGTTGAATACGACTGCCTGCCGCTTGAGTTGTTTTCCTCGCTAACCGTCGTACTTCTTGGAATTTACCCGGTTTCCGATCAGGCCACTCCGGAACAGACCCGGGACAATTTTGGTGACGAAGCCGAGCGAATCATGGATGAAGTGGAAAGCCGGTTCTTCGAGCAGGACGTGGATACGGAGCGGTGTATTAAGTTCACGTCTGATCCCGTGGAAACGTTAAATTCCGTTGCGCTTGAACAGGAATGTGACGCCATCCTGACGCCCGGCGAGTTCGAGTCTCTGGAACGGATCCTGGTTCCCGTGAAAGGCACGGAACAGTTTGAACGTATGGCTGGATTTATCGATGATTTACTGGCGAAATCCCCCCAAAACGTGACGTTGGTTGGTTTTGTCGAGGAGAAGGAAACAACCTCGGATCGCCGTTCGTATCTCGAACAGTTCCAGAATGAATTGACTTCCGGGGAAATGCGTGAAGAGATGATTGAAATACGTGTGGATACTGTGGAAGACGTGGAGTCCATGCTGATCGAGGAGATTGAGCAATACGACCTCGCCGTGCTGGGAGAGTCGGAACCCGAACTGGTGGACGTCGTCGTGGGCTCGGTTCACGAGAATGTTATTAACGAAACCACGGTACCGATTATTACGGTTATTTTTCCGGGTGAGGAAGGCCGACAGCACCAGATACGGGAGGACGATTAAATTCCTGGAATAAAAGTTTTTAAAATTGTGCAGGATATACAGCCGTCAGCACTCAGCTTGAAGCGAGAAACGGCTCTAAACGAGCCTTTCCTGGTGTTTTTGCTGTTGTATTAAGCTAATTGCTGATCGCTGACGGCTGAACGCTAAACAATATATTTGTTGAGCACATTACATTAACCCGAGAATGGACGGGAATAGTGTCACCACGGGGCCTTATTCATGTGGATCTGGCTTCGACTCAATCCATTCATTTACACTACGTTCTAACCTGCCAAGGTTTCTTTTACTTGGTTTTATTCAGGGTGCTCGTCAATATTCATGATGAAGATTAGACAGGATAGCCTCACGGGATTGATCCCCCTCCTGACTATCGAGGAATTCTCCGTTGTGAAATTTGAGGACAGCGGATTTATTAGTGGAGCCCACGTTGTACCTATGATGTTCGATTTAATATTGAGCGGTGGTCGATGACGAGAAAAACCTGAGTGATGTTATCAAAGTAAACCATTCAAAGAGGTATATGAATGTATTCGTTAACTAATTTTAGATTCCAATCGATTGAATAAACACGTTGATCCCTTATTATCAGCGAGGGAAGTAAATGTTTTGAACCCAATTATTGCCATGTATCATACTGACATCTGGAGGCTCTGTTGAAATCCTCCGTAAAAGGAGTCCATTTGAGTTCTGTTTTGTTCATTCTCGCCCAGCCTCCATGCTGGCTCCGAGGGTCAGAATATCGGATACGCTCCATCCAGGTGCCCGATATTCAGAAATAGCACAAAACTGAACGTCCAATGGACTCTCGGCAAATATGACAAAAAATTAAGGTTTTCAACAAAGCCA
>JBDGPJ010000202.1:0-3486 GCA_042219695.1 bacterium
CCATTGTTCTTTGTGTAAAACGAACAAAACATTAAAACCGCAAAAGCTTAGTAACGTTAACAGTACGTGGATGCCTAAGTCACTTTGAAACATTCATTCTTGAGAACGACGTGATTGCTTCGAGGAGTAAAATTCGTCAAATTACGAGATTCGTTTTTAGTGGATCTTACAGGAAAAACGACCCAACATGGAGCGGGGAACCTCGTTCTTCACCAGAATCAATTTAAGGACCAATAACGTCCAATTCATGGGATCGAATGATTTCACCCGGACGATTACGACCGATAAAATCCAATTTACGGGTGTGTCATTTTTACTCGTTCTTTGAACAACCCCCGGGGGAACAAATGCTACTAAATAGGATGTATTGAAACGCTTTGAACCACCGATTATTCCAACATGACAAAAGGAGTTTGTATCATGAATTCCTCTTCTGAACGCAGCGAATTCACGCTGGAATGGACATTAACCCATAAAATTGTCTTGATTTTTTCCGTTGTCGCCGTCGCCTTGATCGGTCTTTCAACGTATTTTGTGTTGGGGTTATGGGAGACCAATGAAAACATCAATCAATACGCGAATATCCAGAAAGAAGTCCAGAAGGCGAAGGAACTTGAGTTGAAGGTGGCCAACGTCTGGCAGTTTTACACGGATGCTTCGCTGACGGGGGACGAAGCGGTTATTGAACAAGAAGCTAAACCCAATTTGAAACAGGCGCGTAAAACCATCAATCAACTCATTAAATTGAATAAAGACGAGCCTGAACATCTCAAACGATTAAAAACTCTTCGGGGACGGCTACCCAAACTTCAAAAGACGGGTCAACGGATGTACGAAGCCTACCAACGGAGTCAGAACGAGGGGAACCGGGTGATGTCCGAATACGATGAAATAGCCGGGGAAGTAATAGAACAGTCGGAGATCATTGCTACTGAAATGAATAACGAGGCAAATAACCGCCTCGGCCACATCCACGATCAGTTATTGTCTTATAACAACCTGCTTATGCTGGCTACGGTTCTGGGATTTGTCTTGGCCGTGGCCGGAGCATATGGACTCGTTCAGTATATTAAGACTCCCCTGAATAAACTTACCGAGTTAGCCAGTAGCGTGGCCCGGGGAAATATTCTGGACGAACAACCCCGTGAAGTTAAAACCACGGATGAACTTGGAGCGGCCATCCATGCTTTTAACGAGGTGTTGAGTTCACTGCAAACCGTGGCCCGGCAGGCTTCGGCCGTCTCGGAGCTTGAACTGGACAATGAAATTTTGGAAGAGTCCGTCGAAGGCGATCTCGGCGAGGCGTTTGAAACGATGGTACAGAAACTACGAAGGATGGCTCAGCAGATAACGTCATCGATTGACGAGGTTGAAGCTATAGCCCGCACGGTGGATGAAGCGGCCACCCAGCTGGAGGACGCCAGCCAGGATTTATCCGATGGGGCCACCCGCCAGTCCTCTTCGCTGGAACAAACGTCGTCTTCAATTGAAGAGATTGCTTCCATGGTTCAGGAGACTTCGGACAGCGCCGCCAGCAGTCAGTCGTTGACGGAACAAGCCAGTGAAACGGTTGAGCGTGGCGAAAAACAGATCCGCGAAATGGCTGAGACCATGGAACAAATTAACGAACACGGCGAGGAAATCAGTACGGCCATCGACGTGATTGACGATATTGCGTTCCAGACGAACCTGCTGGCGCTCAATGCGGCCGTGGAAGCTGCCAACGCGGGTGAACACGGCGAGGGATTTGCCGTGGTGGCCGACGAAGTCCGTCAGCTCGCCCAGAGAAGTTCGGAAGCGGCTGACGAGATCAGCCAGATCATTGAAAAAAGCGTTGAATTAACCGAGGAGGGGACCCAAAAAGCCGAGGAATCCCGGGAAGTATTCCAGGATATTACCGAGGTGGTGAAAGAAGTGGATGGTTACGTCAGGGATGTGAACGCGGCGACGGAGGAGCAATCGGAGGGGATTGAGGAGATTAATCGAGCCGTGACGGAACTTGAATCCGTGACGGAACAAAATTCAGCCCGGGCCGAACAAACGGCTTCCTCCAGTGAGGAGCTGGCCTCACAATCGGACCAGCTGGAGCAAACGCTCGATAAGTTGAGATCGCTGGTGGATCAATTCGACCTGGAGAATGGGACAAATTCCCGGGTTACTCCCCCGTCTTAGGTAAGCAAAATCCCCTCGCGAACGGTGATGGCGATTTTATTTGATTTCATCGTGGTTGGGGAATTTGTGAAACATTTTTAGCGTAAAATTTAGCACTCGTCTTTTCTAATTTTATTACAATCAGCTTATTTCGATGAAAGGTAATTGCTTGGAGGTAACAAGACGCTACGCGGTTCCCGGCTCCAAAGTCCAACACCCGATCGCGTGAACGATACATTTCATACGAGCCTATATTTTACCAATTTTCTCCGGGGGATTGTAATTTGGGACTTATTCCGGCGAGTGGAACAATCCTAACCCGGAAAATTCGCGACAGAAAACCGTCGGAATGTTTCCGATCGGTTGATCAGCCGTCAATCGGGCTGAAAAGCCCCATTACCAGCGGGGCTAACCCAGCCGGCAAGCTGAGAGAAGGTATTTTTTTAATGAGTCTACTGCAATAACCCCAATATGGTCGAAAAACACGCTCAAGAATGGTTTGTAGGGTCGGTTTTAAAGGCAACAAAATCAGGACAACACCTTTTTGCACTGGACTCTTTAATTACATTCCGTAAATTTATGGGAGTGTATAACGTTTTGATTTATTGGGTAATTCAAGCTTAAAGGCTGTCTCGTAGAGGTGAATTATTCAAGACGATTGAGATCGTCATGAATAATTCAGGCTGATATTGCCAGTGACAGAAATCACTACAATTAACGGGATTATGGAATCAGTTTAGGAGGACCAGTATATTTGTTGTCTATAAAAATAATCTGTGGTATTTTTCAAGGATTCTATTTCCGTTAATAGCAATCGTAGGTATGCTTTCAATCCGATTTTAAGGGAGCGCTTGCTGTTGGAATTTAATGAATTAGAAATTCCCGATGGTCAATTTCTCATAGATTGGTCGGATGAATTTGATCAAGCCGACTGTTCGAGTCTCGACTTAACGGATCAACAGGTCGAGGAGATTTCAAGCTACGAGGGTATTTCCCTTCTGGACCCCGACGGGGAGTTTCGTCCCCGTTTGCTGGGTGAGCTGTACCGTAATTTTTCCGGCGAAGATAAACATCCCCCCGTTCGCATCTATTCCGAAGCCGGTTGGGTTCCATCCCGGCCACTCGTACTTGAAGAACAGTTTGACGAGGAGTTGTTAATCGACGTTCGAAACATTCTCGTCCATACGGCTCGTTACGGGGACGCCGACGCGAGTCCCCAAGAAGTTCTCCGTGAACTTATGAATTCCTGTGATGAGTTGATGGGGAAACTGTCCGACGTGCCCGATACGGTGGAACAGTTGGATGACAACCTCTGGGGTTGGTTTCAGGAGCCTC
>JBDGPJ010000203.1:0-567 GCA_042219695.1 bacterium
TTGAATCAAGTTTATCGGCTATTTCGGCCAGGTGAACGACATATCCCATTAGTTCATCTCGGGCCTCAGGTGATTCAAAGAATGACAGTTCAGGCCGGGTGAATGTCAAGGAATGGGCAGCGGAAATCGTTAGATCATATTGTTGAACCGTATCTCTCAAATCCAAAATTTCTCGATCGCTGGCCCGGGTGGGATTCTCCCACACTTTAGTGATGGAACATTCCCAACCGGAAAATTCATTCTCCTTTAATAGAGCAAAGAAATCCTCGAGGGGACCATGCTCCCAGATAATATTCGAACATGAGAAACGCCGGTTCATGAGTTTGAGTTCATCCTGTGATTATAATCTTATAAGCTGCATTTATTCGTCCTGTATGTCGTCGTAGACCCTGTGTATACACTCAAGGATTCCTTCTCCAAGGTCGACGTGGGGATCGATCGTTAACCGGTCCGCCACTCGAGGTTTGAAATTATAAGGAGTCATTTTGTAATGAATATTTTCCTGTTCACCAAACTCCTCGTAGGTGATGTCTACTTCGTGATCGATCATTTCCTGGACCATGTCCA
>JBDGPJ010000203.1:682-1297 GCA_042219695.1 bacterium
ATCTGCTTATCCGTCAGAGCATCCTTGATGGTGTTATAAATCCAGTTGTTCGGCCCCGGAATCGGTCCGTAAATTGATCCGTAACGCAGGACCGTAAACGGAAGATCGTGAACATCGTTATACGTCTCAATTATGAGCTCACAGGACTGCTTACTGCACCTGTAAAAGGAGCCTTTGTCACCATAGACGTAAACGGTACTGGCAAACATGAAACGATCCACGTCAAATTCGACACACGCTTCCAGGATATTCGTATTCCCCATCACATTGGTCTCGATCGTTTCATCGGGATTGTTATGTGCGTACTCAATGTTGGAAATTGCCGAAAAATTAAACACTACGTCGGAGCCTTCAATGGCAGTGTTCACGGCTTCTTTATCAAGTATGTCCCCCTCTATAAATCGATCACACGGAACGTCTCTCTCGTGAGTACGATCAAATACGGTTACTTCGTACCCTTTGTTTGTTAAAACATCGGCAACAACCGAACCCAAAAATCCGTCACCGCCAAACACCACCACGTTTTCAAATGATTCTGAATCCAATGTTTGTTCACCTGACATGACTTTGACATCCTCTCTCGATTTATATTAGCTTATATATTAAAGAATTTTT
>JBDGPJ010000203.1:1325-1639 GCA_042219695.1 bacterium
GGTTAATTTTATGCCACCTTCTCATCATTGCAAACGTAAAATTTTTCACACGGGATCCAGGTATTTAGCTGCCGGCTCATCCAACCACCAGTCATCAATATCATTTTTCAATTCCACCACAGGATAATTTTCCTTTGACTGGGGCTCGTCCAGGATCTTTTTTACTACCTCGGACTTAGCTTCCCCTGTTATCATCGCGTGAATACTTCGGCCGAGTCGTAAGCAGGGATAGGTCATTGTGATTCGTGGCTCGGAATGTTCTTCCGACGAGGATTTCACTACGTATCGATCCTCTACCCTTAGAACAGAATGAT
>JBDGPJ010000203.1:1649-1969 GCA_042219695.1 bacterium
GGAGGGCGGCATCGTCACGGGGCTGCAGGAACTCGCCCGCGCCTCGGAGGTTCGTCTCGATATCGACCGCGACGCAATCCCGATTCAACCGGAAACGAATGGACGTGTTTCGGTAGAATCGGAACCTGAGTCAGTAGATGTTTGGAGGCGGAGGCATAATTACTGCGTTCCGAATCTTTTGAAACATAACGCTCATCCGTCCAAAAGACGTGAACCTGGTCCCAAACTTCCAGATTTGAGTATTCCTCGGACAAGTGTTGGAAAAGGGGAACCGGTGTGGACCCGCCCGGGATTACCAGTGTATACGAATCCTGGTTTTG
>JBDGPJ010000204.1:0-2215 GCA_042219695.1 bacterium
GGGTTATCCCCATCGATTCGTCCGTACAGCAGGTTTTTGAACACGGCGTGCCCCACCGAGGACGGATCCTCGGAGGCTCCCACTACGGAAATTGATTCCGGCTCGATAAACGTGTGCAGATCCGTTTTCTTCACTGTGGCCCCCATCTTCGCGGCCTCCCATATAGGATAGAGTAGTTCGACTATTCTTCCTTACGGTTACTATGCCAGATTAACGTTAGCAGGCAATGTAAAATTTCACACAATCAAGTTTGAATGGGATTATTCTACTGATTTTTAAAACAAACAAATAAATAGTGTTTCAGATATGAAAACATGCTATTGGTATTTAAGAAGAGGTTAGTCCGGTTGATTCCCAAGGTCTGTGAATTAACCGTCTGAAAGACCGCCCATACCGAGAATGGCCGGGGCGAACCCAGCCGTTCACATAACCACTGATGAAGCACAATCTATTTTCTCACATGGCTAACATTTCAACTTGATATATGATCGTTTATAGAACAATCAATGGCTGTCCGGAAGACGGTTTTTTCATAACAGTGCAACTGTCAAGGTAGACCGGGTTAGAGAAATTTAAGGCTTACGGTAGGATGGTATAATGAATTCATGAATAAGCGTGGTCGATATTTAATGTGGGTGGGATTATGGTGAACGCCTCCGAACTGGCTTACGAACTCGATAAGTACATTCGTGCACAAAAGGGGGAAGAGCCCCCGGATCTTCCGGCCTCCTCAGCGGAAACTGGAACGACGACCACCTCAAACAGTCCTAATTCTACCGCGGAAGTTTCATCCAACAGCGAACCCCTCGAAGATCAAAGTGAACAACAGGTGGCTGATTCCCCTCAACAACAACTTGATAACCTCGAGCAGGAGGCACAGGGCTGTACAAAATGTAAACTTTCAGAGAATCGCAGTCAGGTGGTGTTCGGGGAAGGAAAGGCCACGGCTAAGGTAATGGTAATCGGAGAGGGTCCGGGGGCCAAAGAGGATCAGCAAGGGCTACCGTTTGTGGGACCGGCCGGGAAATTGCTTCGCGGGTTGTTTCCAAAATTGGGACTGGATGAAGACGATATTTACATTACAAACACGGTAAAATGCCGCCCCCCGGGAAATCGTAACCCCGAGCAGGAGGAACTGGATGCCTGTCGTTCCTATCTTGATGAACAAGTAGATCTGATCGATCCGGAAGTGGTTCTGACACTGGGTAACTTTGCTCTTCGATACTGTCTGGGTCAAGACCGCAGCATCATGGCCAGCCGGGGAGAAGTTTACGATTGGAATGGGTATACACTCATCCCCACCGTTCACCCGGCTTACGTACTCCGAAATTCCAATGAATCGGATAAACTTTTTGATGATTTGACTCTGGTTAAAAAACAGCTTGTCGAACAAAGTTCCCGGAAATCCTGAATGTCTCCCGAGACTGAAGTCGAACCACGTGTATCGGGTGAGCAAACACAAGAAGACGGCGATCCACCGGACGATGCGATTTACCTGGCCAGTGTTGTGTTTCTACGGCGAAATATCAGAGAAACTTTTGAGTACAAAACGAGGTACAAGGAATTAGTAGGTAAGCCTGTAGTCGTACCACTCGGTCCAAAACTCACGGTGGGATTGGTTACGGATGTGAAGGTTCCGGACGAACTGGACGAGGAGGTTAAGCCGGTCCGGGACGTTATCGAAACCGTTGATTCCATCCCCGAAGAACTTATTGATTTGGGGAAGTGGATCTCTCAGTATTATGTTTGTCCTGTGAATAACGTGTACGAAGCCATCCTTCCCCCTCGTTATTTGCCGGACCCGGATCCGGCCTGGGTACGAACCGGCGATCACTCCCCCGAACATGAAATTCTTTCCGAGATGAATGAAGGGGTAACCTATCCACTCGAACGGTTGAAGAAGATCTATTCGGGAACCGTAACGGACCTTCAGGAGAAAATGGAGGATTATGAGGAGGAAGGTTACGTAAAACGAAGTCTTTATTTGGATCCGCCGGACGTGTCCACGCGAACGTACAACTTCGTTGAATTTAAGGACACGGATTACGAGGACTGGAAAACCCAGGCGTCGAAACGCCAATCGGAGCTTATAGAATACCTCGAAGAACATGGTTCCCAGTTGCAGAAGGACCTTCCCGAACCACTTCGAAGGACATCGTTACTCCAACGGCTGGAGGACGAAGAAATTATTGAGAGATCACAGAAAAAGGTTCGC
>JBDGPJ010000204.1:2225-10947 GCA_042219695.1 bacterium
AAAGGAGGGGACCTCCGAAGATATTGAACTCACCGGGGAACAGGTTGAAACCATCGAATCCGTGGAGACGGATTTAAATGACGAGCAGTTCGGAGTACATTTAATTCACGGTGTCACCGGGAGCGGTAAAACGGAGGTTTATTTCCGCCTGGCCGAGCAAGTCCTTGAACAGGGGGAATCCGTTCTTGTACTCGTTCCGGAAATTACACTGGCGTCGTTTCAGATCGATCGATTCCGGGAACGTTTTGGAGATGACCTTGCACTGTTGCATAGTGAACTGTCCAGTGGAGAACGCCTCGACGAATGGAAACGGATCCAGTCGGGGGAAGCGAGTGTTGTGCTCGGGGTTCAATCCGCGGTTTTCGCCCCGCTGGTCGATCCCGGAATGATTATCGTCGACGAGGAACACGACTCATCTTATAAATCGGGACAGTCACCGCGCTATCACGCACGCGACGTAGCCATTAAGCGGGCCAGTAAACTTAGTATTCCGGTTGTACTGGGTAGTGCTACACCCAGTCTGGAATCATTTACCAACGTAAAAAAAGGACGGTACGAATGTGAGGCCATGGAACAGCGCCCGGCTGGTGGTGAACTGCCGGAGGTTGACATCGTTGATTTACGGTCCGAGGAGAATGTTATCACGGACCGTCTAATGGAATCGACCTCTGATGTACTGGAACGTGGGCACCGGGCTATATGGTTCTTGAACCGTCGTGGTTTTTCCAATTTTGTTCTCTGTCCGGACTGCGGTGAAACGGTGATGTGCAACCAATGTAACGTTACGTTAACCCTGCACCGGAACCCCCGGAAACTCCGCTGTCATTACTGTGGGTACCAGAAACCGGTTCCCGATCGCTGTGAGTCCTGCCGTTCCGAGTCCGTGGAAGACGTAGGTCTTGGTACCCAGAAGCTCACGGAGTTTGCCCGGGAGCGGTTTGATGGGGCCAATGTTATACGGATGGATGCGGACACGGTGACCAAAAAAGGCGCGCGCTACGATTTGCTTGAATCCTTCGGAACAACACAATCCAGTTTATTGATTGGAACTCAGATGGTGACCAAGGGACTCGATTATGAAGACGTCGATCTCGTGGGGGTTGTTAACGTGGACCTCGGGCTTCAATTCCCGGATTTTCGAGCGGCCGAAAAAACTTTCCAGCAATTGGTCCAGGTTTGTGGGCGGGCAGGCCGAACTCATGAAGGGGCTCGTGTTCTTGTACAAACCTACAATCCGGGACATTACGCTGTATTGCGCGGTGCCCGTCGTGAATACGAATCCTTCGTTCGACAGGAACTGGAGCATAGGAAACCCCTCGCTTATCCGCCGTTTTCTCGATTGATTAACATTGTGGCACGGGGGCCCGACGAACGAGCTTTGTCCAAAGAATTGAATCGTGTACGGAATCAATTACCCGATATGGAGGACGTGGACGTGATTGGTCCATCTCCCTGTGGAGTGGATTATAAAAAAGGGAAGTACCGCTGGCATATTCTATTACGGGGGAACGTTGACATACGTTACCGCCGGAAACTATATGGTATCATTCATGGCCAGCAGTCCCGGGGCGTCACCCTGATTGTTGATGCCGACCCCGTGGAGATGTCATGAAGTTTTACAAGCCTTCCTCCCCTTTATAATTGAGGCCATTTCCTTGTCCGGTAGTATCAAATAATTCAAAACTGTGCTATAATACGCGTTTCATGTCGAAGGTGCTTCCAGCCGAGTGACATAATTTGTGAGGAGTCCGATTAGGATGAGTCGAGCACTAACATTGTACCCCGATGAAGACCTTGAACGTGTTTGCAGGCCCGTTGAGGATCCAGCGGACTGGTCCAGTCTAATAGAAGACATGCGTAGGATACTATACGAGTACGACGGGGTCGGACTTGCTGCTCCACAGGTTGGTGAAGACGTACAAATTTTTGTTTTGTGTTTGGACGTTGAAAAACAGATTGAAGAAGTGTACTTGAATCCGGAGATTATTGATATTCAAGATGAGGAACCCGTAACGGAAGGGTGTCTCAGTTTTCCGAACATCGACGTTGAGATTCGAAGAGGTACGAAAGTCCAATTCAAAGCATTAACTCCGGGAGGCGAGCAAATTGAGCGGACGGTGGAAGGACTCCAGGCACAGTGTGTCCAGCATGAACTTGATCATCTTCAGGGGAAGACCATCCTGGACCGCTGTGATTTTTCCGAAAAAATGAAAATCAACGATCAACTTAACGAACTAAAAAATGGTAATATCCCGGATCCATTACCTGAAAAACAGCCCGGGTAACGATCGATTCCGATGAAGTATGACACGGTATTTATGGGGACGGCCCCGTTTGGGTTTCCCGTAATGAGAGACCTAAAGGAACGGGACCGGATCAATCTAAAGGGTGTATTTACTCAGCCCGACCGTAAAAAAGGCCGGGGCCAAAAAACATCTTCGCCACCGGTGGCTGAATTTGCCCGTGAACTTGATATTCCACTGTACCAACCCGCTGATATAAACGACGAAGGCCTGGATCAACTTGAAACACTCGGGGGGTTGGACCTAATATTCGTAATTGCCTACGGGCAGTTTTTGTCCGAGGAAGTATTTGGGATTCCCCGGATTGGGTGTTTTAATTTTCACGCCAGCCTGCTACCACGCTGGCGAGGTGCGGCGCCCATTCGTCACACGTTGTTGCACGGTGATGAACGTACCGGAGTAACCGTTTTTCAACTGGATGAAGACATGGACACGGGCCCGGTTTGTATTCAAAAACCAACCCCGGTTGAATCCAATGAAAACTACGGCGAATTGTACGAACGTTTGAGTCAATTAAATGTGAGAGTTCTTGATGAGTTATTAAAACAAATTGAGAATGATTCATTACAATGTGAACCACAGCGTGGTGAACCGACGTACGCACCACAGATTTCTAAAGAGGACACTCGAATACAATGGGATCAGTCCGTTCGGCAGATCCGTGATCGAGTACGTGCGTTCAGTCCCGAACCCGGCTCATTTACGATGCTGGGAGATGATCGGTACAAGATTTATGCAGTGGACATTGAAAAAACGACAACCGATTTAACGCCGGGGACGATAGTCCAGTGTTCAAACAAAACCCTGAGTGTGGTCGGCTTGGATGGACTTGTTCACCTGAAAGAAATTCAGCCGGCTGGTTCCGATAAAATGAGCGTCGAAGCGTTTTTAGCAGGACAACCGGACCTTGAAGAGGGAAATCGTTTTCAATAACGGATTATTATTTGTGCGGAAACGTTAACGAGAATTGTTTTCAATCAAAACATTTAGTTTGATCCGGGAGGATGACCATGGCAGATAAGGAGCCCACGATTACGGAAGAGGAAATCCCCGAAGCGGTACCGTCGATGCCGAATAACCTCGATGACCTTGGATTACCCGAGGGATTTTTGTTGGATTTGACTCTGAAAACTCTGTATACGAAAGGGAAGATGCAGGGACAGGAATTCGCCGAGGAAATGCATATTCCTTTTGGGGGACTTATTCAACCGTTATTGGATCAACTCGAGGACGAAAAGTATGTTGAAGTTAAAGGGGGAGGCGGACAATTTGCCGATCAATGGGAATACGAGATTACTGAATCCGGTCGCGAACGGGTGAATGAGATATTTGAGGAGGATCGTTATATTGGTCCGGTTCCGATCCCTCTGGAACAGTACTGGGATGTGACCAAGGAGTTCTCCGTGGACAAGGAACAGATTTCCAGGGCTGATCTCGAGGATGCGTTCGAGGACCTCATCATTCCGGATGAATATTTTGAAGTTCTGGGTCCGGCCGTGAATAGTGGCAAATCCGTGTTTATATATGGTCGCCCGGGAAACGGGAAGACCATTATTTGTGAGCGAGTCATTGATGCCTTTAAAGATTTTGTGGCCATTCCCCGGGCCATGTTTGCCGGTGGTTCCGTCATCAAGTTCTACGATCCGTATTATCACAATCCGGAAGTACCGCCTTCCAAGACAGTGGACCAGAGATGGATGATCACCCGCCGTCCGTTTGTAAGTGTCGGTGGAGAACTGACGATGGAAGACCTTGATTTGATGTACAACGAGGACGTTGGTTTCTACGAGGCGCCGTTTCAGATGAAGGCCAATACTGGAGTTCTTCTGATCGATGACTTCGGTCGACAACAGATGGATCCCGAGGATTTATTGAACCGTTGGATTGTACCTCTTGAAAAAGGGAAAGACTTTCTGACGTTACACACTGGTTTGAAGTTCGAAGTCCCTTTTGAATGTTTGTTGTTCTACAGTACAAACCTCGACCCTCACGAGCTTGTGGACGAGGCGTTTCTCCGTAGATTGCGTTACAAAATCCATACTGAGGACCCCACGGAGGACGAGTACCGTAAGTTGTTTAAGTTGCAGTGCGATCTGCTGGGGTTTGAATTTGATGAGCAGGTTCTAAATTACATTATTGAGGAGTACTATCAAAAAACGGATCGACCGATGAGGCGCTGTCATCCGAGGGATCTCCTGGAGATTGTTGAAGATTTTTGTGATTACGAACGTGAAAAACCCACGCTGGACCGGGACCTCCTTGATTACGCCGCTGATTCCTACTTTCCGGACAACGTACTCGGCGAATGAACTGGCTGGACGGAGTAATTCTGGCGATTATTGCCGTTAGTACGTACTGGAGTTACCGGCTTGGATTTTTGTTGGAAGTGGCCATGTTCCTTGGTGTACTGATCGGACTTCTTTCGGCCTTTTTGGGGTATCCTTACGTGACACCGTTTTTTGAAGGGATCTTTGAAAGCCATCACTACGGGGCGACGGTATCTTTTATTGCTCTATTTTTGATTGTAGGGGGCGTTATTTCGATAACCGGTGTTGTGGCCCAAAAATTTATCGAAGCGATTAAGCTCGGGGGATTGGATCGATTTCTTGGTGCGTTACTGGGTTTCACCAAAGCCGTAATCGGTCTTTCGGTTGCTCTCGTGATTGTGGCGGGATTACAGACGAGGTACCCTGATCCGTATATAAGGGATTCGGCCCTGGCCCGACCCGTTGTGAAATCGTCCACCTTTGTAATGGAACAGGTGCCTTCCCTCTTTCAGGAGTTTGTCGACGATTACGGGAAACATGCTACAAAGTGGATGAAACGGTTAGAAACGTCATCCAATGGGTCCTGATGGTCACTCTTCGTTTGTTGACGGGGGGGGTCAACCTGATACAATTATCTCTTTCATTTCCACCGGGTCGTTGGCGTTATGATTGAGAAGATTGAAAAGAAAGTCGATGATGCCCTTGGCGAGGATGATATTACCAGTGCCGTAGACTGGCTTAAAAAGGGCATTCGGCGAGATCCCGAGTGGGAACGAGGTCACCGTTTGCTCGGTGATATTTATTTTGAAGTACTGGGACATTATCGCTACGCTCTTGTTGAATACAGAAAATTAAATCATGTATCGGGGGATTCAAATTCTCTCGATTCCCTGCGTCTTGCCCGAGCTTACGAAAAGCAGGAATTCTACGAAAAAGCCCTGGAGTTATTAAATGAAGTGACACTCGAGGACTGTCCGGATACAATTGCGTTCCTTGATAATTCGTACGATCCCCGTGAACTCCACGATGAACTTCACGACGTGGTTCGGAAAGAAGTCGACCACGATCGAGAACAGCTTTACGAACAGCATCGTGAGGACGGACATATATATCGAGAAGACGGTCAGTATCGAAAGGCCCAGGAAGAGTACGAGAGGGCCCTGGAATTAAAGGCGAATACTGAAGTTCGCGTGGATCTGGCGCGATGTTTGATTCGTCGCGCGAAGTTTCCCGAGGCCATGAATCACTTGAAGAAGGTTTTGAATACCGATCCCAACCATGACGACGCTCGTGATTTGTTGATGGAAGTTTATCAACGCCTTGGCTTACCCCGGGGCGCCGTTCAGGAACGCAGTGAGGATGGGCCGGGAACCGGTGATAGAAAATCAGCCGGGTAAATTGAGTTATGTTGGATCAAGAATTTATTTTTTTGTACTGGAGACGTGATTTCAATGTCTGTTGAACAGGACTCTTATTTGTTTTCATCGGAATCCGTTACGGAGGGGCATCCCGACAAGATGGCGGATCAGATCAGTGATGCCATCCTCGATGCCGTTTACGAGCAGGATCCTTCGAGTCGGGTTGCCTGTGAGACGTCCGTATCCACGGGCCTAATTTTAATTGCCGGTGAAATTACGACCAATGCCGATGTGAATTACCGGGAAATTGCCCGGGAAACCGTGGCCGATATCGGTTACACGAACAGTGAACTGGGTTTTGACGCCGAAACCTGTGGAGTGATGGTAGCTCTTGACAAACAGTCCCCCGATATAGCCATGGGAGTCGACGAAGGCGGGGCCGGTGACCAGGGACTTATGTTTGGATATGCCTGCAAAGAAACGGATGAATTAATGCCACTTCCCATAATGCTTTCTCACCAGCTTGTCCATGCCCTCAAGGAAGTACGTGAAGCCGGGGAGCTTGAGTACCTCCGGCCGGACGGGAAAAGTCAGGTTACGGTACGTTATGAGAATGGCCAGCCCGCTGCCGTTCCCACGGTGGTGTTATCGACTCAGCACGATCCCGAGGTGTCACAGGAACAAATCCAGAATGATGTGGAGCAAAAAATTATTAACCGAGTAATTCCCGATCGCTATCGGGAATCGGACATCGAAATTCTTGTCAATCCTACCGGACGGTTCGTCCGTGGTGGCCCTTACGGTGATGCCGGTGTGACCGGTCGGAAAATCATCGTTGATACTTACGGAGGTTCGGCCCCTCACGGTGGTGGAGCCTTTTCGGGGAAAGACCCGACGAAGGTTGATCGGAGTGCTACTTACGCAGCCCGATACGTTGCGAAAAACATCGTTGCCGCCGATTTGGCCGATGAATGTACCGTGCAACTGGCATACGCCATTGGTGTAGAGGATCCGGTGTCCGTCTTCGTAAACACTCACGGTACCGGTAAGGCTCCGCGCCGTGAAATTGAAAATGCCGTGCGCGATGAGTTCGATCTTTCGCCGGCGGGAATTATTGAAAACCTGGAACTTCGCCAGCCCATCTACGAGGAAACCGCTGCTTACGGACATTTTGGTCGCTCCGGAGATGGATTCACCTGGGAACGGACCGATCGTGCCGAGAGCTTGAAATCTCTACTCAACACGGCGGCGGCCACCGGGTAATGATCGTCTTCTTCCTACCGGTTACACCCTATTGAATTGAACATTACTATCACAATACGTGTTTACGACCATGAGTAACCATGTGGTCGTGATGTATCGTATGAGTTGGGAATATTAATATGGATTTTCATGCGCTATCCGGGATGCGGGATTACATTGGTGCGCCCTCTGAGGATTTACGTACGGTTATAAATATAGCCAGTGACCTGTTCCAGTCGGCCGGATTCCGTGAAATAGAGACCCCGATAATGGAGGATGCCCGGTTGTTTGACCGCTCCCTGGGTTCCGCCAGCGATATTGTTTCGAAAGAAATGTACACGGTGGAACAGTCCGGGGATCGGATTATTGCCCTTCGCCCCGAAAACACGGCCGGGGTAGTACGGGCGGTAAATCAACACTCCCTGATGGCCAACCGTAATCAGCTCAAGCTTTTTTATGCTGGTTCAATGTTCCGACATGAGCGTCCTCAAAGCGGTCGTTACCGCCAATTTCATCAGGTGGGGGTGGAAGTATTCGGACGGAGCGATCCCGTTATTGATGCCGAAATCGTTCACCTCGGGGCGGAGTTTCTGGAACGCTGTGGCCTTAACGACGTGGTTTGTCTGGTGAACTCCATCGGCAACCTCGAGGAACGGGAGCAGTACAAGAAGGAACTTGTGGGAGCCCTTGACCCGTATCGAGAAGAATTGAGCGATGACGACCGCCGGCGTCTTGAGGAAAACCCCCTTCGAGTTCTTGACTCCAAGGACGAAACCTGTCAGCAAATCTGTGAGGATCACGCGCCTTCAATAAGGGATTACCTGGGAAATGAAACGAGACAACATTTTGAAAGCGTTCTTGAGTACCTGGATGACCTCGGAGTTACTTATGAACTCGACGATACGCTTGTGAGAGGACTGGATTATTATTCCCGCACAACCTTCGAGCTGGTTTCCGAGGACCTTGGAGCACAGGACGCGCTTTGTGGTGGCGGGCGTTATGATGGATTAAGTGAGGTGCTCGGGGGAGATCCGTGTCCGGCCATTGGCTTCGCCGCCGGCCTGGAACGGATTATGATGTTGCGGGATCGATTTGAGTCCGAGGATCTCGATACGAGTGTCGATTGTTACCTCGTTCCGTTTGATGAAGAGAGTCACCGCGAATTACTGTCTCTGTTACCGGAATTAAGAACGATTCAACATCCCCAACAGCAACGATCAGTAAGTGTGGAACTGGGGGACCCTGGGGATAGTCTCCGTTCTCAGCTTCGGCGTGCCAACCGGTACCGCTCGGCCGTTACCCTACTTTTGGGATCGGATGAACGAGAAAATAATGAGATATCTTTGAAACGTATGGATACCGGCGATCAACGAACCCTAGATTATCCTCCGGCGGAAAAGCTTTTCGATCAAATCAAAGGCACATTACTTGACGTGGATCCGGAGGAAATTGCTTCCGCAAATTAATAAGGGGTGCTTTTTTTACCATTTCTTTAAATTTTGCGGTTTTGATAACGGAGGTACCGTGTTTTGATGAACGGATTGTGGAGCGT
>JBDGPJ010000205.1:0-7731 GCA_042219695.1 bacterium
GAATTATTTCACCGTCGCTGTTGGGAGTTAAGTCGAGGTCGGAATCCAGTATACCTTTTTCAATTTCCTCGATTGAACCGGGATCATACGGTTTAATAATAACCTGCTTGGCCTCGGGGATCTGAATTTTCGCAAGCTGATTGATGGGCGTTTCACTGCCGTAATAATCCACCGTCACTCCTTCAAACATGGACGGGGTAGCCCGACCGGTTCGAACGGAATTAAAATCGTCTTTCACGGAAGAAATCGCTTTATTCATTTTTTCTTCTGTCTCTTCGAAAATGGCTTCAAGCATAATTGGACCCTCCAGAAATCAAGGTGCCGATTGAGCTCCCTTCGAATACTTTACGGATGTTCCCGGGTTTCAATAAATCAAACACAATTATTGGTAGGTTGTTTTCCTTGCACATTGTAGTGGCGGTATGATCCATCACACGCAAATTATCCTGAATGACTTCAAGAAACGTGAGTGTATCGTATCGGTGGGCATCCTCGTGCTGTTCGGGATCTCTATCGTATACGCCGTCAACTTTCGTAGCTTTTAAAATAACCTCGGCATCAATTTCCAGTGCACGCAAAGCTGCGGCCGTGTCCGTGGTGAAATATGGACTACCGGTTCCGGCTACAGCAATATTGATACCGCCAATTTCAAGGTTATGTAGCGCTTGCTGTCGGATAAACGGTTCGGCGATACCGGTCATTTCAATTGCACTAAACAACCGGGGAGTGGAACCTTCTTTTTCGAGGGCATCCTGCAAAGCAAGTCCGTTCATGACCGTAGCCAACATCCCCATGTAATCAGCACCGGTCCGGTCCATCCCTTGCTGAGCTGCTTCAAGACCTCGAAAAATATTACCGCCCCCGACAACTACGGTAAGTTCGGCTCCCATTTGATCCACTTCTGCGATCTGGCGGGCAAGTGACTGGCAAGCGTCGGTGGAAATCCCGTAATTCTTATCCCCCTGCAAAGCCTCCCCGCTTAACTTGGGCACGGCAATATTCAAGGGAATTCCCGTTGGACATTAGTGGAGTCTTCCGGAGAAAAACAAATTATTGGATAAACCCACCAAACGGACCGTACAAGAAGACGATGTACTTCGTCCGTTTGGAAAACGTGTCATGAGGTCAATTAATTAACCGATTTCCTCGGCGACCTCCTCGGCAAAGTCTTCTTCCTCAACTTCTACTCCTTCGCCAACTTCAAATCGCTCAAACCGGCGGATATTGACATTTTCATCAATCTCGGCCACGACTTCTTTTAGGAGTTCCTCTATGGTCAGGTCCGTGTCACGAATATAAGTTTGCTCCAGGAGAACCTCTTCCTGAAAAAAATCACTTTCCAATTTCCCTTCGAGAATCTGTTCCTGTACGTCCTCGGGCTTTTCCTCGATATCGTCCACCTGATCCTTAATAACACCCTTTTCTTCCTCAAGCACGTTTTCGGGAACGTCCTTCCTGGAGATATAACGGGGATTCTGGGCGGCAATCTGCATGGCCACCTCATTGACGAACTTCCCGAGTTCGTCCGAATCGTCCACGGAACTATCCTCGGCGGTAACCTCGACAATCACACCGATGTTTCCACCCATGTGGATGTACGTCCCAATTTTACCTGCTTCGTTTTGATCGACTTCGTAGCGGACAAACCACTGAATATTTATGTTCTCATCCACTTCGGCCACGGTTTCATTGAGAAGTTCCTGGATCGTTTTGTCAGACCCCTCCGTGTACGGCTGCTCAATCAGTTCGTTATTCCCTGAAGGATTCTCAACAGCAATATGTTTGGCCACGGCTTCAACAAATTCGCCGAAGGCATCGGTGTTGGCTACAAAATCCGTCTGACAGTTTACTTCCACCAGTACACCGATCTGATTGTTTTCGAGAATATGTGTCCCAACTTTCCCCTCGGCCGTTTGTGCCGACTTGGCCTGGGCCGCTTCGAGCCCCTTGCGCCGCAGGTAATCGGCGGCTTCGTCGATGTCACCGTCGACCTCGTCCAGGGCATTTTTACAATCCAAAATTCCGGCACCGGTTTTTTCTCGTAGTGTCTTCACGTCACTTGCTCCAGCAGACATGTTACATACACCTCTTCTAAAAATTAATTTTCAGTTACTTAAATGATTGCAGTCATCCAATCGTTCCCATAAGGAAGCAAGGAATTACGGAGTTTCTACAACGTCGGCCTCGGCAACTTCCCCCTCGACGTTCTCAACGTCTTCCTCGGAAGTTTCCTCGGATTCTTCGGATGCTTGTTGAACTTCTTCCTCGGACGTTTCTTCACTTTCTACTTCCGCTATCTGTTCCGGGGGTTCCTCCGTCGATTCCTCATCGACTTCAACAGTTTCCGCAACGGCCTCGGGTTCTTCCTCCTCAGCCGATTCAATAATTTCGGCCTCGGCTGGAATATCTTCTTCCTCAACCTGTTCGGCCTGAAGCTGAGCCTGTTCCTCGGCAATTCGCTCCTCACGAATCTTTTTGCCCTCTACAACGGCATCCGCCATTATTTCACTGTAGAGTGCAAGCGCACGAATAGCATCGTCGTTACCCGGTATCCCGTAATCCACACGATCCGGATCGACGTTCGTGTCGAGAATCCCAACGAGGGGAATATTTAACTTGTTCGCTTCTTTTACAGCAATATCCTCGCGGATCAAATCCGTCACGTAAATCATGTCCGGAAGGGATTCCATGTCTCGGATTCCTTCCAGATTTCGCAATAAACGGTTTTTCTCACGTTGAAGGGAACGAGCTTCCTTGTTCGAAAGCCGGTCCATAATGTTTTCTTCTTCCATCCGTTCCAGCTCATTCAACTTGTCGACACTTTTACGAATCGTTTTAAAATTTGTGAGAGTCCCCCCAAGCCACCGGTTACAGACGTAGGGCATACCACATCTCCGGGCCTCCTCTTCAAGGGATTCCTGGGCCTGGCGTTTCGTTCCGACAAACAAAACCGTTTCACCATCGGCCACGCGCTGAGTCACCATTTCGGTAACCTGCTTAACGCGCTCGATCGTTTGTTCCAGGTCGATGATGTGAACCCCTTTACGTTCGGTAAAAATGTACGGTTCCATTTTGGGGTTCCACCGGCGGGGCTGATGACCGAAATGCACACCGGTCTCAAGTAGACTCTTCATGGGTACGTCAATCAATATAAAAACCTCCTATGGGTTATACGACCACTCCCTTCAAACGAAGACAACCCGGCACAATTACCAGGCACCCGGCTCCGAATCCGGAAGTGTGATTAATGGGATAAGTTTTTGTTAAGTCCAAGAATTATAGCGTAGTTGGAGAAGGGATACAACGAAAAAGTTCATAAAGCTCGTGGGCAAGACTAATCCAGGGGTTTATGAACGATTTATCTTCTCAAGATCCAAATCAGCCTTATCAAGATGGGCTTTGAAGCGTAACTTTTGTAGTTCGTCCCGTAACTCTTCCGGATCCGTTCTCAATCCTAACGGAGGTATCGATTGTACAAAGTTTGTCAGAGTTTTGGGGGCCGATTCACTATCAAGTCTCAACTCACCGAGTCGTGTACGTATTTTTTTCAACAACATAAATGCGATAAGAATCAATCCTATACCCAGAGTGAGCACAGTTATGGATCCATAATATTGCAGTGTCCCGGCAATTTCGTGAACTCGACTCGGGGACATATTTGTTGAATACATAAACACGTGAATGGTTGATACATACAAACCCACCATGAGTAAAAATACACCATAACTCCTCCTCCCAAAACACCTAACAATCTCCACTTTAACTCGTGGTAAAGCCAGTTTCGGATAACCCTTTGGTCCGTTTCATCAAGTTCCGCGTCACTGTCGAGTTCATCTTCAGGTATTGCAAAACTCTTCGAAACACTGAGAGCATACATCACCACAACAATGGATACGATCCCAACGGCAACCCCGGAAACCTTCGTGTAAAATCCCAGGTGTTTTAAAACGGATTGATTCGATCTCAGGCCTTGATCAACAAATTCTACAAACACATCCATACTCAACCAGTACATCGCCCCCATCATAAACATCACGATTAAGAGGGCGGACACGACAAGTCCAACAACCTGATATGTAAACCGAGATTGCTCGCTGTCACCGGAATCGGGGGTCATCGACTACACTCCTCCCGTTAGGCTCATGAGCCATCGGATGACCGAACCCGGAAATAACAGAACCCATAGCCCCGCCAAAACCAGGCTAACCACAATGGGTACCATTACAAATATGTATCCCATGGAGGAATCGGATGAATCATCATCTACACCTTCGGTGACGTGTACTTTAGTGTCGCCCGCCGATTGACCTCTCCCGACCTGTTTTTTGCTGAGCTTGACCATGAAATTTACGGTTGATGGATCGGCGGGTTCCATGGACATCAGCTTGGCGGGAATTGGAATCGATCGGGGTCGCCCCTTCTTTGACTCAACAAACTCGTCTTTAATCTTTTTCACCGTTTCCCCCACGATACGCACCAAAAATAACTCTCCTTCTCTGACATTACGCAGGTACGTACCACCGGTTGCTTTAATATGGGGAATTACCTCGATAAACGAATCATCCTTAGACTCGGCCTCCGATTGTTCGGTGTCTTCCTGAATGTCATATAAATAAATTTCCAGGTCCACCGGACTCCCGGGAAATAAAGCCTCCTTTAGTCGATCCGACAACTGTTCACTAAATTTTACCGAATTTGATTGGCGGAGTTCTTCACACAATTCCGAGAAAAATATCCCCGAACACGTTATTTTATTAAGTTTTTCCCGAATCGATCGTGAATCCTTTACAGTGGACTCATCGTCTAACTTCGAGGACATATCAAGGTAAGCTGAACGGACTTCAATACCTTCCTCCCGTGGATCAATGTTGTATAGAGGTTCCGATTCCTCACGGGCAACCACGTCGAGAACCTTTATTTCTTCACGGGTTTCCTGAAGTTGGACGGAAATCCAACCACAGAATGATACCTCGTAAGAATCAGGGTCCCCCCGAAAAAATATCCCCAGCCGTGTCCCCGGGGAATATACCCAATCTTCGTTCATCATTCCCTGGGCAAGTTCGTTCATTTTAATCTCACGCTCTTAATATCAGTGTATCTCTTGAAACAAAAGTTAGAATTGAAGTATAGCGTATCAAAGATTTTTAAAACATCTCCCCGGCTTTGTAGAAACCTTGTTGTAGATCCTCTTTTGAAGGCGGCATGAGGGAATTGGGGATTGCGTAAACGGATTCCCCTTCATTTGAGCCCCCAGATGGTGGATCTGATTCGGATTACTCGAAAACTCGGTGATATCGAGTTCGGAATGAGTGTCGCAGGTCCCAATTTTCCCGGCTTGCATTATGGGGTTAAAAGCCTATCCCCCCAAAAAACTAAGAGCCCCAAAGGAGCGACCTTTGGGGCCCATGAGACCAGATATTATATATATATGAGACAAACACGTATCCGGTATCAACCATCAAAACCGGATACGGTCTTGCTTCTGAAAGTCGATCTACCCTGAACGAGCAGCGATGTTTCCTCCCTGTCACTATTATCGAACAGTTCCCAGAAAGGATTAGCGCAAAATTTTTTCGGGAACAGGAGAGGAAAAAATGGGGATGGATTGATTCAGATCATAATATAGTCATTCAACCGGGCCTGACAGAGTTGCGGGCGCAGATGTTGAATACTGACAGTCGTTTGGGTTCGGAAAACCTTTCCACGTTCTAAGCCGTTATCCAGTGCTTCTTCCCGGTCCTTTTTGATAACTTAGGGAGATGGAAGGACTTTGCGTAACCAATGTCTCATTCATCTTGTGCCAGACCGGTACTAATAAAATGCCGGTCTGAACCAGGATTCTTTTTTAGGCATCCCCCTCTTAAAAAAAGTTACCTGTTGTTTACTCATCGTATTTTGACGAGCCGGAACAACTTTTTCCTCTAAAAAACGCAAGCGGGCGACGGGAATCGAACCCGCACTGCCAGCTTGGGAAGCTGGGGTTCTACCATTGAACTACGCCCGCATTTTATTTTTTACTAACTCTTACATTCTCCGAAAATGATTACTACGAGCGAATTAATATAATACATTTCCACTTATCAGTAATTTCCCGTAACAATCTATACATAGTACGGATAGGACATTTACCGTTCGAAGACCGAGTACTGTAATTGTACAGTCCCGTTATTTTCGTTGGCTTCCTTCAGAACTTCCTCGTAATCGGAATGCTTCTCGGGATGGGGATTGGGCTCGGGATTGGGGATTTCAACGGGGGCTTTAACCGGCACTTCTACAATATTATCTTTGGCTTCTTCCGCGGAATTTAACTCCACAACACCGGTGGCAATCACATCCTTTACGTCTTCTTTTTCCCCGGCGGAGAACAACCTTTCAAAACCAACTTCCCCCATGACTTCAAGAGCAGCTGACACGGCCGGTTCATTCACGGATTCCAACAATTCCTCAAGACCTTCTTTCCCGGCTTCCTGGACCATACTGGGGAAAATGGTTTGGAATATCCCACGAGCCCGCCCACGTTTGACCGTAATTCCTATACTGAAAGGACCTTCGACCACTTCCTTAAACATAATACGCCTGTGAAACGGTTGATCCGACCAGCTAACCTGTTCCCCTATCCTGTGAGGAATATTCAGGGTGTATTTGCGTAGGGAAATTAGGGGCCGAGGATAGATGAGTTCGGCCAGGACAGTAAGTGGGTGATCGGACATCTGACCACTTTGTTCGATTTTCCAACCGTCTATATGACACTCAAGTACTCGTCGTTTATATCCCATAACATCTTACTCTACTCACATCCAAATAACGTGTCAAACCGAAAACACAAAAATTATCGTCTTATTATCTGCTCATATTACGATATGAACAGATTATAAATCTCGTTAACTGGATGGGAAATTCATTTCTATTCCGAATCTCCAACCCCTTCTTACATATTCCGGCGTAATTAGAATGATTAGCACATTTGCTGTATTCTGTTATGAAAGTTTGTGAGCTTATTAATTAGCCGGGATACCCTGTGAGTAAAAACACAAGTTTGATGAAATGTTTTGTCGAATCGCTTTCATGAAAAATTGGGTTCTTTACCGATCCCTCATACTGAATGAGAAAGGTTGTATCACCTTGAATAAACGGCATTGTTGAATTCGTTGCGACAGGTGGTCGCGCTCAACTTTTTTGCGAGAAAACGTTGAGAACAACAAACCTGCTAATTTTTTACGAGAAAAAGATAAGAGCAAAAAACCTGTTTTTATGAGCATTCAGTGTTCAGCTACCATCCTCCAGTTCACGGCAGTTTGCTTTGAAACGTTTTTTTAACGTTCGCTGATCGCTCACGACCTAAAGTGGACAGCTAACATTCAATGGTTCAAGTTTCCGGCGTAAAAGCCACTAAACGAGGACCGGTATAGGTCCAATAATTGAATTTACTGGAGATGATCAATAATTATAGCGCTAACTTATCCAATCACAGTGTCTACTACCATAATCTATATGAAAATCAGTATTTAGAAACGAGCCGCGAAATTTCACACGACGTTCTGGAAACTGTTCGCCGTATAGAAAATATACGTCATAATCATTTCCAGGAAAAAACACTTTTACAACTGTAACTACAGAAAACATCGAAATGAAATCGTCTGCATTGAACAATATAAATGAAGAGTTCCATGACCTACGTCTGTAAATCCGGCATAACGTAACAGCCACGTGACCTATCAGCACGATGTAAAT
>JBDGPJ010000206.1:0-1503 GCA_042219695.1 bacterium
GGGATTTTATGGACGGTGACGTGGAACACGTGAATGGAAATGGAACATCCGAGGAAGCGACGGATCACGAACCGGAGGAAGGGGATCAAGCGACGACGGTGGATTCACAGGAGGACACTCAAACGAACGATTCATCCCCGGACGACGAACCCGACGAAATGCTGAACTACTACACCGCAACCAAGGAATCACTGTCCCCCAAGTCCGAATCCGAAGACACCGATTCGTCCCGGGAAAACGCGTCCGATGATTCCTCGGAAGAAACCCAACCGGAACCCGTGACCCCCACCAACGGTCACTCGGAAGCGGAGGAATCCTCATCCCGAACCGAACCTTCCCCGGAAAGCGAAAACCAGGAGATCACGGATTTCGCCCGGGAACGTATTGAAACACTACAACAGCGCGTCGACGAGTACCACCAGCAGACCCTGGAACTCAAGGACGAAATTGCTCGATTGCGTGAGGAAAATGCCCGCCTGGAGGAACAACAGCACTCCACTTCCCCGACCCCGTAACCGTTCCACGGTCCCGTGACATTTGCTCCAACCATATCGACCGGTGTCTATTTTCTTCCGTCCAAAACGGTCTTACAGATCTTCCTCGGTAAAAATTAATTTCACGGAGTTTTCGTCGAGCCACTGTTCATGTTCTCTGTAGTTCTTACATTTTCGGGCAAGGAGTCGGTCGAACTTGGCTCCGTGATTGGGATGTTTCAAATGACAGAGTTCGTGGATGACGATGTATTCGATGATTTCCGGTGGTGCCATCATTAGACGGAAATTGAAGCTGAGGTTGGATTTACCGGAGCAGGACGCCCATTTCGTTCGCTGGTTACGTATGTATAACTTGTCGTAGGTGACGTTGAGCTTATCGGACCATTTCTCGACGAGCTCCGTGATATATTCGCGGGCGTGTTCACGGTAGAAGTGTTCCAGTTCCTCCCGGATGGAGTTTTTCTCGGTTTTGTTTCGATTTAACACGATCCTTCCAAAATCTTCTCCTCCATTCCTCCTCTCCCCCATTCGTCCATTCAGAGAATCATCGAGTTCGATTAGATGATTCTCTCCGAGGTACGGCCATTCAGCCCCTTCTTCAAATCGACGTTCCGGAATCTTTTCACGATGCTTCTCAAATTGTTCCAGCTTTTCCTCAATCCAGTCCCGTTTTTCTTCGATTAATTCTTCTGGATCCAGACCACTTCCCTCGGGGATGATCACTTTTACACCCCGTATGTCCACGTCAATTCTTGGTCGAGTGGCTCGGTTGCTTTTTACGGTTTCGATATTGCGTTCATCCGTTTCCAACATTACAACCTTCCTCTTCATTCAAAGATCCGACGTACTGTTTCGTAAAATCCTTCACGCGGTCCCACGTAATACACTTTGACAATTTGTTTATCCCGGTTCAATCAAATCAATGCCCGGTATTCTCCGGCCGAAGTGCCGAATCGAAAACTCCGGGCCCTTTTCAGTGACCCTGACAGTTTCTTTGTCCGCTGAACGG
>JBDGPJ010000206.1:1551-6634 GCA_042219695.1 bacterium
ATCGAACACGTCTTCGGACGAACGCCATTCACCTTCATTTTCCATCTTTTCGATCAGCGCGTCCGCTGCTTTTCCCAGGGGAACCACCCGTATGGAATCGTCGCCCTGGGGAATCGCAAGAAACTCGTCTCCTTCTTCCCATTCGAGTTCTTCCCGAAATTCCTTGGGAATCGTCAATTGACCTCGTCGGGTCATTTTTACCGATCGCGCCTCTTTACTCATCAAAATCACCTTTTCCTATTAACAGGATTTTCCTACAAATAGAACAAAACAGCAGGGACCCATTTTCAAATTGTTCCCTCAAGAAATACTCAAATTTGTCTCATATTTTCTATTCCGCTCAAATTCATCGTCCCATAAAATTTTGAGATCGAAATTATTTGATGTGGATTTACTGCTAACAACTTGAATTTTGTAATCCGATCCTGAATTTATTTCAAAATTATCAGGTAGTTTTTCATTTTCTAATGTCAATGACGATTCATTGACTTGTTCATCATCAATAAACACTCGAATATTTTCAGCTTTCGACTCACCTTTATTTGAAATCTTCAAAAATTGTTTTCGAGATCTATTCTCCCCAGTTATTAATGCCTCAACTTTGGCTTTTTGTTTCTCATCCCGTCTATTAGATTCTCTCTGTTTCTCTAATTCAAGCATTCGCTCATCAATATCATTACTTTTAGACATTGCTATCCACGATAAAAACGCAGAAAACACAGCAACAATTAATGACAACACTGAAATCCATGCTGTAATCACCTGAGTTACTCCGCGTTCTCAATAAGATAATCTCGTACCTGGTCCACAAATTTATCGGCGTGGTAGAGGCCGGGTTGGTCGAGATCTTTAACGATGGTCTGGATGATTGTTTGGCGGATTTGGCGTCGGGTTTCCGGGTTTTCCTTCCAGCCTTCGTAGCTTGTGTCGACTTCCTGCTGGAAGGCTTCGCCTATAGCGCGGGCGATTTCCTCGGCGGAGTGGTCGCCTTTTAGGTGATGTTCGTAGTCCTGCTTGAGGAGTTCCTCGATGGCGTACTCGGCCGGGGTCATCTCGCGTTGTTCGGGTTGTTGTTCGACGTCGATGATATCTCGTTCGACTTGTTCGAACTCCTCCGCTGCCCGTGGGTCATCGATCTGGCCGGATTCCCAGCGGGTGAGGATGTCATCGACGCGCTCGGATAGGTTTTCGTAGCGGGGATTGGTGTTGCGGTGGTCCTGGATGTGCTCGGTGACCGCGTGCTGAATCTCCGTGGCACGGGCCGAAGGTCCGAGGCCCTCAATCTGCTCTAAGTGTTCCTCACCAATTTTCAGGACCGGAAACTCACGGTCGATCTCTCCGATGTCGATCTGTTCCTCGAGGATTTCCTTGGTCTTTGCCTTGAGGTCGTCCTCGGCCCGGTCATCCCGGTTAAACTCACGCTGGTAGGCCACCCAGACCTGGTTCAACCAGCCGTACTTCTGCTGGACGTCAACCTGGCCCAGCCGGTCGTCCGGGGACAGCGATTCAAACTGGTCCCGCAGGCTCTTGTAGTCGTTCTCGAACTGCTTGCGCAAATCCTCGTTCTTGGTAAGTAACGTCATGCACTCGTGCAGAGTTTCACTGGAATTGGTCTTTTCGATGCCCTCAAAAATCTGCATGGTCTCGTCCAGGAGTTCGATGAACTCCTCGATCTCTTCATCACGGTCGATCGCAGCGTTGTCACGCACTTCCGAGTCGTACTCCAGCGCCTTGTCGATCTCCTGGAAGACACCCTGGTAATCAACGATCTCACCGTGTTTCTTGCCTTCCTTTGGCCGGTTGGTGCGGGCAATGGCCTGCAGTAAATTGTGGTTGGTCAGATAGCGGTCCAGGTACATGACCTTGAGGTCAGGGGCGTCAAACCCGGTCAGCAACATGTTGCAGACCACAAGTAGCCTGGGCTGGTCCTCGTTCTTGAACCGTTCCACGATACCGTCCCGCTCCTCGGGCGTGGTGTAGAACTTCTCCATGAAGGGTTCGAAGGTGTCGTCCTCGTCGTCCCGGGCTTCGGTATCGGAGATCATGACCTCGACGTCCTCGGGATCACGGTATTTCATTAATTCCTCCCCGTACAGTGCCGCCGCTTTACGGGAGGGCGTCACCACCATGCCCTTCCAGTTGTTTTTCTCGACCTCGGCAAAGTGGTCCACGATATCCTCGACGATGGTCTGCACGCGCGGACGCAGTTCGGCCAGGTCGGTCTTGGTGACCAGCTCCTTGATCAGCTTATCCCGTTCCTCGTAGGTCATCGACTGGACGTCACCAATATTGCGATCGAAGGCCTGGTTCAACAGCTCCTCGTCGTAGAGCCATTCCTTCTTGTGACGGGGGGAAAAAATCACGGGCAGAATAACATCATCGTGCATGCCCTGCTTCATGGAGTAGCGGTGATGATACTCCTCGCCCGGCGGGCAGTAGGTATCGAAGGTATCACGTTCGCTCTCCCGCACGGGCGTACCCGTAAAGGCAAAGTGGTAGGCATCCGGCAGTGCTGCCTCCATCTGGTTACCCAGGTTCTGCTCCATGTAGCGGTGGGCCTCGTCAATCAACAGCACCGTGTTGGGATTGCCCTGGATATCGGCGTCCACGTTCTCGAACATGTGGATCGTGGTCAGGATGACCTGGCTTTTACCGTCCTTAATTTTCTTCTGTAAATCCTTGCCCGAGGTGGCCACGGTGGACTGTTCGATGCCCACGGCCTCGAGGTCGTCGGACATCTGCCGGCGCAGTTTGTCGGTGTCGACGATTAGAATAATCTGCGGATTGTCGACCACCGGTTCAATCTTCTCCTGGTTCATGAGAATCGTGGCCAGGTACAGCATGGTGTAGGATTTACCGCTACCCTGGGCGTGCCAGTAGAGCCCGGTGTCATGCTCGTCACGGCGAAGCCGGTCCAGTATTCTTTGAGTCGCGTAATACTGCATGTGGCGAGGAATAATCTTCACGTCGCCCCCGGCCTGCCGTTCGTAGAACACAAAGTTACCGAGGATATCCAGCAACGTATCCGGGTTGAGCATGGCCTTCACGGCCTGCTTGTTCTCCTGGTCCTCCCGGTACTTCTCGGGCGCCTCCGACCAGGGCAAATAGAACTTCTTGTTTACCCCGACCGCCCCGGCACGGTAATCAAACGAATCCATGGCCACGTTAAACAACACCGGCACGAACGCCTCCGGTACCAGCCGTTCGTACTCCTTGAGATCGGAGTAAGCGTTCTCCCAGTCCGACTGGTGAGGCGTGGACTTCAGTTCTCCCATTACCAGCGGTATGCCATTCACCAACAGGACAAGGTCGGGGATAATTCGATGGGCCTTCCGAACATTAAATTGATTAACTGCAATCAGGGAATTGTTCGAGGGATGGTCGAAGTCAATCAAGTCGGCGTATTTCGTTTCCGTTCCCCCGTCTCCGTTGGGTACGGAGACCTTCTTTCCCTTGCGAAGGATCTTGTAGAAATGGCGGTTCTGATCGATCAGGTTGTCGCCCCTGAGGTCACGCTTCAAGGAGCTGATGACATCGTCCACGTCATCGTCGACGAGAAAATCATTCAGTTCGAGAAGCTTGTCCCGAAGCAAATCCCAATAAATAACTTCGTTACTTCCACGATCGTATTCCTCGTCTAAATACTTCGCCTCACTCCGCTCAATGTCATCGTAAGCACCAATCTGCCAACCGACATTCCCCAACCAACGAAGCGCTTCCTGCTCCAACCCCGACTCATCCGTCTTCTCAGGTGCTTCAGGTTGTGGCATGAGTCGTTACGCACCTTCGTTTTAGTATTTCCTGATACCTGACACCTGATACCTGACACCTGACATCACCCATGCTCAAGCACCTCATCCAGCACTTCGAGATCTTTGTCGTTCGTCCGGACTTCACCGGTCAACAGATCCTGCATGAGTCCTTTTTTCAATTTTTTTAAGTAATCGTTATTTCTTTGTTCTATAGTAATTTTTTCATCAAATTCCTTCAGTGAATTAACTATTGAGTTTTGCTTTTTAAGCGGAGGGAGGACAATTTCAAAAGCACCAAAACTGCTTTTATTGACAATTGGAGTGCGAGTCTTACCTGCTTGAGATCTTATAAGCTCTGAAAATGTAACCAGTTGATAGTACAAAAATTCATGATTAATTTTATCCAAATAAGGTATGATCGAATTTATTTGTTGATTAGTAGCTAATTCACAACCAGCAATTCTAACTTTACCAAGGTCCATCCCTATACATTCCATCATTATTGAATTTTTCGGTATAGGCTTAGCTTCTTTTCTACCCTTTTCACTAAGAGTTCTCGTCCCAGAGTAAATATATCTATCAGTGGAAAAATCATCAGGGGTAACAAAAGGTAACTCCCCACCAAAAAACTCCTCATTAGAAGTCGAGGGAGTATCTCCAGTAACAATTTCTCCTACGGATTCTAATTCAACCAAATCCCATGTCGTAGGGACGGATACTCTTTTTGGACCTAATCGAATAGACTTACGTTGTTTTTGATTTGAATTAGTAAATTTTCCAAAAAAATCCTGCATTAAGCCTTTTTTGACTCGTTTGGTTTGTTCGATGATTTCTTCGGTTTTCTGGATGGCCTGGTCCACGGTATAAAGAACGGAAGCAATCTTCCGCTGTTCGGGTTTTGGGGGAAGTGGAATTTTAACTTTCTGCAACATAGTTTTGTTGAGTTTCGGTCTGGTTCCACCAGAAATGTAGGGGATCAAATTTTTATGTTCTAAAGAATAAAAAACCCAATCCGTAACAGCCCTGCCATTTTTAACTTCTAATACATGAGCATGATTATTAACCCATGCTTTACCAGAAATCTTGTATGCCACCGGTCTATCTCTAAATTCTTCAAAATGCCCACCGTCTTCTGCTAATAAAATGAATTCTCCGTCAAAAATAAAATCATTTATTTCATCCACTTTTCCATTCGCACCATAGTAAGGAATGTTTCCCGGCTTTTTATCTTCACGTTCTTTGGAATTCAACGGTATGCGTTCGTTATCTCTAATCTTACAAATATTTTCAATGAAATTTTCTGACCAATCCTTGGGCAACTTTGTTGTTGG
>JBDGPJ010000207.1:0-2020 GCA_042219695.1 bacterium
TTTTTTATGACGGGGGGGGGGGGGGGACGTCCTTCGGCAAACCCCGTTGCTCCGGGTGGACCGGTTAAAAGTAATCCCATGAGTTGTTTTCCAACTTCCCTCAAGTATTCCCTGGAAGAATCGTGTGCCGCAACACGAAACAATACTTCGTCCTGCGCGTTCGAATCAGCCGAGGACAACTCACGATGACATGCATTGTAACCAACGTTTTCAACTTCCAGACGTTCCGGTTCTCGTCCTATATCCGCTAATCGATTCCTGAGTATGGACTCGGCTTTCGCGGTCTTTTCAACCGGATCGGGACCACAATAAGTAAGGTGTCCGGAAACCTGGAAGCCGTCCTGATACAATACGGATATTTTATCCGTCGAAGGTGGTGGGGAGCCCTCAATACCACGTATTCGTACCCCGGAATCGGTTTCTTCGAGTTCAATATTGCGGAAATCCACCGTTACATCGGGCGTCTTATAGGCCGAGGGGTCCGTTAACTTATACAGTATTTGTTCGCTTACCGTGCGTTCATTCACCGTACCGCCCAATGATTCATGTTTTGTGATTTTGAGTTCGCCTTTCGTGTTGAACTTCGCAATGGGAAATCCAATGTTCCAGAGGTCATCGATCTCTTCGGAGTTTCCCGAAAAATTACCGCCCGTCGCCTGACCTCCACACTCCAGAATATGGCCGGCTACAATACCGGTGGCCAGGGAATCGTAATCCCCGTCGGACCAATTTAGTTCCGCCATCGCAGGCCCGAGGACCAGGGACGTATCCGTGACCCGGCCGGCAATAATCACGTCGGCCCCTTCCCGGTAAGCCTGGGTCAGTCCCTTGCTTCCAAAATAACGGTTGGCAGCCAAAATCTGATCTTCGTGATTCTCAAGTAATTCCTGGTCCTCCGGTTCCAATTCTTCTTTTTCCAGCCAATCCGTCAATTCGTCCATACAATCGTCACCGGTGACACAGGCAATGTCCGCGTCAATCCCCCTTTCCAACAGAACGGACTCAACGTCCCTGGCACAGGCCCGGGGATTGATCCCTCCTGCGCTCGTCACCACGGTTATATTGTTACTGATGCATTCCTCCCAGAGTTCATCCATCTGCTCGATGAAATCAGGTATGTATCCTCCGGAAGAATCCTTCTGCTTCATGCGAGCCAATATTCCAAGTGTAACCTCGGCAAGGTATTCAAGACACAGAACGTCGATCGGCCCACCATGGACCTGTTTGGCGGGCGCCTGCGGTAAGTCCCCCCAGAAACCCTGCCCATTAGCAATACGGAACATATTTTACAAGTTACCGAAAGAGCTTTGGGGTTCGGGCATAACGGTTAAATACTGTAAGACTCGTGCCAATTTAGCGGGAGTTTCGGCTGGATCAAGTACATCATCCACCCACATTCGTGAGGCCGCATAACGGGGATTCATGGTGTCCTCGTATTCCTCACGAAGAGCCTGCTTTTCCCGTTCAACCTGTTCGGGATCCATCGACTCGGGATCTTTCTTGAGTGAAAACAGGGTTTCGGTAGCCTGAGTTCCCCCCATTACTCCAATTTCGGCGCCGGGCCAGGCAGCGATGTAATCCGGTTTGAAAGCCCGGCCACACATGGCGTAATTCCCGGCTCCGTTACTGCGACCGACGATGAGCGTAATTTTCGGTACTTCGGCGTTTGAAATGGCATGAACCATGCTGGCGCCACGTTTAATAATGCCGGACTCCTCGGCCTGTTTTCCGACCATAAACCCGGATACGTCCTGAATGAACAGTAGGGGACGTTTCTGCTGGGCACATCGCTTGATGAATCGTGCCGCTTTATCGGCGGCTTCCGGATATATGACACCACCAACTCTTACCTCCCCCTGATATTCTATCCGCTGGCGCTGATTGGTAACGATCCCCACCGGTATTCCCCCAATATGTGCATCACCGCATAAAAGTGAGGGGCCATATCCGGCACGAAACTCATTAAACGTGCTGGCATCGAACAACCGCGCAAGTACCTGTTTCATGTCGTACTCAAAAT
>JBDGPJ010000207.1:2030-7834 GCA_042219695.1 bacterium
TACGCTCCGGTGACATGAATCCGTACAACTGGTCGGGAGAATACACGGGTTCTTCTTCCGCAACCTGTTCGAGGTAGCGGTTGTCCGCAGGAAAATCTCGTACGCGACTCCGGATGCCTTCGATGCAGGATTCATCGTCCTCGTACCGCTGATCCACGGTACCGCTTACTTCCTCGTGGAGTTCGGCTCCTCCGAGTTCATCGGCGTCCACCTCCTGTCCAATGGCAGCCTTAACCAGTCCGGGTCCGGCAATAAACAAATGCGAACCTTCAACCATCAGGATCTCGTCACATAACGCAGGAAGGTAGGCTCCACCGGCCACGCACGGTCCCATGATAGCGGCGATCTGGGGAATACCGTCGGCCGACATGCGACTGTTGTTGTAAAAAATACTTCCAAAATGACCTTCGTCGGCAAACACTTCCGTCTGGCGGGGAAGATAAATGCCGGAGGAATCCACCAGGTAGATAATGGGAATTTTTAGGCGACTGGCAAGTTCCTGCATATGAAGTGTCTTTCGGCAGGTCAACCGAATGTGACTGCCGGCTTTTACGGTTGCATCGTGGGCGACGATAGCACAGGTCCTATTTTCAATTTCACCGAGGCCCGTAACAATTCCCGCAGCCGGAAATTCGTCCTCGTCCTCAAGGGAAGCTAATAAGCCGTATTCCACGAATGCTTCCGTATCATCGACCAGCTTGTGGATACGTTCCCGGGCCGTCATCCGTCCTTTCTGATGCTGTTTTTCCCAGCGCTGATCACCACCACCCTTACGAGCTTGTTCACGCAACTCATTTATCGTCTCAACATTTTGCTCGTACTGTTCGGAGATTGCCTTGAAATCCACGTCACCCGAAGGAGGAGGGGAACCAATTTGCTCGTCGGCTGAATTCACGTCAATACCATCCAATTTCAAGAAATGTTTGAAATTTTATATTATCTTATCATTCAAAAATTAAACCCTTTATCGACTTTGTTCGTTACAATAATGTCATGATATCGTAGCAAATTTTAATCAACTCTCGAAAACGATGGATTCAAAACAAAACGAATTGAAGCCCACCGGCAATTAACTTTGGATCAATCTAATAAAGCGTGTAGCATGATACAAACAAATCGCTTGATCATTAGGACCGGAAGAAATCATTCGAAACGTATGAGTATGAGGTTATAGGTTACGGTAAGGAATTTTGGAGGAACTGACTTATGGGATTTGGATGGACGGAGATTGCCGTTATTGCGTTAGTAGCGATTGTAATTTTTGGTGGTAGCAACCAACTACCGGAGATGGCTCGTAATATAGGAAGCGCCATCCGGGAATTCAAACAGGCCATGAAATCCGTAAAACCAACTGAGGATCTGGAAATACCGACTGATGAAATAGAAACGTCGGAGTCGGACGACTCCCCCTCCGAATCAACCTCGAAAGAGGACGAACAAGAACCAACTACGAACTGAAATTCCAACTTTGATCGGATACGTTTCGTCCTTCTTTTTTACCCTCCGGATGATTTAAGCACCTTTCCGAACGGTTCAATGAATTCAAAACTTCGCCTGAACGGGGCCTGTAATCACCTACCCCTATTACCTGAAGACAACTTGAATCCAAAAATCAAAATACATATTCGCCGGAAAAAGTTACACCAAAACCCAATAACACTTCGTATTAAAATCATCAATAAACATGCACGAGCATTCCTTGTTACGGACATTCAAGCGGAAGGAAACACGGTACGTCCAACTGTTGTGGAAAGGGAGAAAAAACGGGTCGCCCCAAGGACGGGACGACCCAAAATATATCTAAGGGGAATCTACACGGTGACGGACGATTCCCACACTCCATGCAGGTTACACTTCGCTTGAACTCGGACTTCGTCCCCTGGTTCGAGTTCAGTAAGTTCAACGTTGAACTTACCGGTGTAGTACGGGGGTTCAGGTTCAAGGTTACCAGCCGGATTATCGTTCACGTATACGTGAAGCCAGCTGGTGTGATGCGGGGGGGACTCGGCGTGAGCCGAAATGTCAACTTCAAGATTGTGAGTCCCGTCGGCCCCCTCCGAGAGATCGAGCTTGGCAGCGTGAGTCCCTGCCTTGGGATGATCGAGATCCGTGTTCACCCCTTCGAGTAACTCTTCGTTAGCATCGGCCATAATACATTCCTCCTTCCACGTAGGTTTATTTAAATCGCCACAATCCGAAAGTAAATTTTAACGCATCCTGTTGCTCAGACAATCCTTCGTCTTTTTTCGCCATCTACAAGTAAGTTCTGTCATGGAATGTACTTATCACTTGGGATCCCGGTTTGAGTTTTGAATTGAAAAACATAGGTTCTTTATGAGTAGGTAACGAATCCTGCTGTGTAGTCTATACAATAGTAGCTTTTCATACTGGTCTTTGCCTCCAATTTTTTCTGGTAACTTCTCCGTGGTTGACAATATGAAGCAATTTCTTTCTAATGAGTAGGTTACAATATGCATTCGTAACGATATTCAGATGTATAACGGAGGTCGAAGCGATGGATTTAAAACTGGACGGAAAAGTGGCCATGGTTGCGGCCGGTAGCAAAGGGATTGGTCGAGCTACCGCTCTTGGACTTTCCGAGGAAGGGGCTACCGTGTCCATTTGCGCACGTGGACAGAAGGCCCTTGCCGAAACCGTAAATGATTGTCCCGGCCCGGCCATGGGAGTTGAGGCAGACGTTACCGAACACTCCGATATTAAGACTTTTGTGAAGGATACCGTGGAAGCGTACGGGGGTATTGATATCCTCGTAAATAACGCGGGTGGACCACCTTCCGGTGGTTTCCAGGACATGGAACCGGATAAATTCCGGGATGCGCTCGAACTTAATCTGATGAGTACGATAAACCTTACGAAAGAAGCTCTCCCCCACCTTAAGCAACAGGAGTGGGGACGAATCATCACTGTTACCTCCGTGTCCGTGAAGCAACCCCTCGGTGATCTCGTGCTGTCGAATACAGCGCGCAGTGGGGCAACTGCCGCGCTTAAGACACTTTCAAACGAGGTAGCGGACGAGAACATCACCGTTAACTGTGTACTACCGGGGTTGACGGCCACGGATCGTATGAAAGAGCTGACGGAAGACCAGGCGGAACGCCAGGACATCTCCGTCGAGCAAGCACGGGAACAAACGGTTTCCAATGTCCCGATGGACCGCTGGGCCGATCCCGGGGAAATCGCCGACGTGGCCGTGTTTCTTGCCTCGGAACGAGCGAGTTTTGTAACGGGTACCAATATCCAGGTCGACGGCGGTTTCATTAGCAACTTACTGTAAAACGAGCTTTATTATCCTGTGTATAAGCTGAAATTCGGGACGGGTAAAAATTAACGTGGTCTATTTACACTCTTGTAGTATTTGTGACCTCTAATGGAGGTTTGTTCACATGGCGGTTAAAGAATGTCCAAGGTGTGGAGTCGAACTCAACGACCCCGTTAACGTATGCACAAAATGTGGTAAAAAACTGGACACCAACCGAAACGAACACCCGAACACTACGAAATTAGAAGGTTGTTTCAGCCTGGTTTTGTTTGTTCTCGTTCCCCCTACCCTACTATTTTCCCTCGGGTTGTTTATGTAAATCGACCATCATTTCTAACAGGATCCAATAGGCCATTTAGACTGATCCGGTCTGCTTTTTAATCGATCTCGAGGGGGAATTCAAGGGAGCGTTTCGCCCAGTGCTCTTCTACAACAGACACCGCTTGCGAAACTTCGGCCGGCTCCAGTAACTCCCCCCCCTCGGGCGTGATTTTGGAGCAAAATCCTCAATTCCGGCGTTTCCATTGTGCTGTTCGGCAAACGTTTCCACGTAGGTTTCGTACTGATCACTGAATAACAATGGGGTTACGTCAGCCGATAGTTCCCCAAAACGTGAGAGATCAACGTGGTAGGCCGTCCAATAACTCAAAAATTGACGATAATAATCGAAGGAATTCCATTCGTCCTCTTCCGGATCCAACCGGGTTTGCGCGATGCTCTCCCAGGAGGAATGATTGAACCGTTCACCACGATTTTCTATCTCTTCCATTTCGGCAAATGATTCCGCCGCTTCCTCAGGATGTCTAATTGTTAGAACATAATTGGCATTGTCACCAAAAATATTCTGTTAAATTGGAGCGGCATGGGCAAAGGCTATCCGTTTTTTGACAACAACAGGCTCGTCCTCAAACTCTTTTTTTACCCAATACAAGTACTGAGCAAGATCGAAAAAAAGCTGATGTGTTTCCCGGTCTCCATTCCCCCAACCCGTGAGGTGATTATAAGTCGGACAACCATCCATAATCATACCGGGTAAATAGTTCGTAATATCCTGCCCCAGTTGTTTCATCATTTCTTTTAACAGGTAGTTCCCCCCCCGAACGCATATGACACACAATAAAATGAAATTCTATCGAAGGTAGGATTTTCGTGATGGGTTCATCAGCATTGATTAAAACCTGGCAGATTTTATCGAGTTCCAGGAGAGGTTCACGCAAGCTATTTTTTAAATCGTTTGAGTCATCAACTAACTCTTCAAGGGCTTCCTCCTTAAGGGAATTACGTTCTTCAGCCGGAGAAAAGTTCGTGTTATAGAGCAAAAAAGCCCTATGCACCGTAAGATCGTAATCAAGGTGATCAAACGATATATTGAGCACAAGAAATTCCCTCTAAAGAAAATATTTCCGGTCTTGTAACGATGAACGTATTTCGACTTCCCATGATTTAGATTGTGACCATTTTAAGTGGGAATTGAACTTCCACCAGGCTACCAACAGTTCAAATTATTGGGCAACGTCGTGCTCTAATTCACTCCAGTATCAGCATTCATGTCCCACTCTGATTGTATACGTGTGTTATCGAAAAAATCAAGAAACAGATTTTGGCAATAGTAATTAATCAACTCAGAGTATCAATTTTCAGCTTTTAACAGTGATTTTAACTCGAGAGCCAGGCGCTGTCTGTCATCCGGGGTATCCAGGGTAATATCCAGCGATTCCGTGGGTATGTCCAGCTGGGTTGAATCGCTTCCATCTATGACAACGCAGTCGAGAAATGAGTTGTATACTTCGGGCAACCCCGGCGTTCCCACCTCGTATCCCATGACGTCCATGAAACGTGCCGCTGGTCCCGAGAAAACTTCCCGGCCCACAAACGGCGCCACGGCATAAACAGTAGTCTTTTGGAGGGCTTCTCTTATCCCGGGGAGTTTTAAGATCGGTCCAACGCTTGTAATGGGATTGGACGGTCCGATAATGACGGGGTTATTCAGAGCATCCAGGACACGTTCCGTAGGGGTCGCTTCCGAAAGTCCTTTCCAGAAAATATCCTCGATCGTTCCTTTACCATTTTGGTACACCCAGAACTTCTCAAAATGCACGTCCCCACGGTCCCGGGTACGAATAAACGTGGAAACCGGGTCGTCCGACATGGGAAGAATCTTCGACTCAATTCCCAATTGACTACAAAGAACCTCCGTAGCTTCCGTGAGACTGTGTCCACGATCGATTAAGGACGTTCTTAATATATGGAGCGCGCGATCGCGATCGCCAATTTTCATAAACTCCCCTTCTCCGCTAAACCGCCGGTGTCGAGCAATACGACGCCCGCTTTCTTGAGCATCCTCAGGTAGATACGGATCCTCAATCTCACGTGACATTTGTCTGATGCGATCGTGAGTTGTAGCGTTATCTTCATCGACACCGAACCACGTATCGAGGTCGATTTGATCGGAAAGTGTATACAGAACCGTATCGAGGTCCGGACATACCATATTTCCTGAAATTTCTACGTCATCCCCCGTATT
>JBDGPJ010000207.1:7860-8139 GCA_042219695.1 bacterium
CACGACGGAATATTCGTAACCGGACAACTCGGCAGAATTGATAAACCCGGAAAGTAGCTTGGGGGTACCTGTACCTCCCGACAAAAAAGTAATCTCCATTCGTGATACCTCGCTAGAAAATCACACTTGATCAAGATGAACCTATAGTGGTTCACGTTTCACAGACAAATATCGTCAAAATTCTCCATAAAGAAAGCGAATACTGGACCCGGGTCCTCGTTCTCAATAACGAACCTCCGAAGAGTCACCTACCAACAAGTTACCGAGGAAGCCGGGTTT
>JBDGPJ010000208.1:0-261 GCA_042219695.1 bacterium
ACGCCTCTCCGTGGATCGTATCCTGCGTAGCGAACCCAACAAGTTCGAACGGGTAACGAAAGCCGACCTGGTGTTGATATTACACGTGGACGAAATATCCATGGAGCAGTTCGATACGACGGAAACTACGACGTTGTATCAATCCGAGTCTCGACTCCGTAATACCAATGTTCATTCCTTCGGAACCTCGGAGGAAGAAAAGGATACCGGCTCGGTCGAACGGACTCCTCGGGGTCCGGGAAAAGGACCGGGGAGACGAGT
>JBDGPJ010000208.1:308-2585 GCA_042219695.1 bacterium
GGGAAACAAAACGAGGAATCCAATAATAAAAATGGCGAATTAAAAAGCACCTATATCACCACGACAACCACGGAAACTACCCGCAAGGAGATCCCGATTACCCGGGGGAACCTGCGAGTGGTATTGACAATGTCGGCCGTGATCTACGATCTTCGTAAGGACAGGGTGGTCTGGCAGGGACGAAGGATTGAGCGCGCCCAGGACGAACTGGCCGATCTATCGTCGATTGAGCTCAAGGACATCGTGGTGGAACGAATCATGTACCGCATCAACAACCGGATCACGAAATAATCCTCTTATTTTTTTTACGAGAAAAAGATAAGGGCAAAAAACCTGGTTTTTGAGCGACACGAACTTGGCGGCCAGCCTTCCAAGAGGGAAAGCTGGTTAAATTTTTTGAGCCTTTTGTGCTGTTTTGTGGCTAATAAATGAGAAGCCGGAACGATGATGACAGCCGGAAAGAGGGAATCTCAGAAGAGAATTAACGTACACGGAGAACAAAAAAACTTTTTGAGCCTTTTGTGCTTTTTTGAGGCCCCGAAAGTAAAGAAAAAATTTATCGGAAAATACCTAATATTTTGAGCCTTTTGTGCTATTTTGTGGCTTATATAAGGATGAATCGACATGAGTGAAGAAGAATCCGATCGTACATGTATGTCCCGCCGTCAGTTTTTGCAGACAGCGTCGGCGGTGGCCCTATCCGTCGGACTGAATCCCTTTTCGACCATCGCCCGAGCCGCGGAATCGGCGTCGGTTCCAAAAATGAAAACGCGCTCGATCCCCGGTACGTCCGAGCAACTCCCGGTCGTGGGGCTGGGAACCTGGCAACAGTTCGACGTCTCCCCCGATCCTCAGCTGTTAAAACCGCTAAAGAACGTGTTGGGGACATTGTTCCAGCAGGGGGGAACTGTTATTGATACGTCCCCGATGTACGGTAATGCCGAGTCCAACCTGGGCCGGTTACTAAAAGGAATGGGAGCCCGTGACAGGGCCTTCCTTGCAACAAAAGTGTGGACACGGGGTAAACAGAGCGGGATCGATCAGATGAACCGGTCGATGGAAAAACTGAACGTCGACACCATCGATTTAATCCAGGTCCACAATCTACTCGACTGGCAAACCCACCTGGAAACACTTCGAGATTGGAAATCTCGCGGGAAAATACGGTATTACGGTATCACCCATTACACCGGTTCGGCGTTTGACGAGCTGGAATCAATCATGTCGAACGAACCGCTTGATTTCGTACAGTTACCCTATTCTATCGAGTTTCGACGGGCCGAGGACCGACTTCTTCCCCTCGCGCGCGAGCGCGGTATTGCCGTATTGGTAAACCGTCCTTTTCAAGCGGGGGGTCTGTTCCGTGATGTCCGGGGACAAAACCTGCCGGAGTGGGCCGGGGAGTTTGACTGTAACTCATGGGCACAGTTCTTCCTCAAGTACATCCTCTCCCACCCGGCTGTTACATGCGGAATTCCCGGAACCAGCAACCCGGACCACATGCTGGACAATGCTAAAGCGGGAATGGGAGCCCTACCGAACAAAAATCAGCGAAAGCGAATGATTCAGTTCTGGAAATCCAAGCCATGAATTTGTTTGGTTATTGAAAGGAACTCCCCTATATTTAGTATAGATGAACAAATCTTGGAGCTGGTGCCCATGGAACAAATTTCATTTCCCAAACCGGATGAACGGGAAATTAACGAATTGGTGAATAAAATTGTTCGGGAAGTAGACCCGATGAGGATCATTGTCTTTGGCTCTTGTGGTCGAAATAAGCAGACACAGGGAAGTGATCTTGATTTGTTGGTTGTAACCGAACTTCCGTCGAATGAGACTATATGGTCGTTGCGAACAAAAATTCGGAATTTGCTAAGTGATCGATCATTTCCACTCGATCTTGTAATTCAAACTCCTGAGTTATTTGAACGACAGAAAGATCAGTTAGGAATGCTTGCAGAAACGGCCGATCGGGAAGGAGAAGTTTTATATCAACGATCAAAAGTCGCTTGAAATTTGGATAAAGAATGCTGAATAGGATTATAAGACTGCTCAGTTGCTTGTTGACCAGGAGCCCGAGCTTTCGTCATCGATTTGTTTCCATAGCCAACAATGTGTTGAAAAGTATGTAAAAGCTTTGCTTGTATCACAGGGGAAACGTCCTCCGTACGAGCATGATCTTCGTAAATTATGGGAATGTCTTTCCGGGATTGAAGTCGACGATTCATTTCTGAATTCACTGGAGTTTTTGTCGGATTAAGCTGTAGTTGCCCGCTA
>JBDGPJ010000209.1:0-6450 GCA_042219695.1 bacterium
TGGGATTCATCCACGGCCTTACAGCCGTGGAATTCTCCTTGAGGGGTTAAAATAACCTGTTGTTTAACACTTAGTATTTCAGCTGTCAGCCTTAGACCGCTGGCTTTTTGGCTTATTGGCTTTTAGCTTGAAGCCAATAGCCAATGGCTAACAACAAACAGCCAGATACAACAGGTTTCTTTAGCTTAGCGTCTTTTTTGGCCCGGGAAGCGACTTTCTTCTCGCAAAAGAAAAGTTTACCCCTTCTAACTTGAGCGGAAGCTACCCGGGGATTACTGTGTGGATACACAAAGAGAAATTTGTAGGGGAATAGACGTTTTCATACCGCTACTCCGGAAGTTTTTTTAGGAGCTGTTTTGTCCGTTCAACAATGGAATGATTTTTACGGACTTCTCGTTGACCGTTTCGGGCAATATCAAGACGTTCCGATTCATGAGTTAGGTAGTAGTCAATTTTTTCCTTGAGTTCGTTCACGGTTCGATACCTGTCATAATGAACCCCTGGTTCAAACAACTCTTCCATAACCGGGATATGATTTGTTAAAAGAAATCCCCCCGATCGCATCACGTTAAAAACCCGGTCCGAGAGTCCATCGAGAGCGTATATACGCTGTATATTCAGATTGATCTTACTATTAGCAAACACCTCTGGAGATTCGGTGCGTAAATCCACGGGCCCGTGGTACCGGTTTTGGTCGAGGGAGACGTCTTCCCATTCTTCACGTCCAAAAATTTCAACGTTCTCCAATTCCTTCATGATCATCCGTCGTTGCCGGGAAGCGGCTTCTTTGCCGATTAAAAAGGACAGGACCGTTGGATTGATGACCTGATCGTTTAATTCAAATTCAACGTCGCTCAATTGCCGTTTTACAAGGTTGGTTACGCGACATGTGTTTTGACGGGTGTAGCGTTGCTGTGTATTTAAGATCGATTCAAAAGCTTGAAACAACTCTTCTTTAAATTCCGGATCAAAATCCCCTCGTTCGGCTGAACGCGTCAGTTGATCACAAAAATCAGGAAAATCATTACCGTGCTCGAGCAAGGGGGAACCGACAAAGGAAACATTATAATCAAACGATTCGTTGAATTCCGGCACACAGTGATTATCGATACTCGGCGCAATGGGAAGGTAATGAATTTCGAGGGGATCGCTGGAAAAGGGGAAATCACAATCCCCTCGATAGGTAAAAAACAAAATTATATTTTCGAGGTTCGCCTGAGTCATATAGGAGTAGTTCATCAGTTTATCGATGTACCATACACCGTGTGGAACGTTCAGTTCATGACCAATCGCTTGTAACTCCTCATCGATTTCGAAGCTGAATAAATAATCGGGATCCGGCAGCGTGTCTAGCCTGGTAGTATCCGTTAACCGCTTGCACACGTGTCCAAGTTGTTCAAATGCATACGACAGGTCTTTTGAAAACTGAGGGTATGACTGTGAACTGAGCCAGATCACGGATTTGTTCACTGTATTCACTCACAACGAACGGGAGTAATTGAGCGATCATGTAGGCCATGATAGCCTTACTCGGTTGAAACATGTAGTCGTTTCCATGAAACTCATTTTGAATACCAAAGCTCTGGAAGGTTCTTCGATGACCCAAGCTCTTACCCGTCGAATCGTGACCAATTCCGACCTCGATGCCATCGTGTCCGCCGTACTACTAAAACGAATTGAACCAGTGGGAGCCGTTAAATACCTTCCCAAGGAAGAACTACGTAACAATCGATTTCAAGGCACTCTTGAAGACATCGTTGTTAATATGCCGTTCGTTAAAGGCTGTCGTTTGTGGTTTGACCATCATGATAGCAACGATGTGCCTTCGTCATTCGAAGGACGTTACGATCCGGACGCTCCCAGTGCCGCAAGAGTAATTTGGGACTACTACGCGGAGCGGGACAATGAAAATGCTTTTCAAGGGCTTGAACATTTGTTGAAAGAAACGGATCGAGTGGATAGTGCTGACTTCACGCCCGAGGATATTAAACAGCCAGGCGGAGTCGTGTTAGTAAGCTTCCTTATTGATTCCCATCCCCTGGAAAAAGTAACGGCTTCCGAAAATGATTTAATGATTTCCCTGCTTGACTCCGGGGATCCCAATGACGTTCTTAACCATCCCGTGTTTGAGCCCCGGGCAAGAAAATTTCTCGATGAACTCGAGGAGAGTAAGCAAGCCCAGAAGAAGGCGTTACACGAACAAGATGGACTTGTTACGATTGATTTTCGAAGCTTGGGTGACCGGGAAAAGGAATTGTGCAATAATAAGTTTTTGCCATTTGTGATCTACCCGGACAGCCATACGCTTCTTCGTATTAAACGTTTGAACGATAAGAAAGTAAAACTCAACCTTGGTTACAACATGTTTAAGTCCGGAACTCCTCCCGTTCACTACGGGAACCTTTTAAAACAGTTTGAGGGTGGAGGACACCAGAAAGCGGCGGGTTGCGCCGTGCCCAATAATCAAGTAGAAAAAGCTGTAGAGACCATCCGGGAGGCCGTTTTGAAATGATTGCTTTTATTCGCGGGGAACTTGTTCAGAAAGGAAAGGACAGGGCTATTGTGGAAACAAGCGGGGGAGTGGGCTACGAGCTTTTTATTGCAAGCAGTGAACGCCCTGAGTTTCCTGAAACGGGAGAGGAAATCTGTCTACACAGTCACATGTACGTACGCGAGGATCGTATGCAATTGTACGGTTTTATTCACCGGACAACCCGTGATTTTTTTCGTCAGCTTCTGACCCAAAAAGGGGTCGGGCCAAAATTGGCCGTCAGTATACTGTCCCAGATGGGAGCGGATGAATTTCGAAACGCAGTGCTCAACAATGACATGGATACTCTAACTCAAATTAAGGGCGTCGGTGAAAAAACCGCCAAACGACTGATTTTGGAGATGGCGGAAAAGCTTCCCGAACCGGCGGGAGGAAACGGAGAAGGTTCACCGTTTCACGATGAAGCCGTCGAAGCCATGATAGGGCTCGGTTTTCAGCAGGGGGAAGCCAACCGTGCAGTACGGGAAGCCTCTAAATCGGGAGATTTTTCCAATGTTGAAGAATTACTCCAGAAGAGTCTCGAAACTCTCGAACAGGACGAGTGATCGTTTAAATGATGTCCAATGATGACACGGCTCCGGAGGACTTTATAAAGGAGTCATCCGTGGAATCCACCGATTCCGATGAAACTCTTTCCTCCGAGATTCAGAACGAGGAAGAGAAGAATTTCGAGGACACCTTACGCCCCCGGAGCCTCGAGGAATTCATTGGTCAGGAAAAAACAACCGATAACCTGAGGGTGTTCATTGAAGCAACACGGAAACGTGGTGAGGCCCTTGATCACGTATTACTGTACGGACCACCGGGATTGGGTAAAACCACCCTCGCCCATATAATTTCCGAGGAACTTGACGTTCCTATCAAGCAAACCTCCGGTCCCACCCTCGAACGTCCGGGGGATCTGGCAGCTATATTAACCAATATGCAACCGAACACCGTTTTTTTTATTGACGAAATTCATCGGTTGCCAAATGTAGTCGAAGAATTTTTGTACCCGGCGATGGAGGATAAAAAAATTGATATAACCGTTGGTGATGGGCCATCCGCCCGAGCCATTAGTTTAAATCTGGATGATTTCACCCTTGTTGGTGCCACGACCCGGGCTGGCTTATTGACTCAACCTATGCGATCCCGGTTTGGAGTACACAGCCGGCTTGAATATTACGATACGGAGCAGATGGAAGAAATCATCGATCGATCTTCAAGTATTCTTGATATTGAAGTTGAACCGGAAGGTGAACACGAGATTGCTCGGCGTTCCCGGGGAACCCCCAGGATTGCCAACCGTCTTTTGAAGAGAGTACGAGACTTTGCCGAGGTTGAGGGAAGCGGGGTCATAGATGAAGAGATTGCTCGTCACGCCCTGGAACGCCTTGAAGTCGACGAAATGGGTTTATCGAAGATGGACCGTTCCATCCTTGAAACGATTATTCATCACTTTGACGGAGGCCCGGTGGGGATCGATACACTGGCAACCTCCGTGAGTGAAGAATCCGGAACGATTGAAGAACTTCATGAACCCTTCCTAATTCAATCCGGTTTTATTAAACGTACCCCTCGCGGACGAGTAGCTACGAGACGGGCCTACGATCATATTGGAGTGGACCTTCCCCAGGATCAACCGGAGGAATTGTTTGATTCATAATGTCTGCGAACAAACACATTTATACACGTAAATCACTAACAGCATTACTGGTATTATTTTGTATATTCCCCGCATCCATTGCCCTTTCCAGTGAACCCTATGGATCTCCCATGAAATCACCTGCACAGGTGACATCGACCCTTGGGGAATACCGGGGAGATCACCTTCACAACGGAATCGATGTGGCCTTAATAAAAAACGGGAATCGCGATGTAGTGGCCGTCGAGGACGGAGTCGTCGAGACCGTATTTTACGATCCGCTAAAGTATGGAAAAACAGTTATCATACGGCATAAAGACGGTCGCAAAAGCTGGTATTCACATTTAATGTCTATTTCACCGGAGATTCTCGATTCCCTTGACCAACCGCTTGAACCCGGGAAAAAGCTTTCCCCCACGAAAACTTTTGAGGTGGATCGCTCACGGACAATCGGACGCATGGGACAGTCCGGAAGTGGACCTACCCACCTTCATTTCGCACTGCAGAACTCGTCCGGGACGTTTATTAATCCAATTGGGCGTTTCGAGGGAGATTTATACTACAATCCGGAACCCCACATAAATTCCCTTCGCATGATACCGATGGGACAATCATCGTGGGTGGACGGAAAGCCTGGTGTGAAACGGTTCAACGAATTACCCCGGAGTACCGTTCGTGTATGGGGGAAAATTGCCTTAAGCATCAATATCGACAATTCACAGCCTGGATCGAACTCCCAATCCCTACCCGAATCCATTACTTTATTTCGGGACGGTGACACGGCTACGAACGTTGATTTTAGCCGTTTACCCCGTGCGACTCAGAAAAATGAGACCCGTCGTTACTTCGATGATCGGTTATCAAATATTAATCCAACTCGGTTTGAAGTCCTGCTAAACTCATCCGGTGGTGGACCATGGGAACCGTTGATATTCAGTAAATCCGGTCACCGTGGCACTCTCCGCATCGAGGTAAAAACGGCCACGGGAGATCGGGTAACGAAAACCGTCTCCTACAAAGCAGTTCCCCCTCCAATGCCTTATGAATGGTTTCCGGACCAGATCACGGATTCCGTGCAAAATAGTGTAAACGGTAAGGATGTCGAATCGATTAAGCCCTCCGGTAATAAATTTCTGGTTGCTTCCCTTAAGGGATATCAAACGGCTCTTGATCAATTTTCTCCCCCCCGTTACGAGTCCAATTATGAAAACCAGACTGAAGTTGAACTCACCCATGAAATGCCCTTCAATCGTTTGCAGTTCGACGTAAATATTGACGGATTTTGGAAAGGTTGGCCGAGGTTAACGGTTCGCCAGAATCAGTATGAATCAACTCCATCTCTGTTACAGGTGGAACCAGGGCACTTTGTTTCATGGTGGAAACCAGAATTAAACCGGGATGGCTGGCATAACGTAAACGTGCAAGTCGAAACCGGTAACGGTTCCACAACGCTTCAGGACAGAATTTATCTTCAGTCATTGCTTTCGGGGAAAGCAGGGGCGGTTGTAAGTATGGACCAAAAATACACACTTTATTCCAATGCGTCCCCTCTGAACGTGTCTTCCTTTGTTCGAATTGATTCCGTGAAGAACTACCAAAAGCCATCCGGAGCCCTTGAAATAACCAGTACTCCAAGGCGGATACTTCCTTCCTATCTTCAGGCTTCTGATTCAATGTTCATAAGTGCTGAAATAAATTCCGATATCGATGATCCAAACACTGTTGGGTTGTATCGCTGGAATCCTATCTCCAAAAGCTGGAACCGGGTTTCATATCGCTCCGGAATTTTGAAGGCCACTAAACGTGGTATCGTACACGGGGCCGGGATTTTTACTCTGATGCAGGACCGGGACAAGCCCGAGATAACGCTTGATTCCGTTCAATCCTCAAAACACCTGGCCCAATTTAGAATAACGGAAAATGGATCAGGAATTTCCCAGGAGTCCATATCCATTAAAATCGACGGTCGTAAAATTCAACATTTCCGCTGGGATTTTGAACGACAACTCCTTCGGATTCCACACCGAACTAATCTCCCCGATCATCCGGTGAAGGTTAAGGTTCAATGCACGGATCATGCCGGGCGGGAGGCACGGTGGTCCGGAATGATAAAACCGTGAAAAACGTGCTCATCGTCGGGGCGGGGGAGGCCGGGGAAATGGTCCTGCGCGAAATCAACAATCACGAGTCGCTCAATCGCACCGTTAGTGGGTTTGTCGACGACGATCCCGACAAGCAGAATACCACAATGGGTTCCAAAAACATTCCCGTCCTG
>JBDGPJ010000209.1:6460-9362 GCA_042219695.1 bacterium
AAGTCATAATCGCTATGCCGTCCGTAGAAGGGGAGGTCATCCGTTCCGTAACACGTCAGGCGGATCGCATGAACGCTCATTTACGTATTGTTCCCGGGATACGAAAAATTATTGAAGGTGACGTACACTGGAACCAGATACGCACGGTACAACCCGAAGACCTTTTGGGACGGGAAACCGTCGAGGTGGATCAATCTCGAATTCGCAGTCATTTTCGAGGAAAAACGGTTCTTGTGACGGGAGCGGCCGGTTCGATCGGGAGTCAACTCGTCAAACAAATCGCGGAACATCCCGTGCAAACAATTTACGGAGTTGATATTAACGAATCAGGGTTATACGAACTTGAAGCTTCGGAACTGGAACCAAAACAACGCAAAAAATTCGATTCGATTCTCGGTGATATCCGTGAACGAGATCACCTCGAACAAATTATCGACGAGTCCAGACCCGATATCGTGTTACACGCTGCCGCGCTGAAGCATGTTCCCATGGTTGAGAGACAACCGGTGGAGGGTTTTAAAACGAACGTATACGGTACGTTGAACGTATTTGAGTTGGCCGTCGATCACGCCGTGGATGAGGTCGTGTTAATTTCAACGGACAAGGCCGTTTCCCCGGAAAATTTCATGGGGATGACGAAGCGAATCGACGAACGGCTTGTTTCAACGTTCCACCAAAAAAATAGCTCGACCGATTTTATGGCGGTACGATTTGGCAATGTATTGGGGAGCCGGGGCAGTGTTGTACCATTATTTCAACGACAGATTGAGAAAGGAGGCCCCGTTACAGTTACCGACCCTGATGTCCGCCGGTATTTCATGACTCCCACGGAAGCCGTAAAACTGGTGTTAATGGCCAGTGTACTCAGAGAGACCCCTCCCATTCATGTGCTGGAACTCGGGGATCCCATTAAAATTCTTGACCTTGCCAGACAGTTAATCGCTCTCTCCGGTTACGAACCGGATACCGAAATCCCGATCACTTTTACGGGGTTACGAGAAGGCGAAACAATGGAGGAAACCCTGTTTTCCCCGGACGAAGAAAAGCAAAGTACGGAGCATCCTAAAATCAGAGCCACGGCTGCCCCCGTATACTCAGATGAGGAGATCGCCCGGATTCGTAACTTCCTTGAAAATCACTCCGCGGTCGAATCGATTTCTCTTCAAGACATAAAGCAGTTTGCAGCATAAAGCAACGCTTCGGTCCTGGCTGTGGTTTGGCCTGGACGGATTACTCTGGGTATCCACCTTTCTGGTGGCACAATGGCTGAGATGGTCCCGACATATCCCCACCGTTGAATGGGATTTGTTTTGGCGGTTTGTTCCTTTGTCCGCCGCCCTTATTATGATTTCTTTTTACCTAAACGGAGTATACAGGGATTCCCTGGAAAATGATTGGGCCTGGACAGACCTGTGGTGGGGATGGCTGTACGGTATCAGTGGATGTTTTGGATTATTGTTTCTCCTGAAAATCCCCTTTTCTCGACAGGTCTTTTTCACGGGGAGTTTACTTTTCCTGGGAACTTCGGTTCTATTGCGGGCCGTTGAACACAAGATCGTTCAGACCATTCAGTCCCGGAGTACCAATAAACCAACCATGGCCCTCGTTGGTTTCAATCGGGATGACGAAGTCAACGACAAGCAAACTCTCGTACCGGACTCTTTTGATACTGAACGAATTGACCGGGCGGAAGAAAACGATCTCATGGATAAATTCGTTCATTTGGAACCGGATTTTATACTCGTAAATGGTGCTGAGGTTACACTGGAAAAAATACGTGAACTGTTTGAATTTGGCTCACGGGCTAATATTCCCGTACGGTGTTATCCCAATTCCGAACAAATATTTCTCTCCGAATCTTCGCTCGAATCCTGGAAAGACCACATGGTGCTCCGGTCGGAACTACACCACAAAATGTATCAACAGCTTGCTTTAAAATCCGTTTTTGATTTTGTTGTCGGTGGATTGCTTACCCTGGTATTTCTTCCCGTGCTGATCTGCATTGCCCTTTTGATTGCCGTGATCGATGGATTACCCGTGTTTTACTCGCAAACGAGGGTGGGACAACTGGAGGAAACGTTCGAAATGTACAAGTTCCGAACCATGGAAACGGGAGCGGAGAAGACGGGGCCGGATCTTACGACAGGCCCCGACGACCCTCGTATTACAGCACTGGGACGGTTTCTGCGCCGATGGAGTCTCGATGAATTACCTCAGCTACTGAACATACTTAAAGGGGAGATGAGTTTAGTGGGACCTCGCCCTGAGATCCCATCCATTACCAAGGATTACGACAGGGAAGAACGACGGGTACTGTGGCTAAAACCGGGCTTAACCGGACTGAGTCAGGTGAGTGGACGGGAGCAACTCGAACTCGAGGAGAAACTGAAGATCGATCAATACTACCTGACGGAATATTCGATGTTTCTTGATTTCTGGATCATGTTGAAAACGGTGTTTGTAGTAGTACAGGGTAAAGGGTATAACTGAATATTGCCCTTTAACGACGTAAAATTGATGGACGTACTTTTGCCCCTCTTGTTCTCGGTCATTTTCAACCGGTCCATTCCCCGGGTTATCCACTCTATTTACTAATGGGGGGAGTGTTGTCGAAGCTTTCCTTACTTAGTCACGTAACTGCCTCCCATACAGTGTCCGCAGTATTCACAGTTATTGGACTCGTCCTGTTGTTCTTTGCATTTCGGTTGAGAGGGATTTCCAGAACTACCACGATTCTAAGCCTGGGAGCGCTCGGATTCAGCTACCCAATATGGAAGTTCTCAACTCGGGCCGATGTTTATTCATTGCTGTTTTTAATGGTTTCGGGGAGTCTTTTTTTCTGGGCTCTAACATTACGTAATTCCAATTGGGCGATCCCACTTTGGTTATGGACGGGTCTAAG
>JBDGPJ010000209.1:9419-9712 GCA_042219695.1 bacterium
ATCAGGATGGTTTCCCCATCTACGATCCCCGAAAAATTGTGGCTCTGATCTCACCGGGTTTGCTCTACTCAACTCTGCTTGTGAATGGTTCGGGTTTCCCATTTCAATGGCCTCAACCTGGAACAGTTGGAGATCTGTTTAATAAGATGCTTGGCGGGAACTTTCGGCGCTTTTTGATGGGGCACGGTTGGTCAACTCCTTTTGAGCAGGCCAAAATTATCGTTGTTGGATTTTTATTAGCTTTTCCACTTTTATTGTTCGTGCTTTTGCTTTTTGGCTTTGTGCGAGCACGT
>JBDGPJ010000021.1:0-1392 GCA_042219695.1 bacterium
ACTCGTCAAATAGGTATCATTGCCAGGTGTCCACAAGCGGGCCTGCGTCCCCGTAGATGGGATCACCGCTCGGACTCGACGTGTCCCGTATATCACTCATGATTTGCGACGGTGGATCCGAACGGGCTTTCTTCAGGTTCCAACCGGGACAGCTCTTAGGGTATCCTCCCACAACAAGTAAACGCCCCCCCGACGATTCCCTCTTGTGACCGGTTCCGGCGGGAAGGACGGCCACGTCACCGGCCGACAATTCCAGGGCAACTCCACCGGGAGCAGGTCCTCCGAAAAGTACTACGGCTGAACCATTAACCACCCCAAGAACTTCGTGTGCATTCGAATGGTAATGGTGGTAAGAATAGATCCCATTACGCCAGGTCCCACCCCAATTATTGCTACGATAAACGTTTTCGATTTCGCCCGTGTCCCCCGTCCAACAGTCCTCGTAAACAATCAGCGGCCACTCGGGATGATTCGGGACGGATCCGTTGGACTCAAACCAGATCAAACGTCCCTCAACTGAGCGAAGGGAGGGATGATCGACGGAAGGTGTCGATTGGGTCTCTTCCCGAAGCAATCTTTCAATCAGGGCTCCGGGTTATCCGACGGGGATTCCATTGGCTGTTTGCCGGTCATGTCTTCCAGTTTAGTAAAGAACTCCCTGAGGCGGTCCTGCTTTTCGGGATCCTTCGTCAACTGCTCGGGTTTGTACTCATCTGGACTGAACACAAGTAGTTTCTCCATGTCTTCAAATTCTTCTCGGTTTAAATCGCTGATAGCAACCGGATAAACTTCGGTCTTAGCCCGATCGTTAACGTCGTATTCACAATAAATCTGTAAAATGGATTCCTCCGAATCGAATTCAATATGCTGGCTTTGTACTTCATCCGCCCGGTATCCCGGTAAAAATACTGCGTAGTGTTTTTCACCCATTTGTTCCAGGTGAAAAAATGGTACGTGTAGTGGTTCCATTGATAATTCACTCCTGTATTTTCTAAATCAATTGATCGGTTGGAAGTGATTAACAAATAAAACAACTAAGAAATGACATCCCCCATAACCCCCCTACTTCTCCCAACACCCCATTCAGCATACCTTCAAAGTTACATGGTAACTAATAAAGAAGCGACAAACAGCTCAATTCATGTTTTCGGGGTCTCAATCATCCTGAGTTGATGTAAACCGAAATTTAAATTAAAACGATAACTCAGGGAAACAGGATGGAGGGACTCTTGTTACGATACTTGGGCATTACATTTCCCGGATTCGAATTTACGTAGGTGGGATCGGCCATGATGTACGGATCATTTTTCAGAGTGATGTAAAATCCCGAAGGCTTACTTTGGTACTGAACGGCCGTGGCCACGTGTCCGGGGTAATCCAGGCCAACGACGT
>JBDGPJ010000021.1:1402-4833 GCA_042219695.1 bacterium
ATTACTTTTTTAACGATCCACATAAACAACATTGACCGGTCCTCACAATCGGAGTAAGGGTAAAAAATGGTCTGGGCGGGAACCATGTATTTTTCGTTTCCAAACTGATCCTGGTCGGTCTTGTACTCAAACGCCGATTGGGCAAATCGAAGTAAGAAACGAAGTTTTTCCCGTTTTTTCATGTCCGACGTCATCGTTCTGAGCTGACGAATAAAGCTGGCTTTGACACCGGCGCCGGGTAGATCTTTAATGTACTCTTGTAACTTCATCTGTGGTAAGGAATTGAAGTAATTCACCATGGTCTGATCTACCTGAGCTTTCACTGTATATTGCTGGCCATTGTACTGAAATGTTAACTCACGAGTCCGGTAATTCGATCGTACCCTCGGTTCACTGGCCAATCCGGGCTGTATCGGTTTCCTCGGACCGCTGTACTGGTCCTGATACGTATATAACTGACGAATGGATTGACTATGACCTTCCCGCTGAAACACGTAATAACGATCCCCGTTAAATTGAAAATAAGGAGTTCCCATTAATTTCACAGGGGAATGGTACAGCAGGTAATACGATTCCCGGTCGTGGCCCATCCGAACGTCGGCGCCGGATTTCAGCAACAATGACCAGGTGGTCAGTATTCGTTTTCTGGGATTATCGGGACTAAAGGCTCGGGCGACTTCGTGAACCATCATTACGTAGCCCCAACCTTTTACATTAAGCTGGTTGCGTCGCTCTTCCAGCGAAGTTATCAAGAAATCAAGTTCAAGCCCTGCAAAATTTTTCCAGAATTGTGCCACCTCGGAGCTCGTTACCTGGTCAACCGTTATATTGTCGTAACCTTTGGGCTTTTTAATCGAAAATTTCTGTCCCAAAAATTGAACGTTCCCCGTTTTATTGGGCGGAACTGCGCTGTTATCAAATTTATTAGTAGGGCGATCCCGGGAGTCCTTTTCTACCCCAGTTTCCTTATTCCGAAACGCGTTATAAGTATCCGGTTGCTCCACTTCGGCAATTTTTTTGGTTGGCACTTTTTCATTTTCTTTAGCAAGTGGAAACTCATCTGGTTTAGGTACGGTGTCTTCACGCATTCCCTTAAATACTTTCATTTCTTCCCAGCGCTGTTTTAGAAACTGATGAAACTCGCGGTCACGTTGCTCGTGGAACTGTTTCATCTCCTCTCGACGCTGTTTGGACCATTCCTTAAACGTATCCTGGGTTAATCCCATCCCCGGAACACCCGGAACCCCCACCAAAACCACAAGAACAATAATACGGTTCCTTAACAAGAATGATTTCCAGTTAAAAATGGAGAATTCCTCCTATTATTCTACGTTTGACGATTCCAACTAACTCTGAAACTTCTAAAGTATCTAATACTTCTCAGACAAAATTTCAACGTGAAATTTCCTACAATTCTACTATAAACCGTGACATCACACGATGAGCCGTTTTGAAAAACTAATTTTTATAACCTGGTCTATTTATGTCAGTAAAATTGTCACTGAGTAGACCGTTCGAGCAGTCGATTACGTGGTTGAAGGAATCCAATATGCTGATTGATACCTCATAATTATTGATTGACTGTTCGGCCAGCCGGGTGAACCCGGCCGGCAAGCTGTGAGAAAAGATTATGTCAATCACACTCTGTAAATCCATTTAATTGTATTACAAATGATTTATGAACCAATTCAAGCTTGTCGGCTGTCTCATAGTGCTGAATGATTCATGACGATTGAAGTCGACATGATTCATTCAGGCGAAATCTTACGAAACGAGGCGTATCGGATACAAAAAATTCTTCCATATGGAAATCCCCTCATTTGCTTTCCCTTTTTTACCTTCGTTGGTAAGTGGGTTCCATTTCCCCCATGAATAGGAGATCATTTTTAAAGAGGTGATATAAAAATGACAACTGGAAAAGTTAAATGGTTTGATGAAGAAAAGGGTTTCGGATTTATTGAGCAATCCGAGGGTGAGGACCTGTTTGTACATTACTCCGAAATTGACATGGATGGTTTTAAAAACCTGGATGAAGGACAATCCGTGTCTTTCGACACCGAAGAAACAAAGAAAGGCCTCGCCGCGGTAAACGTACAGCCCACCAACGGTGATGGGCCCGAACTGCAAAACCAGCAATCCGAAGAAGATGATGAGGTACAATTTGAGGGAATGGGATTTTCCGATCCCGTTGTGGAAGGCTTAAACAACGCGGGATTTTCCGATGCCAGGCCGATTCAATCGAAAACAATCCCACCGGTTCAGGACGGGCGTGACTTAATTGGTACCGCTCCCACGGGTACCGGTAAGACGGCCGCGTTTTTACTACCTGTTCTCGATCGACTTCACCAGGAGGAATCAACCGGTGAACCACGGGCTCTGGTACTCGCGCCCACCCATGAACTTGCCGACCAGATCAAACAGGAAGCTCGAACACTTGCATCGGAGTTGGACCTGGTCATAGAAAGTGCTTACGGTGGCACCGACATTTATGAAGAAATCGATCAACTCAAGGAGCAGGTTGACGTACTGGTGGCCTGCCCGGGGAGACTTCTCGACCATATCGGACGTGGCACGGTGAAACTCCGTGATATAGAAGTTTTTGTGCTCGATGAAGCCGACCGGATGTGCGACATGGGTTTTTTACCGGACATCAAAAAAATTATTGCCCGGTTGCCAAAACGCAGGCAGAATCTGTTTTTCTCGGCAACGATACCTAAACCCATCCAGGAATTGGCCGAAGATATGCTTGATAAACCGGTCAATGTTTCCGTAGGACGGGCAGCTCCCACCAAAACAATCTCCCATTACGTCTGTGAAGTGGAATCCGGCAAGAAAAAACAGGCCCTGTTAAGCCTACTTCAAGAACACGAGACGGAATCGGTACTGGTGTTCTGCCGCACACGTAATACCGTCCGTGATATTGCTAACTATCTGCGTCAAAAAGGCTACGAAGCTTCACCGCTTGAAGGCAGTATGTCCCCCGTCGGTCGTGAAGCAACCATGTCGGGATTTCGAAAGCAGAGTTTTAATATTCTTGTTGCAACAAACGTAGCTGCTCGTGGGCTTGATGTTGATCACATTTCCCATGTCATCAACTACGACATACCGGAAGACCCGGATGTTTATACCCATCGTCTCGGTCGAACCGGACGTTCCGGCGTAGAAGGGGATGCTTTTACTCTGGTTACTCCTTCCGACCGTAGTTCGCTGGACGCAATCGAACAAACGATCGGTTACTCCATCGATCGCCGGTCAATTTCTGTTTGAAATCATTACTCAAAATATTGGAATGCACCCACTCCATACTAATCTTTACTTTTGCATTTTTTTGGTGAGGCGACCGTGAATCGATGTCATCATTCTCGAACTCCATCCATGGAGCTCTCCGAGGGCAGTCGCTACGACGCCCTCCCGGCGTCGTGGACGCTCCT
>JBDGPJ010000210.1:0-5358 GCA_042219695.1 bacterium
ACAAATACTTGATTAAGACATATTACGAACTTTTCATCTTATTATATGCACAGATAATAAGATGAAATGATGGATGGAGGGTTTGCTTGAATCGTGGTAACGTATGAGGTTGAAGTCGCCCCCGGGATTCGGCCCGGAACGGAGAGTTCGTGTAGTTCAAAAACTTAGTAACTCGGGAGATTGGTTGTAATGATTGCCAAATTTATCGTTGGAGCCGTTATTTTAATTGCACTGATTGGTGTAACGGGTTTTCGTTTCCCCCGTGAATACGAGCGATTGGTCGTGTTTTTTCTGGGGAGGTACGTAGGGATAAGAGGACCGGGATTTACCTACGTTATTCCCTTTATCGAATCGTACGAAAAAGTCAGTCTGCGAATTTTAACACTGGACGTACCGGCACAGGAAATAATGACCAAGGATAACGTACCCGTGGAAGTGAACGCCGTCGTGTATTTTCGGGTGGATCATCCGGAGGACGCTATTGTTCAGGTCAACGACTACGTGATGGCGACCAGCCAGATTGCCCAGACCACCCTTCGCAGTGTACTCGGTCAGGCAGAACTGGACGAGCTTCTGGCGGAACGTGAAAAAATTAACCAGGAACTCCAGAATATTATTGATGAGGAAACTGATCCCTGGGGGATTACGGTTACGGCCGTTGAAGTGAAAAACGTGGAACTACCGGAATCCATGCAGAGAGCGATGGCGCGCCAGGCCGAGGCCGAACGTGAACGAAGGGCCAAGGTAATTGCCGCGGAAGGTGAACATCAGGCGGCGGAAAAGCTTGACATGGCTGCTCAGGTGATTGGCAAGACCGAGACGGGGATCCAGCTTCGGTATCTTCAGACGCTAACGGAAGTTTCCTCGGAAGGGTCAAACACGATCATGTTTCCGATACCGGTTGATATGTTTAACAGAATTTTGGACGGGGATCAGGACATCGACCAAAGTCCCGATACAACGGAGGATTCGTGAAAATTTGAATTTCAAGGGACTTGTGGTCGTGCGCCGGGCTAGTTATGAAAGTTTATGGAATTTCTGGACTATTTTATCCGGATGACCACAAACCAGGATATCCAGGCAATTTTCTTTACTGTCAAAAAAGGATCCCCGGCTAAGCCCTATTTCGTGTCTTGGATAGTAGTAAGACAGTGATAAGGAATGGTACTTTTACGTTCGGAAAACCACAAAACACTCAAGACGACTGACGGTTAAATTTGGTAAAACTATTACCAAATTACTGCGAATCGAATGGTTCGAACTCGCCAAACATCCCTTCGTAGTAGAGTAGGGGCTGTCCCTCGTTGATTTGACCGTTTTGAACCTCCCCGATAAAAAGCGTATGATCACCTTCCGGGTGAGAGGTGGTTTGTTCACATTCAAACCAGGCCAGGGAATCATCAATCGAGGGTCCTCCATACTGTGTTTTACTGAAATTCACTCCTGCAAACCGCTTTTCGTTGGAAAGTCCGGGTTTGGCAAACTGCATACAGGTGGACAGTTGTTCATCGTTGAGCACGTTAACGGTAAATCCAACGCCTCGTTTGAGAAATTCATGGGTTCGGGCTTCGGTTTCTACGCTTATGACGACGAGTGGTGGAGACAGTGAAACCGATGCAAAGTCACTTATTGTCATTCCCCGGGTTTCTCCATTTTTCTCGGTCGTAACGACGGTAACTCCCGTCGCAAACCGTCCCATGAACGATTTAAACTCATCTTCAGTAACACTCATAAGTGTTAGCTCCTTTGGCAAAAATACGTCAATTTTGAACGAAGTAGACGTTAATAGATGGTGATCAAAAAAGTGTTTAGTGGACGTAATAACCGGAAATAAATGACGAAAACAAGACGAGAATTAAACGCGTCGTACGAATGGCTCATTTATAAAAGCGGTTAATTCGATATATATTGCACTTAGCCCAAATGATGCACGGATTTTTGAATCCCATGCGTGATCCGGGATGGGAATTTACAAATGTGATCGTAGTTAAGCGTAACAATAGTTCCTTAAGAAAAGCCGAATTGATACAGAGAAAAGATTGTAAGTTAGAAATGTTCAGAGGAAAGGTCGAAGAGTATGTGAGCGGGTTGCAACAAAAATTAAAATCGCTGTCAAGGATTCCGACAACCGAAAGAAATACTGTCTGGTCATTCAATATGAAGTCGATATTCTTTGAATACAACGATCAAATGAAATTTCATTGAATTAGGTGGAATTAATGCATCCCTGGAATTTAAATCCTGATGAAGCTCGTATGCTTCAGGAAAGTCTTGCCGAGGATTGTATCCACGAAGGCGAACCGGAGGTGCGTTTGATTGCCGCACTTGATATCTCGGTGTACCCGGACAGTCGAATCGGAATTGCCTCCGCATTGTTATACGACATTGAAAATAAAGAAGTCGAAGATGAGGTCGTGTTAATCGATGACCTGACCTTCCCTTATATTTCGGGTCTTCTGGCGTTCCGCGAAGCTCCTCTGATGTTGAAGGCCGTTATGAAACTGGACCAGGAGCCGGACTTCCTGCTGGTCGATGGACATGGATACGCCCATCCGCGCCGTTTTGGCTTGGCTTCACACCTTGGTTTACACCTTGAAATACCGTCTATAGGTTGTGCCAAGACCAACCTCGTGGGAGAGTTTGATGAGCCTCCCACCGAACGTGGTGAATTTACGGATATCTGGGAAGGGGAGCCCCTTGGATACTGTTATCGTTCGATGGAAGGAGCCAAACCAATTTTTCTGTCACCGGGGCACAAGATCGATCGCCGGTATATTCCCGAGGTTTTGTCGGAATTATGTGACGGTCGTCAGCGGTTACCAAAACCCCTTCACATGGCCCATAACCTCGCCCTGGAGGAACGACGACGAATCGAAACACTTTCGTCCGTTTTCAGCGAAGACGTAGCTGTGTTTTTTGTGGGGGGTGCACTGAGAGATTTACTTTTGGGAGTGCGTCCCGACGATTACGATCTGCTCACGACAAATTTTGACGAGGACATACAGCAAGAGATGGAGGATACCTTTAACGGTCGCATTATTACCCTGGACGAGGAACGGTCGATCTACCGGTTGGTGGGAGGGGATTTGCCGATCGATATCACCGAAATTTCTCGGGACGGAGTGGTGGATGACCTCCACCGACGGGATTTCACGGCAAACAGTATTGCCCTAGACCTGGATTCGGAAAACTGGATCGATCCGACCGGAGGGCGTGAGGACATTGAAAACCAGGAGCTTCGAGCAACTGAGGAAGAGCGAATCACGGAGGATCCCCTGAGGATTATCAGGGCGTATCGAATATCACAGGGGTATGATTTTCGAATGGTCGACGAGCTAACGAATTATTGCCGAAAGCACGCCGACAAACTCGAAAATGTGAGCCGTGAACGTATCGTTGAGGAACTCTTTAAAATATCGAGCGGTCTTACACCCGGTCGGTGGTACGAACGGATGCAGAAGGACGAAGTGGTTCGTAACGTACCGTTTTTTCGACTAGAGGGGCCGGATGAAATCAAGCAACTGGGGATTTGGAAGACGGATTTAATGGATCGGGTGGGGGATTGGCTTGGGAAAGAATGCCACGGTGAGTTCACCCTCTTCGACGGGATGATGTCGGCCCGGATGATTAGTAAAAAACAGCTTGATGAATGGCCTTTTCACCGTCACATCAAGCAAATTACCCGTGCCAGTTACCAGGGTTTGGATGGGGAACACGAACCGGACGTAAATAAATTACGGGCACATTACCACGTTTTGCTTGGCCGGATTTTGGGCCGGGGTCTGTGGGATAATTGGGGAGTCAGCCAGCTTCTGGAAGTGATTGACGGACTCAAACAATACCTTGAGGAACGGGGATCGACCGAGAAGGAAATTGCGGACTCCTACGATACGGAAGCTAAAATCCGCGACCACAAGTTACGAACGTTCGAGAAAGTACTCCCGGAGTACTGGGAGGAGTATGTGTTGAATAGGATCGAGGAGGAATAACGGACGATTCGAATGTTAGTGGGCTATTAGGCGGAATGAACCAGGTCGACAACCTTCTTTAGTCGGTCAGCGTCCACGCCCAATGGTATACGGTGACCGAGGTTGAATACGTGACCCGGGAACCGGCGACCTTGCTTGACGATTTCCTTCATGCGATCTTCCAGTTTTCTCTCCGGGGCGAACAGAAGCTCCGGTTCGAGATTTCCCTGTATAGGTCGATTTTGTTCGAGTATATTCCCGGCTTCCTCCAGTGATATTCGCCAGTCCAGTCCGAGTGCGTCGTAGGGGATGGTTTCGATATCCTCCAGCATTCCCGTGACTCCGGTGGCAAAAAAGATGGTAGGGGGTTTTTCCCCTTCCAGGGTATCGTAAATTTCCCGGGTGGGTTCGAGGAGAAACCGTCGGAATGTTTCGGGGGAGAGGGCACCCAGCCAGGAATCAAATAGCTGTATTACACCGGCCCCGGCTTCGATCTGTGCTTTGAAGTAACGCTGTATGCTTTCCGACAACTTTTCCATGAGATTCCGAAATGCGTCAGGATGGTCGTGCATGAACTGTTTTGTCCTGGGAAATTTACGGGAGGCTTCCCCCTCAATCATGTAACCGGCAAGAGTAAACAGCCCACCGGAAAACCCAATAATTGGGATATCGGACGATAACTCTTCCCTAACTCGCGATATGGCTTCCAGTATGTAGGGGACCCCCCGCTGGGGATCAAGTAATTTCAGCGATCGCACGTCATCCGGGGTTGAGATTGGATTGTGGATAATTGGACCGGTTTCACCCTCACCGTAGTGAAACTCAATTCCCATGTCTTCGAGAGGCAGAATGATATCGGCGTACATTACGGCACCGTCCACGTTCAGTTTCTTAACCGGTAGGGTTGAAACAAAACAGTTTTTCTTCGGGTCCTGGGTAATTCCACGAACACCGTGTTCCTCGTAAAGTTCACGGTGTTCGTCAAAATGGCTCCCGGCCTGACGCATGAACCATACCGGCATTTGTTCGACGGATTTTCCCCGTAGAGCCCTGATTAACGGTGACGATGATACGTCCGTGGTCTCCGTTTCGGACGGTGCTGATTCAGGCATGCTGGAGAACGGCGTCCGTTTCACGAAGCTTGTCGAGTACCACTTCGCCCATGGACTCGATAAACGGTTGAAAAGTGTTCAGGGATTTCATTCGGTGGAAGGATAGTCCGACTTCCTCGGCCTGTTGTTTTGCGGCGATGTCGATGTCGTAAAGGATTTCAAGGTGGTCGGCCAAAAACTGGAACGGAGCGATCATGACACGCTCGTGTCACTCTTCAACCATCCCCGGGAAAAGGTCGGTCATGTCGGGCTTGAGCCATTCTTCCTTCGTGTGGCCG
>JBDGPJ010000211.1:0-272 GCA_042219695.1 bacterium
TTGGTGAGTTCATCAACGATATTCTGAAGACCGTAATCGTCGGCGTGTTTCATCAGCCCGCCACGGAAGGGGGCAAATCCGGTCCCGAGGATCATGGCGATGTCGAGTTCGTCGGCAGTGGCTACGATTTCCTCGTCCAGACAGCGTACGGCTTCACTGATCATGAGATCGATCATGCGCCGGGTGATTTCGTGGGGATCGGGGTCTTTGATCGGATCGTCGGGCTGGTATTTGTCGTTGGGAGATTCTCCCTCGTCCGTGTTGTATCCCAC
>JBDGPJ010000211.1:282-3251 GCA_042219695.1 bacterium
AAAACCTTGCCCACCTTTTTTCCCGGTGAGTCCTTCGTCGTATATCTCCTTGAAGGAGTCGGCTAGGGGATAAGTATGATCGAGTGCGTTCGAGAGGTAATCGGCCACGTGGTAGCCGACGTCGATCCCGACCTCGTCGATGAGTCGGACCGGCCCCATGGGCATTCCAAACTGTTCGAGGGCGTCGTCGATGTCCTCGATTTTATAGCCTTCGTCGATCAAGTGGCCCGCTTCATTGAGGTAAGGAACCAGGATACGGTTAACCAGAAATCCCGGCCTGTCTTTTACAACCACCGGAGCTTTACCGAGGCTTTTCACACATTTCACGGCACGGGCGAGTGCTTTGTCGGATGTGTCGTCGGACTGGACGATTTCAATCAAGGGCATTTTGAAAACCGGGTTAAAGAAATGGAGCCCCACCATATTTTCCGGGTTCGGAAGATGCTGACCCATTTCCGTTACGCTGAGAGCCGAAGTGTTGGAGGCGACTAACGTGTCCTCGTCGATGTAGTTGGAAAGTTGATCGAAGACCTTTTCCTTTACCTCCATTTTTTCCAACACGGCCTCGATAACGACGTCACATCCCTGTAGAGGTTCATATGAGATTGTCGGATGGATGCGTCTCATACCGCGTCGTTTTTCCTTGCGGGAGACGGCCCCGGCACGGACTCCCTTGTCGTAGAGACTTTCGATATTGTTCATACCCGCCGTAACAGCGTCTTCGTCGATATCGACCATGGGAACTTCCAGGTCCCGGGAGCTGGCCCAGTGAGCGATTCCGCTCCCCATGGTTCCGGCACCGATGACTCCAACCGAGTCGATTTCGTCAACTTGATCTTCTTTATCGACCGAATACTTCTCCTGGTTCTGCTTGAGGAAGAAGACACGGATGAGGTTTTCACATTCTATGGTCGTTGCCAGGGAACCAAACTCCTCGGCTTCCGTTTCCAGACCCTGTTCGAGTGACTGGCCGAGTCCTTCACGCACGGCCCGTATAACCGCGGGTTGAGCGGGATAGTTTCCCTTGGTTTTCGCCATGGTCATCTGGTGAGCTTTGTCACAGATGATCTTCTTCACCGGCCACGCGTTTTGCCAGCTCGGATTTGGTTGACTCGGGAAATTCCCTTCCCGGACCCATTCCCGTGCTTCTTTTTCGAGTAATTCCTTTTTAAGCACCTTGTCGGCCACGTTCCAGCGATCGGCTTCTTTTGGGGAAAATGATTCCCCTTTTATCAGCTTTCCAAGTACTGATTTCCCAGCCATCAAATCTCCCATGTTACGGACCAACCCCGTTAGCCTGGGTAAACGCTGTGTGCCGCCCCAGCCGGGAATAATACCGAGCTTGGTTTCCGGACAGCCCAGTTCGGTTTTCCCCGAATCACTGACGATACGGTAATCACAGGCGAGGACCAGTTCGAATCCGCCCCCAAGACAGGCACCGTGGACAAGTGCGATTACGGGGAAAGGGAGGTCGGCGATTCCCTGGAAGATTGTTTGTCCCTTCCGCGCCAGATCGTAAGCTTCGTTTTCATCCTCGATCTTTTGAAGTTCCTCGATGTCAGCGCCCGCAATAAAGTTACGGTCTTTTCCACTTTTGATCAGGAGCGCGTCGAGATGCTTGGATTCGAGGGAATTCACCTGTTCCTCGAGTTCTTCCATCGTTTCAACACCGAGCGTGTTTACCGGTTTGTCGGGGTCCTCGATAGTAAGTGTTCCAATCGATTCGTCCTCTTCGTAAGTCCAGTACATTGTATTATCACCACGGGCTTCGAGTTTCTGGTTAGCAGTTCAGAGTTTCGGGTTACGGATTCAATGCTCCCAACATTATGTATCGTTTTCCTGCGTAGGTGAAAGGATTTTTTTGAACTTTTTTAAATCGACTTCACAGCAGTAGCCTTTGTTTCCCACTCAAGGACTTCTCCGTGAAAGTTTGGGCGTTGATGAATTCGGTATATTGTTAAAAATGGAGGGTAACGATCCTCGTGAATGAAACGGTGAAAAGCTATTTCAGGTTTGAACGTGGTGGGAATCAAGGATTTCAATTGAAGCTGATATCACGGGAAGTAGGCCGTGGAGAGGTTTCCCTCATTAGACGTATCGATTGTACGAAAACTCCATGATCAAAGTATGTATAAGCGTATGTATCCGTGAGAGTAACGAACAGGTCCCGATTGGTTTTTTCGCTCGGTTCTCTGAATTACACTAATGAGATATCACTTTTGCTGGAAAATACGCTAACAGGGGCGCCGATCAATACATGTTTCCCGTCAGAGATTTAAATCCCACGGAACAAGTTCCCCTAATAACGTATGTATTTATTGCGATTAACCTCCTTGTGTTTGGTTACCAGCTCGGACTGCCCCGGGAAGTACTCAAGCAATTTATCCACGTTTGGGGATTTGTTCCGGTGGATTTTACTCAGTCACCCGGTTCGGGTGAGATCACAACGGCATTTACATCGATGTTTTTGCACGGTGGGCCGATACACCTGGCGGGTAACATGCTGTTTTTATGGGTGTTTGGGGATAATATCGAGGACGAACTGGGTCCGGTAAATTTTCTTGTATTTTACCTGTTATGCGGGATTGCCGCCGTGGCCGGTCAATATTGGGCGGCCCCTTATTCCGAAATTCCCATGGTCGGGGCAAGTGGAGCCATTTCCGGTGTAATGGGAGCCTACCTCTTGTTGTATCCGTCGACGAGGATTTTGACGATCGTCATCATAATTTACCTCGTTCGCTTCATCTACCTGCCGGCCTGGTTCTTTCTTGGTTACTGGTTTTTGTTACAGTTCCTGAGCGGGACCATTAGCATGTACTCCGATCAGTCGGCCCAGGGGGGAGTGGCCTGGTTTGCTCATATCGGAGGATTTGCAGCCGGGATTTTCCTCATGTTGTTATGGAAATCAATTGAGAAACTTACACATCGATAGGAGGTTCAACATTGACGAAACCATTTATTTTGATGGT
>JBDGPJ010000212.1:0-935 GCA_042219695.1 bacterium
GACGCCCTTGAAGTAAAGATTGAAGGTGACCTCGGTGAGGCATTCCAGGAAATGGTGAACAACCTCCGGGAATTCGTGACCGAAGTGCTTGACGCCGTGGGTACGGCCCGTAACGTGTCCGTGGAAGTCGACACGGCTGCGAATCAGCTCAATAAAGCAAGTCAGGAGCTTTCCTCCGGGGCCGAACAGTCCGCGTCCTCGCTACAGGAGACGTCTTCCTCCGTGGAGGAGATGGCTTCGATGGTGGAAGAAAGTACTCAAAACGCCAACCAGTGTGATCAGCTCAGCACGGAAGCGGCGGAAACGGCTCAGAAAGGACAGGACCAAATTGAGGCCATGGCCGAAACCATGGAGCAGATCAACCAGGATAGCGAGCAAATTTCGGAAGCGATTGAGATGATCGATGACATTGCCTTCCAGACCAATCTATTGGCGTTGAATGCTGCCGTGGAGGCGGCTAACGCCGGTGAACACGGTGAGGGATTTGCCGTGGTCGCCGACGAAGTTCGACAGCTCGCCCAGCGTTCGGCGGACGCCGCCGAGGAAATTAGTGACGTCATTGAACAGAGTACCCAGAGAACCGAGGAGGGCACCCGCAAAGCCGAAAAATCACGTGAAGTCCTGGTTGAAATCAACGACAAAATAACCGAAGTGAAAGAACGAATTCAGGACGTGGCGGCCGCGGCCGAGGAGCAGTCCAGCGGGATTGAGGAAATCAACCGTGCAATTACCGAACTGGAATCGGTCACCGAACAAAACACGGCCAACGCCGACGAGACGGCCTCCTCGAGCGATGAACTTGCCTCCCAGGCGGAGAGTCTCAAGCAGACCGTAAACCGGCTGGACCAGGTGGCCAGTCAATTTGAGATAGACGGACAATCAAGTAATCAACGGAGTACTCAGCGCCCCTCATCTACTCGACAGGGGGGGCAAAC
>JBDGPJ010000212.1:945-2727 GCA_042219695.1 bacterium
AACACCGTCCACCTCCGAAACCCGGGAACAGTCCACCGCAATGGGTGAGGACGGATCGGGTGACGCGGAGGAAGTAATTCCGCTCGAACAGGACAACCCTGATTTTTAACCTATACTATACATGGGATAACCGTTTTAGGGTTTGAGGTGATCGAAATACGTATTTGGAAAACTCGTAGGTAAATCCGGGTTATGCGGGACATTGCCCATATAACCGGTTAGGTTATCCAGGCATTTCGTGAACGGGATATCTTTTCGGGGATTCATTCATGATGTTTATGAATTAATCAGGCGAACCAGGTTGATCCGGGCAATACCCGAATTTTGTTTGATCTAATTTTGGTACGGATGATTGCTGTAACGTGTTACTGTAACCGTTGTATGGAACAGCTTTAAAAAGGCCAGCCTTTATTTTTTTTGCCGGATGAATAAAAATAATTCTTTATTAGTTTTTATATTGGTCATTATGGCTGAATGAACGTAACGGGAACGTGCAATTTTGTACTAAGACAAGCTTCTTAGATGGTTTGTACAGTCATCTCCTGAGATATGGAAACAAATCTCCTTATGGGGAGAAACATTAACTCATTGTGCCGGGTTATAAGGTACGGAGCATTGACTTCGAAATCCACACACGTTCAACGTTTTTGGTAAGTTTTAACATTTTTTGAAAAGCAGGGTTTCTTATGACTATTGGTACGGAGGAAGACGCACTCGAATTTATTCGCCGTCACGTTCATGAAAATTACGGGATTTACTTTCCCGACGAGAAACTGTACTCGCTTAAATCGAAACTCGAACGGCGAATGACGAAGGTCGATTGTGAATCACTCCGGGATTACGCGGATTACCTCCAGGGAAACCCGGATGAAATTCCCTTTTTCCTGGATGCGATCACCACGAATAAAACCTATTTTTTCCGGGAACCGAATCACTGGAAGTACTTCGAGGAACACCTGATACCGGCCTGGAAAGATCAATCCGAGGTGCGGATATGGTCGGCGGCCTGCTCCTCCGGGGAAGAGCCTTATACGGCGTCCATTTTAATGGAAGAGGCCCTCCGCCAGGGAATAATAAACTTACCGTCCGACTACAAAGTTTTGGGTTCGGACGTGTCGGAACAGGTACTGCGCGTGGGGTCGAGGGGTATTTATTCGCGGGACCAGGTTCAGAAGGTTCGAGAGTACCGGGTGAGCTTTGCCGAACATTACTTTGAGGAAGACGAACAGAGTAATTACAGAGTTAGCGAATCGTTACAGAACCACGTTTATTTCCGCCAGTTCAACCTGGTGTTCAACGGGAATCCCTTTCGCAAGCAGTTTGATTTAATTCTGTTAAGAAACGTCCTGATTTATTTCGATCAGGAGATGATTCAAAACGTGATTCGTCATTGTGAACAGTTATTAAGCCCCGGCGGTTATCTGTTTATCGGACACACGGAAACCATCCGGGAGATCGATCATACACTCGAGAAACAGGCTCCGTCCATATTCCAAAAAAACGTTTAGCCTGTATAGGTCTTGAAGACATAAACTGTAATGTAAGATCGGGTTTGTACTACGTGTATCGAGCGGGAGAACCTCAATGAACAGACAACAGCAACCCGGGGACAGAACGGGAGTTTCGGAACCCGAGGAACGTGAAGCCCTCCGGCAGTTCCGGGACCGGTTGTACGATAAATACGGGATTTACTTCCCGGACAAGAAATTTTACCAGTTGAAAGCGAAGATTCAGAAACGGCTCCGTAAATTAGGCATTAACAGTATACGGGCTTACGACAAG
>JBDGPJ010000212.1:2737-6646 GCA_042219695.1 bacterium
TACCTTCGAAACAACCCTGACGAGATTACCCCCTTCCTTGACGTTATCAGTACAAACACAACGAAGTTTTACCGGGAACAGCGTCACTGGGAATACCTAATGGATGAACTGGTTCCGGCTTGGCGTGACCAATCCCGAATCAATGCGTGGTCCGCGGCCTGCTCCTCCGGTGAGGAGCCCTATACACTGGCTCTTTTATTGGAACATTCCCTTCGTAAAGGGGCCACGACTTCCCTGGCGGGACGACCGTACCGTATTTTGTCGACGGACCTTTCCGACGACGTACTGAGGCGGGGGATGAGAGGTGTTTACTCCAAAGACGCGTTTGAACCCCTCGCGGATCAATATCCGAATATTGTGCGGAATTATTGTCAGCAACGAAAAAATGGATACCTAAAAATCGACGAGGAAATCAGGGATCGGGTCGTGTTTCGCCAGTTCAACTTGAAGTCGGACAACTACCCTTATCGTCGGAAGTTCGATCTGGTGCTTATTCGTAACGTCCTGATCTATTTTGACAACGAGATGAAACAGCACGTTATTGACGGTTTATCCCGGTCCCTGAAAAAAGGTGGTACATTATTTATCGGGCATTCCGAATCCCTCAATAACATCGACCATCAACTTACGAGGGAACGCCCGGCTATTTACCGGAAGTAAAGGCGAGGGTTAAATTAGTCCTCAAGAGGCTATCAAGGGCCAGTTGGTTGTTTTTTCGGTTGCTTATAAGTTAAATTGATGAAGAACAATTTACTGCACTGACGCATTGGACAATATTCTGTAAACGAAGTTTATCAATGAATTTCGTGGTAAAAATCCGGGGAAAGTTTTTTCTTTGATGACAACTTCGTAGTGAAGAAACGTTAAAATGGGGTAATGTTCAATTACACTGTTCGTAATTGGTAGGACAATGTATATTACGACGTTGATAGTCCGGGGTGAATGAGTTTCAACTGTGAGTGAAGGTTATGGTTTCCAGAGTACTAATCGTTGATGATTCCGTGATCGCGCGTTCCGCGCTGAAGCAGATTATTTCCGAACACCCGGATTTTGAGGTCATTGGTACGGCTGCCGATCCGTTTGAAGCTCGGGAAATGATTATCGACGACGATCCGGACATGCTCACGCTCGATGTCGAAATGCCTCGCCTCGACGGATTAACGTTTCTGGAGCGGATTATGGAACATCACCCGATGCCCGTGGTTATGGTAAGCAGTCTTACGGAAAGCACCTCCCGCAAAGGGATGAAGGCCCTTGAAATGGGGGCCGTGGACGTTGTCGGGAAACCGGCCGGTGATACTCGAGATTCCATTAAAAGTCTCAAGGAAGACCTGATACCGAAACTGGAAGCGGCCGCCCGGGCTTCGCTTGGCGCTCAGCGAGGTACGACTTCCGACGAATCGGAGAAGGGACCCGATATTGATCTTCCGGACGAAGTCAATCTGATTGTTTTTGGTGCTTCGACGGGGGGGACCAAGGCTATGCTAAAAGTGTTCCGTGAACTCCCTGAAGGTCTTCCCCCGATTATGATTGCCCAGCATATGCCGGAAACGTTCACGAAGCAGTTCGCCGCCCACTTAGATGAAGAAGCTTCCTTTCCCGTGTTTGAAGCCGAGGAAGAAGGTTACGTGGACCGTTCCGAGGCCGTGCTGGCCCAGGGGGACCGCCATTTGCTCGTGGACGGCAAACCACGGGGGGGGCGCGTTCATTACACGACGAACCAGGAGGAGGAAGTTTGTTTCCAGCGCCCCGCCGTGGATCCGTTGTTCGAATCGGCGGCACGGTTTGGGAATGGGAACGTTGTGGGTGTGGTGCTAACGGGGATGGGAAAGGATGGTCGGGAAGGTTCAAAGGCGCTGAGCGACGCCGGTTCCCCGGTTATCGTCCAGGACGAGGAATCCTGTACAGTGTATGGAATGCCCAAGCAGGTGAAGGAGAATGTGGCTACGGCACAGGAGGTTTCCCTCGATCAAATCGCCGACGTGTTATCCAGGGTGATTGATTAATTAATTTTCTGTGTCTTTTGTGCTTTTTGGAGGTCATAATATAGTCCAGCAAAATTTCTGGGACTATTTTTAAAAGGAGGAGTATTAGTCATGGCGGAAAGAGAACAGGATCGCCGGAATTTTGAGAGAGTGTCTTTCGAAAAGGAAATTCATGCACGGCTCCCGGAGACGGGCGAGGAGTTTGAAACAAAGGTACTGGATATTTCGCTCAAGGGTCTACTCGTGGCTCAGCCCCGGGATGTGGAAATCGATTCCGAGAATACGGTGAATATCGAAATTCTTCTAAGCGATGAGTTGACGGTTTCGTTAACGGGTGAGGTCGTTCACGTGGCGGAAGGGGAGATGGGGATTAAATGGACCGAAATTGATGACGAAAGTATGTCTCACCTGCGTAGAATACTCGAGTTAAACCTGGGAGATGCCGAGGAGATTCGGCGGGAACTTTCCGAGCTTACGTCCTGACGTTCTTACTCTTCCGCGTTGCCCATTCGACCGAGCAGGGACATGAGCTTGCGGACGTTCTTTCCCACGTTTTTTCCGGCCTCGTCGATTTCTTCACGGAACGCTTCCTGGATTTTGGAAAATCCGTTTGGTTCATCGAGCAGTTCAATTTTATCCCCCAGTAGTTCCCCGAAGTTTTCCCGGATAAAGTTTTTCATACTTTCCCGTGCAGCCTGGTCGCTGGAAAAATCAAACGATGAATCATCGGTGTTAATTTGATCGAGTGGATCGGTGTCTTCCGGTTTCATGGTTATGACCCCAAATCGAGTTTCAGGTACGTGTATTTAATTACAAGCATATTATCCAGTTACGTAATGAATAACAAACCAGAACCCTAAACCGACCTATTCATGACAGTACAACTGTCATGAATGGGTCGTCAGATAGACAGCCGTCAATAGCCGTGAAAACGGCCATTGTCAGCTGGGTTAGCCCAGCCGGCAAGCTGTGAGAATTTATAGTAGACAATTACACTGTGTGAATCCATACAACGGTATTACAGCTTGATTTATAAGTACATTCAAGCTTGACGGCTGTCTCGTAGAGATGAATTATTCATGACGATTGAAATCGTCATGAATAGTTCAGGCCAATAGGAAATTTCTACGTTTACTCAAATCGCGTGATGATCGGAGGTATTATATCCCATGAGCGGTTAATTGTTTGTAAACAAAACCAGACAAAACTTCATTACCGGAGTGAACATCGAACGGATTAATCGTGTACAGCGGTGAGTCGGTTCAATGAGATTACGATTTGCGTCGTTAACTTATACACTGTGAAATCAGTAAAAACTTCACCTATCGTTATCAACTACTTGGTTTGGATGTGGGGTTTTGAGTAATGAAGACTCCCTTTGATAATTTTGAGTATTGTGTTTTTGACCTGGAAACCACGGGGATGAACCCTGAAACGGGTGCCGAAATTATTGAAGTTGGTGCCGTTAAAATGAATGGGGAAGAGATTACGGACGAGTTTCAGGAGTTTGTCAAACCGGAGGGAACAATTCCGGGGAAACTCCGGGGGACGTTGAAGATGCGGATTCTTATAGGGATGTACTGGATCGGTTCTTCGAGTTTATGGGGGATGCTTATCTCGTGGCTCATAATCTTCCGTTCGATTTAAAGTTCGTGGAGTATTATTACGAGGAATCGATCGAAAATGAATATCTCGATACTCTGCTTATGGCCCGTCAACTTCATGGATTTCGTTCCAACAAACTCGGATTCGTGGCCGACAAATTAGGCGTGGATTTAGATAATGCCCACCGTGCTATACACGATGCCCGTGCCACGGCACGGATTCTGAGTGAATTGACCCATCGAATTTCTGATCCCGGGGACTACCGAGGTTGTGAAGTTCCCGAGGAAATTCGTCGTCGGGATCCGACTCTCGAAAAACT
>JBDGPJ010000213.1:0-9979 GCA_042219695.1 bacterium
GGTTGGTTTAAAACCGCAACCAAAAATGGAGCGTGACTTAAATCGTCACGAAATTCATTCGTTACCTCAGGTATCAAGATGTCCGGTGTTACTCGTCTCCAGCCCACTCCTCCAGGTACCCCTCTTCGTCCACGACCTCGTCGGAGTCCTCGAGCTCCATCTGAATCAGGCGGTTGAGCTCCACGGAATACTCCATGGGAAGCTCCTTGGTCACCGGATCGATAAATCCTTTCACAATCATAGCCAGGGCTTCGTCCTGCTCGATCCCCCGGCTCATCATGTAAAACAAATCTTCTTCACTGATGCGTCCGGCCGTGGCTTCGTGACCCACCTCGACCTTGTCTTCGTTGATCTCCATGTTCGGTATCGTGTCCGAACTCGATTCATCGTCCAGCATCATGGCATCACAACAAACGTTCACCGAGGAGTTTTCCGCTCCTTCGAGTACTTTCACGAGTCCCCGGTACACCGTGTGTCCGCTTCCTTTCGAAATTGATTTCATTCGAATTGTGGAACTGGTATCGGGAGCCACGTGAATCGCTTTCGAGCCGGTATCGAGGTACTGCCCCGAGTTAGCAAAGGCCAGGGCAATATTCGTTGTCTTAGCCCCACGACCCCTGAGAATACTACTCGGATACAGCATCGTGACTTTGGATCCCATGGACCCGGATAACCAACGCATCTCGGCGTCCGAACCCACGATAGCTCGCTTCGTGTTCAGGTTATAAGTGTTCTTACTCCAGTTCTGTACCGTCGAATACTGTACACTGGAGTTGTCCTTGGCAAATACTTCCACACAACCTGCATGCAGTGAACTGGTTGTGAAAGACGGAGCCGAGCAACCTTCGATGTAATGAACCTTGGCCCCCTCCTCGGCAATGATAAGCGTATGTTCGAACTGCCCCTGATCCTGGGCGTTCATGCGGAAATACGCCTGCATGGGCATCTCTATCTCAACACCCTCCGGAACATACATGAACGTTCCACCGGCCCAGACGGCACCGTGTAAAGCAGCAAACTTATTGTCGGAGGGCGGTACACACTGTGTCATGAAATACTCTCGGACAATGTCCGGATGTTCCTGCACGGCCTTGTCCATGTCACAAAAGATGACACCTTTTTCCTGCCATTCTTCTTCCATATCGGCATAAACCTGTTCCGAATCGAACTGACCGGATGCACCGGATAGCGCTTTTTGCTCGGCTTCCGGTATGCCCAGGCGATCGAATGTATCCTTAACATCTTCCGGTACGTCGTCCCAATCAGTTTCATTTTTGGTGGGATCGAGACGACGGTAAAACACGATGTCGTCGATATCCAATCCGCTCAGATCCGCACCCCATTCGGGCATCGGTTTGCTATCAAAAATATTATAAGCCCGCAAACGTCGTTCCAGCATCCAGTCGGGCTCATTTTTTTCCTCGCTTATGGTCCGAACGATGTCTTCATTCAAACCGGGCGGGGTTTCAAACTCGTATTCACGTTCTACGAACTGTTCGAACTTTGAATTATCAATATCTTCCACAGACGTTTGTGACATAGTATGAACCCTCCGGGATTCGGTGTTCAGTAATCAGTATTCGGTAATCAGTTTTCAGTATTCGATATCTTTCGCAAACTACAGGTACGACTAATGAACAGTTCTTATGCGGGTGCCGGTTCGGCTTGTCTTCCAGTTCATGGGCCAGCTCGGCTCCACCGGACGTGACAATTTGTCCATCCATCATCACGTGAATGACATCCGGTTCAACGTAGTCAAGAATTCGCTGGTAATGGGTGATTAAAAGGACACTCATGTCCTCTTCCTCACGAACCTTGTTTATTCCGTCCGAGACAATCTTCAGCGCATCAATGTCGAGTCCGCTGTCGGTCTCGTCCAGTACGGCCAGCTCCGGTTCGAGCACGGCCATTTGAAGAATCTCGGCACGTTTCTTTTCTCCGCCGGAAAATCCCTGGTTTAAATACCGGCTGGCAAACGAGGGATCCATGTCCAGCATTTCCATTTTTTCCTTTAACGTCTGCTGGAATTCCATGACATCGAGTTCGTCTCCCTCGTCCCGGCGCTCGTCGAGGGCCGTCTTGAGAAAATTACTAATGGTAATACCGGAAATCTCACTCGGATATTGAAAAGCAAGGAAAATTCCATCCTGGGCCCGTTCATCCGCTTCGTCTTCTATAATACTCTCGCCTTTGTACCGGATATCTCCCTGCTGAACCTTGTAAATGGGATGACCCATGATCGTGTAGGCAAGCGTACTTTTCCCGCTCCCGTTTGGGCCCATCAAGGCATGTATTTCATCATCGGGAACTTCAAGATCGACTCCGTTAAGAATATCGGTGTCTTCAACTCCGACGTGTAAATCCTCAATCTCGATAATATTACTCACTTCCATCAACTCCTTACAAAAATATCAATTAGGTGGGTATGTCACGAAAAGAGATGTAACTTCCGCTTACTTCACCCTGTTAAGGGTGAAGGCTAATTACCCAGGTTCGTTCTCAATAATAAATTCTACCATAGCCGAATTTATTTGATAAGTCAATTTTTGTGAAAAAACAGGGATGGGCTTACATCAATCCTGGAGTACGGATTCCTCCCGGACTTCCGAGGATTCTCCCGAGGAATTACCGTCATCACGACATTCCGAGCATTCCCCGTAAAATTCCATGTAATGGGAATCTACTTCAAAATCATGCTTGATATCGGCAATACGCTCTAGGTTGTCAATACCGCATTCCTCAAACTCAATGACCCGGTCACAATGTTTACAAATTAAGTGGTGGTGATGGGAGCCCCCGAACTCACTCGTAATTTCAACGCGGTTAATACCGTCGCGAAACAGTACCTTGTCGACGATTCCAAGTTCGGTGAACAAGTTCACCGTGCGATAGACGGAACTGCGGTCAATATCATGGTCTTCGAGGGCATCGATAATTTCATCGACGGTCACGGCTTTCTGCTGGTTCGTTAAAAAATCGATCACGTGCTGTCGGGGTTCGGTTATAAAATAACCTTCCTCACGAAGCCGAGTTTCAATATCATCAATCTGGTTCATGTAAATATCCTCCGTCGATATCCGTACAATCTACGTCTCATCGAGCACTCGTTCATAGATCGTATCAATATTTGTTAAAAAAGTCTGGGGTGAAAAACAGTCCGCGAGTTCGGATTCCGAAAGCTCATTCGTGATTTCATCGTCATTGCGAACGGCCTGCTCGAAGGAACTCCCCTCTTCCCAGCTCTCCATGGCGTGGTTTTGCACTCGCTCGTACGCCCGATTTCGGCTCCACCCGGATTCCGTAAGTGCAATCATTACGTTCTGGCTATAAATTAACCCGTTGGTTTCGCCCAGGTTCTCCTCCATCCGGTCCTCGTGGATTCCAAGTTCATCGAGAAGATCAGCCAGGGCCTCAATCATGTAATGCAATAATTCCATGCCATCCTGGTAGACGATACGTTCAGTGGAGGAGTTACTCAAATCTCGCTCATGCCATAGTGACTGGGTCTCCAGTACGTCCGAAGCATAACCTCGCATCACCCGGGCCTGCCCTGACAGCCGCTCCGCGGTAATCGGGTTCTTCTTATGGGGCATGGCGGAACTACCCTTCTGCCCTTCGGCAAAACCTTCCTGGACCTCGAGAATTTCCGTCCGTTGTAAATTACGTATTTCAACGGCGATTTTTTCGATCGTTCCGGCTACGTTCGCTAGAGTCGTAAACACCTGGGAATGGCGATCACGCTGTATAATCTGGTTGGACGCTTTTTCAACACTCAATCCAAGTTCTTCACAGGCGGTGGCCTCGACCTCGGGCTCGATACGGGAAAACGTACCCACGGCTCCACTCATTTTACCAACGTTTATCTGTTCCCGTGCCTTCTTAAGACGCCTTATCTGACGCCTCCACTCCTCCAACCAGACCAAACATTTCAATCCAAAGGTAATCGGTTCGGCATGGACTCCATGGGTTCGTCCGACCATCACCGTGTCCCGGTGTTCACGGGCCAAGCGAACGATACACTCCTCTACCCTCCCGGCGGCTTCCAGTAAAACTGATAGGGATTCTTTGAGTCGAATGGAGGATTCCGTGTCCTTCACGTCGGAGGATGTTAGTCCCTTGTGAACGTGTCGACTTAACTCACCCAGGGAGTCCTCAAGTACCTCGAGGAAGGCCAACATGTCGTGCTTAACTTCTTGTTCACGCTCCTTGATGTCCTCCATGGACCAGTCCACTTGTTGATCGATCGTTTCGAGATCTGAGGCGGGTACGTCCCCGAACTCAACCCAGCCTTTAACAACGGCACGTTCAATATCCCACCAAACTTCGTAACGGTGACACTCGGACCAAATTTCGTCCATTTTTTCCGTAGAGTATTTATCTAACATTAATTATGCCTCCAACAAGTAAACAGTAGCAGCTTACTGACCGTGTATATAAGGTCCTCAAACGTTGCTCAACCCAAATGTCGTCTGATATCAACGAACAATGATTATGTAAATGCCAAAGACAGTGATTTCACTTTTACTCAACCATCCCTCGAAATATTAGTGCTATATCACACGAACTGACTCTACCATAATGATTCAAAAAGCAATTCCATTGAATGGTTTTACATTTTGTGATTGATCACACGCCGTTTTCATGGCTTGTCGGCTTTCCATGGATGATCTTTTCATGAAAAAATACTGTCTCCAATAAATCAGGCTAACTTCAAAGCGGTTATCTTTTCAGCAAATGACTAAGTTGTAGATCAATCTTCAAAACTAAGGAAGTCACAAAAAATCTTCCGTCATATTCAAACTACATGATTCTACAACAATACCGGAAAGATCGTACAATATCGATTGTTAATGTCGGAAAATACGGTTGGGAGAAAAAACCAGGGTAATTCCCCGCTTTTCGGATCGTTCGATAACCTCATCATCACGTTTTGACCCCCCCGGAGCCACAATTGCTTCCACTCCGACATCCGCAGCTTCGTCAATGTTATCCGGGAAAGGAAAAAATCCGTCCGAAGCCATCACTTTCAAACCCTCGTACCCTTCGTGGTGTTCCCGGACCTTATCGGCGGAAATTTTGACAGCGTCCACTCGGCTTTGCTGACCGGCTCCAACTCCCAGTGCACGTTCCGCATTCCCAATAACCGCCGCATTGCTGGTGACCCAGCGACAAACTCCCCACATTCTTCGCAGAGCCTGTTGTTCACCATTCGTCAATGTCCCAGCAACCGTTTCCCACCCACGAATCGAAGGCTCACCCGCCGTCTGGTGGAGTACACTCGAACCCAGCTGACGAATATCTTCCTCTTGTGGTTTGTTCCACCCGGAACGTGATTGCAAAATTCTCAGGTTTTCCTTCTGGCGCAAGATGTCGATCGCTTCCTCATCGAATTTCGGTGCAACCACAACCTCCACAAAACGTTCAACAATTTCCCGGGCCATCTCAGGGGTTACCTCCGATCCACAGCCCACCACTCCACCGAATGCACTCTTTGGATCTCCGGACCAGGCTCGTTCAAAAGCCCGCTTGGGTTCCCCGGCTATCCCCCAGCCCGTTGGATTGGTATGTTTTATCAGCGTCACCGTCGTTTGCTCCTGATCGTCGTCTCCGATACCGATATCACTGAGTCGCAAAGCACTCTGCACATCAATTAAATTAGTGTACGAAAGTGATTTACCACCAAGCTGTTCGAACGGGACATCACTTGATTCTCCCGCTGGTTTTTTCAGGCTGGCTTTTTGGTCGGGGTTTTCTCCGTAACGAAGGTTCATGACCGAGCGGGTCCCCAAACGCCGATCCACTTCGGATTCACCAGGCGTCTCCAGGTACCGAGTCCGGAGATTAAGGTCGTAGCGAAGTGTTCGTTCCAGGGCCCGCCGTGCAAATTCCTTCCGTTGCTTGGAATTTAACGGTTGTTTTTTGAGGTATTCCTTAAGATCGGAGGGCGAAGTGAGTGGAATTACGTGCTCCGAATTCTTCACCCCGGCCCGAATTAAGCTGACACCACCAATATCAACTTTTTTTCGACGAAAGTCACCGTTCATTTCAAAGGGAGTAAGATCCACGACCAGTAACTTGATTCGAGGGATGTCTTCCGGCAAAGTTACTTCCTCTCCGGCCAGTATTCCCGAATACAAATCCGGGTGCAGTGACTTGACCTGCCCCTCCATGCGTGGTTCTACTCCAATTACGTCTGATATGGATCTACATTCAATTCCCTGTTTACGGCACCATTCGGAGGTTCCACTGGTGCCAATCAATTCAAACTGTCCGGTCTCAGCAAGTTCGTCGACCGATCCTGCGTACGAATCCTTGTTGTATAAACTCAGCAAACAATACGTAGTCGTCGTCATTACTGTAGGCTCCCGCTTGCTATTTGAAACAATTAAAGTGGCCAGCGTTCATGCCGTGTATGGGTAGGACCGTCCGCACCCAGTTCACTTTCAAACAAAACAAGTTCGTCAACGGTCCATTCACCGGTTAGCTGACCGGACGCTGATTGAATCCACTCTCGAACCGTACGAGCTTCTGCAGAGGATTTAAATCTTCCCAGTGTCACGTGAGGATGATACTCACGATTTTCAGGTTCTATCCCCAAATTAGTTGTGATATCTTCGACTTCGTTTTGTAATTCAATCAATCCCGGCGGATGGTCGACACCGGCCAAGGCCACGGAGGCGTTACCGGGATCGGGAAAGACCCCTGCCCCATTCAACTCAACATGTAATGGACCCACCGTCGGCAGTCCCTTCTGCATTCCCACATCAATACGACTTCGGAGATCCTGGGATATCTCCCCGAGAAATTTCACGGTAATGTGATAATTAACCGGTTTGACCGGTTTGAAACCATCAATTGATTTTAAGGGCTTTACTGCTTTTTCAAGCTGTTCGTGTAGGGAATCGGGACAATCAAATCCCAAAAACGCTCTCATGATTTCATCATTTTCACTAGTTCTTGTATGGACGAATAGACACTATAAGTGCGTATATCATTCCTCTGACCCTGAAATTCTTCTCGAACGATTTTCATTTCATCACCGTATTTGCAACCAATAAACACGAGTCCAACGGGTTTGTCATCCGTTCCGCCCCCGGGACCGGCAATCCCCGTAATAGAAATTCCTGCAATCACATTCAGTAGTTCGCATACCCCTGTTACCATTTCTTGCGCAGTCGCTTTACTTACTGCTCCATGATGTTCGAGAGTTTCTTCGGAAACCTCAAGCACGGAATGTTTTACGTGATTACTGTACGATATCACACCCCCGGAAAATACATCGGAACTTCCCGGTATTCTGGTGATTATTTCCCCCAGCATACCGCCCGTGCAGGACTCGGCCACGACCAACCTGGAACCTTCATCCCGCAGAAGCTGGTGTAGTTCCCGAACCTCCGACTTCATCATCTTCACCCGCATGTCAAGCTGTCAATCCGACCTATTGCTGACCTGAAATAACCATAAACGGCTACCACCATACGTTCTATTTCTCATCAGAGTCAACGAATTCTCCTCCACTGTCAAATCCCGCAAATCCATTTCGTAAGACGTTTCAATGGCTATGATCCCCTGGCTTGTTAATAAGTTTTTGTCCAGAAGCTCCTCGGTGACGGTACGGGGATAATGACTGTCATATGGAGGATCCATAAAAACAACGTCAAAGCTGTGAGAAGGAGCCCCCGAAAGAAAACTTTCAACCTCGGTTTGCCTCCAACGGTATTCTTCAGAAGAGTAATCGTTTTCCATGCCTTCCGGAAGAGGCCGCTTGTCGACAGCACATACACTGGAAGCACCTTCTTCAAGCAAAGCTACTCCTACTCGTCCGGAGCCCGCAAACAAATCAAGTACGACAAGATCGTCAATTATCGGACGCAACATATCACAGAGTGCTTTACGGACGATGTCCTTCGTAGGTCGTAGTTCACTCAACGGTATAAACCGGTTTAGCGGAGCCGAACCAGTTTCCACTCCTCCCCCTTGTCCCGTTTCCATATTAAGAGCTGACGACCGTCCAGAACCTGGGGGGCTGATTTGTTTCTATCGTACAATTTACTTTCAAATTCGTAGAGAACGGCCGCATTGGTATCACTGGCATCCACGTTCAACAACCGATAATCGTACGTAACGGTGTCAGTACCTTGAAATCTCTTCCTCATGTCTTTTAAAAATTGTGTCATGCCTTGTTTCCCCTTGCCCGACCCCAACTTGAAATCCCTATCGAGGTAGGAACGAATTTGACCGATATTTTTTGCACGATAGGACACGATAAGTCCATTGACCTTGTTGAGAATTTCTTGTTCCCGTTTTGATAACAAATATTCATGCTTCATTCTTTGTAGACGGTAACCGGATCGAACTACTGTGTCGGACATCATTTTACGGTATCGATTTAGATCGATGGATGCCTTGTTGATACGATCCGAAATAAAAGGATGGGTTCGAAAGAACTGCATCTCCTTAATGGGGATTTCTTCCTGGACACTGTTGAGCTGACGTAAAAATTCAATCAGACCCGATGGGGGATAGCCAGCCTTGGCGGCGTATTCCATTCCCAGTTGATCGGCCTCTTCTTCCTGAATTCGACTGTAAGCAAGGGTGACGGTTCGTCCCCCGAGCATTCCTCCCGATAACCCACGCCCACCGGTCTGGGTGGCTAATGCAATTGTCGAAAGTAACGCGGCGTATTTCAGTTGATTGCGTTTGGCGTGATGACGAGCGGCCACGTGACCGACTTCGTGAGCCAGAATGCCGGCTAACTCTTGCTCCGATTCGACGTGTTTTAAGATTCCCCGGGTGACGTATATATAACCCCCGGGTGCTGCAAAAGCATTAATTTCAAACGACCGAATAATATTAAAATGGTAATTCAGGGAGTCCCGATGTGAATAGGCTGCTATGCGCTGACCAATGTTATTCACGTAGTTTACCATAGTATCCGAACGGTAAAGTGCGTCCCTCTTACGTAATTGCTTATGAACGTATTTCCCTTGTTCTTTTTCCCCCTCTTCGGTTGAAAATATTACCCAGTTATCGTGTGGATTACTTGAGCGTTGCCCACTACACCCGGCCACAATTCCCGCTACAAACAACGCTATAGCCAGACTAACCAGCAAACGTGTGAAATCCGTTAGAGGAGATTCGACCGTCGAGTTCACTGACGTTCCCCCGGGTTATAGTGGGTTATATAACCGTACAACGAACCGAATTTAGCCGGAATGGAAATTTGTAACGGTATCTTATGTTCGTCCTTACTAATCCAGATTCTTACTCCACTTTCACTTTCTTTTAATTTTTTCTTTAAACTTTTCTGATTTTCTGGATCACTTAGTGACGGAACAAGACGATAAGCCTTCCTCCAACCACCGTAGGTTGCAATCTTTTCAACCCCGTCGACCTTGATCGTTAACCTGTACACATCATCATCCACGTGAACCGGGAAATTATAACTTTGCCCTACATGAATCTCCTGTGTACGAAGAAAGTAAACTGCCGAAACAACGTCCTGAGTATACTGAGGTATTTCCCCTTTCTTTTCGTCCTTACCCTCATTCTGTACAAATCGACCTTTATTCTGATAGTAAAGTACAGTTTCTGTTTCTTATTCACCATTGTGTTTCTGTTGATAATCGTATCCCCAGGAAAACATACCTCGAACATCCATGTAACTTACAAACTGATCTTTGAGCGTGTAAAACCATTCCACCCAACCATTCGTGTTTCCCCTGACGGTAATTTTGTACACCGGTCGATCGTCCAGTGTCCGGCTGTCCACGGTGACACTGACATTACCTGCCTTTAAGCCCATGTATTTTACCCGTAACTTGATTGTCTCTCCACTTGAAAAGGCTCGGTTCTCGATGTTTCGACTTAAATCAATACTATTACTGGTATCCGCTGACTCTATCGGAAGACCCTGGATGCCCGCATGAGTTGTTACGGGTGGAAATATAGGAATCCCCAGAACCAGAAAGGTAAAAAC
>JBDGPJ010000214.1:0-521 GCA_042219695.1 bacterium
CTTGGATTCAACTATTAAGTGCAACAGTGAGTTGTTTGATCCAAGTCCAATAAACGACTTATTTTCAAATTCTTTATCGAGATTTTTTGTGGAGGGATTAATTTTGTTGTTAAAAACGTTTGACTTGATTAAACGATTCTCTTATGTGGCTATTTTTGTCATTTTTTCACTTGGGTTTTCCATGACGCCTGTTTCAGGACAAGGTGAAAATTGTGTTCACTTAGAAGGCAAATATCAGGTGGTCGGTACCAACCCTGACGGAGGTAAATATCGAGGGAGCGCGCAAATCAGTAAGTCAGGATCCACGTATCAACTGCAGTGGAATATTAAAAATAGCGGAACTTACCAGGGAACCGGGTTGTTAATCGACGATGTATTCGTTGTTAGTTACGAAGATGAACAAATCCCCGGTATTGTGGCTTATGAAATACAGGGAAAGCAATTAAAGGGACGATGGGCTGTCGATAAAAAGGGCAACGTTCAGTCCGAAATCCTGACAAAAAACTCCCCCATCACATCGG
>JBDGPJ010000214.1:535-7139 GCA_042219695.1 bacterium
AAAAGACGAAAAATACCCCCGCGAGAAAAACTCAACCTCCCGCGATTAATTATTTCGATATCGACATTTCGGGCCAATACACCGTTTCTGGTGTAAATCCCGGAGGGGGTAAATACAAAGGTACCGCGAAGATAGAAAAAACCGGCTCCACTTATCAAATAAAGTGGAGTATCAATCAAGGAGCTACCTTTGTTGGGACCGGAATCGTGATCGATGACGTATTTGCCGTGGGTTACCAAGGTAAAGGGGTTCCGGGTGTTATAGCCTATGAAATTGAAGAGGGAAGACTTATCGGAAAATGGGCCATCGACAAAAAAGGTTCCGTCCAGAGTGAAGTTCTCACTCTGATGGAATAAAGCACTATTCAGACAGGGTTTACTCTCTAAACGTTAGAGTGGCTCTTGAAGTTTAGTCACTAACTTGATCAGTAACACCTGGAAACCATGATATGATTGTCAGGATTTTGTAATCCCATTTTAACCCAAAAGTGTTAGATACTCCGATATCCGTTTTTCCACGGATGCTTACATGATTCGATCCTCCTGTATAAATAATAATGAATTGATTTGCGTTCCGTATTATAGTCTCCTTGAGGTCATTTTGGAAAACTCAATGAAAATGTGATAGAGCGCTATCCTCGAGGAATTTTTGAAAAGTCTTGTATTAGCAATGTTCCTCCAAATAAACGTTTCGTAAGGAACCGGTTGTACTTGTCAGATTAAAACGAAATACATCTTATGATTTACAGCTTCACGAATGTCTAGATTTTTTCACAAGAGATCATACGTTTCTTGGTACACCCTAGTTTTGAAGGACCAATCTTTCCTCATTTCCCCTTTACGTTAAAATAAGATTTCGCTACGGAATTGCTTTCCAAATTACGATCGTGATTGCTATTGATGGTGGATGATTGCCGTGAAGGTACTCGTGATTGATAACTACGATAGTTTTACGTATAACCTCGTGCAATACATCGGTGAGGTCGACGAATCCCCTGACGTAGTGCGCAGTGACGAGAAATCCGTGGAGGAGATCGCCGGCGAGGATTACGAGGCGATCGTAATCAGTCCCGGTCCCGGAACACCCGAGGACGCCGGTGTTTCCATGGACGTCATCAGGAACCTCGGAGAAGAGACGCCCATTCTCGGGGTCTGTCTCGGGCACCAGTGTATAGCGTCGGTATACGGAGGAACGGTAAAACAGGCCGACGAACTGCTACACGGTAAAACGTCCGGGGTGTTTCACTCCGAATCGCCATTGTACGAGGAGCTTGATAATCCCTTCACGGCAACCCGGTACCATTCCCTGATTGTGGGCAACGAGAATTTACCGGATGAGTTAAGTATAGACGCCCTTTCCGAGCAAGGTGAAATCATGGGTTTTCACCACCGTGAACATCCGGTGCTGGGAGTCCAGTACCATCCCGAATCGATCCTGACGGAGCAGGGGCGCACGTTAATTCGTAACTTCCTGGATTACGCTCAATCTGGTGGATGATTATGGAGAACGCAAGGAAGAATTTGAAAACTCCAGCGGTGTAGACGCATCACCAGTGTACTCCAACCTGGACTGGTCGGACGAGGATTACGAAGAAGACCTCGGAATGCCGGGCGAGTACCCGTACACGCGCGGAGTGCAACCCAACATGTACCGGGGGAAACTGTGGACGATGCGCCAGTACGCCGGTTTCGGGACTGCCGAGGAATCCAACGAGCGTTACCATTATCTGCTGGAACAGGGGAACCGGGGTTTATCGGTTGCGTTTGACCTTCCCACGCAAATCGGCATGGACAGTGACGACCCGATGTCCAAGGGGGAGGTCGGAAAAGTCGGTGTGGCGATTGATACTCTGCGTGACATGGAAATTTTGTTTGATGGTATTCCCCTGGACGAAGTATCGACGTCGATGACAATTAACGCTTCCGCCGTTGTCTTGTTGTGTCTGTACGTGGCCGTGGCCAAGCAACAGGGGGCCGACCTAAAAAAATTACGTGGAACGATTCAAAATGACGTGCTGAAGGAGTTCATGGCCCGGGGAACGTATATCTATCCACCCGGACCCAGCCTGCGGATTATTTCCGACATCTTTGAATGGTGCAGTGATAACTTACCCAAGTGGAATCCGATTTCCATCAGTGGCTACCACATCCGTGAAGCCGGTAGTACCGCGGCGCAGGAGATCGCGTTCACACTGGCGGATGGCATGGAGTACGTGCGGGCCGGACTGGACGCCGGGTTGGATGTTGATGATTTCGCTCCAAGGTTGTCCTTCTTCTTTAACTCCCACAACAATTTTCTCGAAGAAATCGCCAAGTTCCGTGCGGCACGCCGGTTGTGGGCAAAAATTATGAAAAACGAGTTCGAGGCCGAAAACGAGAAATCCATGCAGATGAAGTTTCATGCTCAAACCGGTGGGAGCACGTTGACCGCACAACAGGTGGAAAACAACGTCGTGCGAGTCACACTACAGGCGATGGCTGCGGTTCTCGGAGGCTGCCAGTCGCTGCATACGAACGGCAAGGACGAGGCTCTGTCCTTACCTACTGAGCAATCGGTTCGCACGGCCCTTCGGACTCAGCAAATCATTGCTCACGAGAGCGGGGTCCCCGCTTCCGTGGATCCGCTCGGAGGGTCCTACTTAATCGAGGACTGGACCAATAAGCTGGAGAAACTGGCCCGGGACTACATTGATGAAATCGAGGAAATGGGGGGAATGAATGAGGCGATAAAGAGGGGGTACCCCCAGAACAAAATTGGAGAAGCAGCTTATGAGCATCAACAGGCCGTGGAAGACCAGGAGGAAATCGTCGTAGGGGTCAATAAATTCCAGGTAGAGGACGAGGAGGACCCCGATGTGATGAAAATGGATCCGGAGGGGGAACAGCGTCAGGTAGAGCGGTTAAACGAAGTGCGTGAGGAACGTGACGACGAGAAGGTCCACAACTGCCTGGACGCCCTCCAGGAAGCCGCAAAGGGCGATGACAACGTCGTACCCCACATTCTGGACTGCGTGGAAGCTTATGCATCTATCGGTGAAATCATCGACACCATGAAAGAGGAGTTCGGGGAATACCAGCAAACCACGTTTTGATAGCTGAAAAACAAGGAGATTTATTATGAGTGAAGAGCGCAAGTACCGAATTATGATAGGTAAAGCGGGACTCGACGGCCACGATCGCGGAGCAAAAGTCGTGGCCCGTGGTCTTAAGGACGCCGGTTACGAGGTTATTTATACGGGTATACGACAAACTCCTGAGGACGTGGCAAGTACGGCCGTTCAGGAGGACGTCGACGCGGTCGGTCTGAGTTCATTATCAGGAGGCCACATGGCCGTGTTCCCTGAAGTGATCGATCAGCTGGAAGAACTGGGCCGGGGAGATATTCCGGTTTTTGGCGGAGGCGTTATTCCTGATGACGATGCCGAGGAGCTCAAGGAGATCGGCATGGAAGAGATTTTTGGCCCCGGTACGGACATCGAAGAGATCCTGAAATTTCTGGATGAGTTATTGGATGAGCAGTAATTTTAATACTGAGAACGTGGCTGACCTTGCCCGGTTTATATCCAGTATCGAACGCAGGGAACCGGAAGCTTTTCAATACCTGGAAGATCAGTTTGAAACGATAGACCGAGCGCCGGTGCTTGGTGTTACGGGTCCTCCCGGGGTCGGAAAAAGCACACTGGTTAATCGTCTCATCAAGCAGGCGCGCGACGACGGATTACGCGTGGCCGTAGTAGCGGTCGATCCGTCCAGTCCATTCAGTGGAGGTGCGTTACTGGGGGATCGGGTCCGTATGCAGGATCACAGTGCGGACACCGGGGTGTTTATCCGTAGCATGAGTACAAAAGGTCACCTCGGTGGGTTGAATAGTTCGATATACGACGTGGTTATGGCATTGAGTATGGCCGAGTTCGATTTGGTAATTCTTGAAACGGTCGGTGTAGGGCAGGGTGAAGTTGAGGTGGCCCGTTGTAGCGATCAAACTGCACTCGTTCTCGTACCGGCCTACGGTGATGCCGTTCAGCTAATCAAAGCCGGAATCCAGGAAATAACAAACTGTTTCATCATTAATAAAACCGATCGATTCGAACCCGATCAACTGATTAACGATCTTCGCCGGTTAGTGGATGATCCGGATACCCTCGAAATTTTTCCCCTCTCCGCTCAAACGGGAGAAGGAGTAAACACCTGTTACGAAAGTCTGTTGGAATTTGTTCGGGAACAAAACTCCGACGAGAGTCACCGTAAAGAAATCAGGAGTAACCACCTTGAAAGTTTGTTGCGCGAGCGCATAGAGAATCAGGTCCACGAGCAGTTACAGGGCATCGAATCGGAAGTGGTTAATCCTTACCTTGAAACCCATACAATACTCGGTCCCGATAGTGATAATGTGTGATGGTCGTTTATCACCAACTTCTTTATAATTAATTTATACGCTGTTGTTTAGCATCCGGGAAGTGTGCTTCGAAAGGGAGAGGTGGTACCATTGAGTATACTTGGTATCGATCACGTAGCGATAGCCGTTGAATCCATCGATGAAGCCCTCGAGACGTACCAGGATCTCCTGGGGGAAACACCACGGTTAGAAACCGTTGAATCCCAGGGGGTTCGAGTAGCTGCTTTTGACATCGAACAATCACGAATTGAATTAATTGAACCACTGGAATCCGATAATCCCATCGGTCAATTTCTCGAATCCAAGGGGGAGGGACTTCACCATATTGCCCTGCGTACGGATTCCGTTACCGAGGAACTGGACCGTGCCGAAGAACTGGGTATTCAGTGTATAGATTCCGAGCCACGGGAAGGAGCCGACGGATACCGAATTGGATTTTTGCACCCGGAGAGTTTGAATGGGACGCTGGTGGAACTGGCTCAACCGTTAATTCGAGTGGAGAATAATACTTCTAAATGATGTGGAACCGGGGGAATTAGAGTATTCAGATGGAGCTTACGGATAACGTCCGATTACAACCCATTACTTTCGGAATGGAAAAGTTTTCACAATTTTTCATACTATCTTTCAACATGCAAGTTTCAGTGTCTTCTTAGTAATGTTTTTACAGTGTCCTTGAATCTTTTGGCCCGTCTGATAAATTTGGTTTTTCAGAAAGGGACGGAATAAATTTACTTTAGGAGGTTTCTTCATGGGTTTTGACAAGGTTGTGAAGAATGGAACGCTCTATTCTGCCACGGATACATTTGAAAGTGATATTGGAATTAAGGATGGTAAAATTGAACAACTCGGTCAGGATTTACCCGAGGATGGCGCTAAAGTTATTGATGCCGAAGGCAAACAAGTATTGCCCGGAGCAATGGACGTTCACGTTCATTTTAATTTACCGTTCTGTGGCACGGTCTCCAAAGATGATTACGACACCGGGGCAAAAGCCGCCGCTCGCGGTGGTCTAACCACTTTAATTGACTACGGATTTCAGGATTTGGATAGTGGAAGTCTCGTGGACGGGGTGCAGGAAAAAATCGAAGACGAGATGGAAGGAATTTCCCCCATTGATTACAGTGTACACGGGGCCATTATGGATTGGAATGAACAGGTCAGCGAGGAACTCGAAGAACTCGTGGAGGCCGGGATTACCTCGAACAAGATGTTTATGATTTATTCCGATGAGGGATGGCAGTCCGACGACGTCGACCTCCTCCAACATTTACAGCGTACGGCCGAACTCGGTACGACTATGCTCGTCCACCATGAAACGGATGCCATTATGCAGGAACTTATGCGTCAGACCTGGGAGGAACACGGTAAGGACATTGGAGCTTACGGTCTTGTTAAAGGCAAGCCCAATATTGTGGAATATTCCGCCATACAACGAACCGTTGAACTTGCCGAATACACGGGGGGACGGTTGTACATCGTCCACATGTCCACCGGAGAGGGTGCCGATATTTCCAAGCGGGCTCACGAAAAAGACCTGGACGTGTTTGTCGAAACTTGTAGCCAGTACTTGATGTTTAACGATTCCGTTTTTAAGCGGGATGATGGTCACCTGTTTGCCACGGCTCCCCAGATCAAAAGTGAAGAGGATCGTCAGCGTCTCTGGGAGGGTCTCGACGACGGCGAAGTTCAAATCGTCGCCACCGATACCTGTACCTTTGACACCGAACAAAAATCAATGTGGGAAGGAGATTGGCGTGAGATTCCTCTTGGTATGCCCGGAGTAGAAACCATGTTTCCACTGATGTATACACACGGGTACCGGGAACGTGGCTGGAGTTTAAATAAGTTGGTGCGCAAAGTTAGCACGAACCCGTCCAAGATTTTGGGAATGCACCCCGACAAAGGGAGTTTTGCCATTGGTAGTGACGCCGACCTGATAGTGGTCGATCCGGAACATTCGGAAACCGTGTCCGCCGATACATGGAGAACGGATTGTGATTGGTGTCCGTACGAGGGAGAAACACTCTACGGATTTCCCGAACACACCCTCGTTCGGGGAAAGAATATCGTCGAAGACCGTGAAGTCCAGGAAGACACGAACGGTCACGGTCAACTAATCGACCGCAAACCGGGTGGACGAATTGACTCGTAATTTCCGAGAAATAGGAATAGTGGTGTTGTTGAAATCCCTGGCGTATAGAATATT
>JBDGPJ010000215.1:0-4326 GCA_042219695.1 bacterium
CTCGTAAAAGAAAAGTAGGAACGTTTCAAAGTGATTCAAGCATCCGGCGTATTGTCCGTACAGCGAGGATCGCTACATGCCCTTGATTTTGAAAGATTATGGTGCCCTGCCTTCGCGCGTATCTCAAAGTCATTCACTCGATTTGCCTAATGAATGGAAAATTTTGTATGAAAATTGACACAAAAAACTCTATATAGTACATTTTGTATGAAAATTGACACAAAAATATGGATCGGGGTGTGTTGTGATGGATCGGGATTATACATTACTATCCGACGACGAACTGATGACGGACATCGGGGAAAAACTCAAGGAGTTCCGAACGAAGAAGGGACTTTCACAGAAGGAAGCGTCACAAAAAGCGGGCGTGAGCCGGTCTACCCTCGTGCGGCTCGAACAGGGAAAAGGGGCCACTCTTCGAACGTTTTTACACCTGTTACGAATTTACGATCGTCTCAACGTGCTTCAATCCGTGCTGTCGCCCCCCGAAGTATCCCGGGAGGATATTTTGAATCAGTTGACGGATAATCAGGGGAACGAGGCGATCGATGGGGGAACGTGGTGAACGATGGCGGAACCGTCGAATGAAAATATAGTGGCCCGGGCCGAAGTGCGGTTATTCGGACTTCGTATGGGTGGGCTGGTTCAAACCGTAAGCGACCGGATTTATTTTACGTATACGGACGAATTTTCGGAGCACGGGTTGGAACCGTCCCCCCTCCATTTGCCGGTGGACGAGGAGTCGGTGTTTCAATTCGACGAACTGCATGACACCTCGTTTCAAGGACTTCCGGGGGTCTTTGCCGACGCGCTTCCGGATGCCTTCGGACGGGCCGTCATCCGGGCCTATTTCGAGCGCGAAGGTCGTGACCGGAATTCGTTTGGGCCCATTGAACAGTTACTTTATATAGGGACCCGTTCGATCGGCGCTCTTGAATTTCATCCCCCGGAGAACCCGGATTTACGAGGTCGCGAGGAGTCCGCCCTTGATTTAAGACAACTCGCCCTGGGGGCCGGGCAAATTGTACGGGGGGAGACGGACGTCGCCATCCCCGAGTTATACAAAATCGGATCTTCGGCCGGGGGACGCCGTCCCAAGGCCACGGTCAACTGGAACCCCGAAACCCGGCAAATCCGCTCGGGGCGGCTGGAACCCGGTGACGCGGAAATACCCTGTATTTTGAAATTTGACGGAACCCACGGGGGAACCCGAGATCAATTGGGCGATCCCCGGCATTACAACCGCGTCGAGGCAGCGTACGGTGACATGGCCCGGGAAGCCGGTATTGAGATGCCTGAAATTAGCGCCATCGAACAGGACGGGTATTATCACCTGCTCATCCCCCGTTTCGATATCAAGCAGGACGGGACCCGTCTTCACCAGCATACGTTTGGTGGATTAACCCATACCGATTACGAAGTGCCGGCCGGGACCTCCTACGAACAGCTGTTCAGGACGGCACAACAACTGGGGTTATCCTATGATACTCACGAAAAGATCTTTCGGCGCATGGTGTTTAACGTCTGTGCCGTGAATTGTGACGATCATGTGAAAAATACCTCGTTCCATATGAATCGGGATGGGGAATGGTCCCTGGCTCCCGCTTATGATCTCACCTTTGCCCACGGTGAAGGGAACACCCGCGGACATCAGATGACGATTCGAGGAAAGCGCGGGATCCGTGATCCGATCACCCGGCACGATCTGAGGAAGGTGGGCAAGGAGTTTGGGGTTTCAGGGCCGTCAAAAATCATCGAAGAAGTCGAGTCCGTTCTAACGGATTGGCCGTCCTGGGCCAAAAAACATGGTGTGCCCGACGAAGCCATCGAGCGTATCCGTTCCGAACATAAGGTGGGCGACGATCTGGAATCGTAGGACAGAAGCCGGTACCCGAGCGTAAGCCCGTGTAGTGGCTTCATCAATCCGATATTAAGCTATCTTTTGAGTTTACTAAATATCACCGGTTGAACGTTCGTTCAACTTGTGGTATATAGTAAACAGAAGAGGAGGTGAGTTTTCTATGCCTGAAATAGATGTAGAGGATTTATCATCAAAATTAGCTTCGGCGCTGGCCGGAAATTTGTCGAAGATTGTTACTGTTAGTCCGCTCGAGGACCATTCAAAATGCTATGATATTGAAATTCGGGAAAATAAATTCTTCGGAGTTTTCAGAAGTAGTAGTAAGGTAAGCCAGGTTTCAAGGGCTATCGAAGAAGGAAGGCAGGTAATCAAGGAAAAAGATAAAAACAGTTCTCTCCTGGTCATTGTGCCTTACATGGGGGAAGTCGGGCGTGAGCGTTGTCAGAAGGAGAACGTGTCATGGCTTGATTTGTCCGGTAATGCTTCCATCAATGAAGACAATCTCACCATTCATATCGAGGGGAAGGAGAACAAATACAAGCGACCCGGACGCCCATCTAACCTATTCGCACCCAAGAGTTCGAGAGTGGCCCGGTTTCTATTCATTCACCACGGAGAATCATTCAAGCAGTCAAAAATTGCCGAAGGCACGGATCTCGGGAAGGGATACGTGAGTAAAATAATCAACGGCATGGAAGAGGAAGATTTAGTTGTAAAGGATTCGGGTGGAGTGCGAGTGAGGGATCCGGACTTACTCCTGGACGCCTGGCGGGAAGAATATAATTTTACGTCACACGAAATTATTAAGGGAACGGTGCCGGCGAAATCGGGGAAAGACGCGATGAAACAAGTTGTTACATTGTTTGAAAAGCAAAATTATGAATACGCAGCCACAGGGCTCGTAGCCGGATGGTGCTACACGAAATTTGCTGATTTTCGGACAGCTAGTTTCTACGTTCCATTTCCAGTGACTGATACCGTGGAGGCCGAACTTGGTTTCCAGGAGGGAGCAAAGGGTGCCAACCTCTGGTTAGTAAGCCCGAAGGACAACTGGGTAATGGATGGAAGTAAAGAGGTTGAAGGTGTCGAATGTGTCCATCCAGTCCAGGGATACCTGGATTTGGTGAGTGGGCATCCTGAGCGGTCGAAGGAAGTTGCGGAGGAACTGCGAAAGGAGTTTCTGACCTGGGATAATGGCTGACGAGAAACCACTGACAGCGGAAGGCTATGACGAGAGCGATGTAGAGGCCATCGAATCAACGTGTCTTTTTATTGCCACGAAACTTGGGGATTTGATGGACGATGTCGTGATAATTGGGGGCCTGGTACCCCGGTTGATTTTCGAACAGATGGAAACCGAAGAACGAATGGAGCGTCACGTGGGGACTCGGGATCTGGACGTGGGATTATCCGTGGCCCTTTTTGACGACAGCCGATATGAAAAAATTGAGGAGCGGATCCGGCGTGCTGGTTTTGAGAACGACGAAAACGAGGAGGGCAACAAAACCACGCACCGGTGGGTATTCGAAGAACCGGGGATCAAGGTCGAGGTGGACTTTCAGATTCCCCCCACGAAGCCGGGGGATGAAGGCGGCACGATAAGAAACCTGACGGAGAACCTGTCGGCCGTGATTACTCCCGGCCTGGATTTAGCGTTTGAAAACCCCAAGCCGGTTAAATTATCCGGAGAAACGCCATTCGGGGAGCAGGCCGAACGGACGATTCAAGGACGCCTACGACCTTTTCTATACGATTTTCCAGTTTGATGACCTGGAGACGTTGGCTGAGTTCATTCAGCCATTCACTGATCGGGAGGAAGGAGAGAAGACACTGGAGATTTTACGACGTGATTTCACGGGCCCGGACTCCGTTGGACCGTCTCGCGTAGCTGAGTTTTTAGGAGGTCCCGACGATGAACTCCAGGCTGACGTGTCTGCTTTCGTTAATCGATTACTTTCGTTTTTAAATGTGTAATTTTACGTGGTCAGTTTTATTTCAGGACGGAGGCTCCCAACTCCTGTCTCGGAACTCATAACAGGTAACAAGAAACCAGGAACTATCAACTCCCAACTCTCAACGAGCAACCAGGAACCAGAAACAAGGAACCAGTAACCAGTAACCAGTAACTTCTAACCCGCAACTCGCAACTCTGAACTCATAACTCCCTCTGCGAAACTCGCAACTCACAACTCCGAACTACTAACTCGCCTCGCGCGCAACTTGCTTTGCGCACAATCGCCCTCTCGCTCAATCGCCCACTCTCAACGATCTACTATCTACAATCAACCAATCTATAGCTCCCGACCAACTACTTACTGATTACTGAACACTGAATACTGAATACCGAACACTGAACACTGAACACGAAACAGTGTACACAGTATGGGTTTTCTGGGGGGGTAACCCCAGCATTATCCCTGTCTACACAGGATTTCTCGTAGGGTTTATGATAATGACCCAATGAA
>JBDGPJ010000216.1:0-2471 GCA_042219695.1 bacterium
GGTTTCTTCGATATCAGGTTGTGGAGCGATACTTCACTTCGCCTCTCGGAGAGCATAGCGTAGTTTTACGCCCGCTCGCCCTGACTTGACGAGATTGCGTACCGCTTTTAGGCGACGCGTAAACAAGTTCCACTCGGTTTTGACCTGGCGTCCGGTTTGTTTGATGAGTGGCGCTGAATTCGATTGATCCTGTACGGCCAACACGGACATCTCTTCGTAAGTCCGTTCCAGTCGATCGCAGGTTGAATCCATGGAGAACTGTTTGGCCGTGGTGCGAGCTCGTTCAGACATGGATTCTTGCTCGTCACCCGATAGGTTCAGATAGCGATTTACTGCTCGAGCAAACTTCTCGCAATCCTGTCCCGCCACGGAAAAACCATTCTTCCCGGCTTCGACGACGTCATTTACTCCCGTCGCCTTCAATGCCACAACGGGACACCCGGTTGCCATGGCTTCCGTAAGAACCATTCCCTGTGTTTCCGTCGTGGAAGCAAATCCGAACAGGTCCATCGAATGGTAGGCGTCCACTAAGTCCTTGCCTTCCAGTACTCCGGGAAGATGCACTCGTTGTTCAAGTTCAGTTCCACGAAATTGTCGCTGAATTCGTTTCCTTTGTTCACCGTCTCCGACAATGAGCAGGTGACGATCCGATCGATCCGACAAGACGTTCTCCAGGGAATCAATGAGAAAGGGCAGGTTCTTCTCGGCGGATAACCGACCAACGTGTCCAATTAAATCGGCGTCCTTCGGAATCCCGTGTTCATCCCGCACACGGTCACCCTGACCCGATTGAAATCGGTCCACTTCTACACCGGTTGGAACAACGTTTACCGGAGATTCGACCCCCCGGTCTTCGATCAGCGACTGGATCCCCGAGCTGGGTGCAATGACCCGATCGGCCAAGTTGGCGTATCCCGTCGCCAGTGTCCGGGCATACTGCTTGATACCACGGGTATCGATCTGCAAGTTATGGGTGTATTCTTCGTACCGTGTATGATGAGTAAACACCACGGGCGTCTTTGTACGGTTTCCCAGCCGAAGCGCCTGCATCCCGAGGCCAAAGGGATGGTGGGAATGGATTAGCTCGGGAGTAAATGAACCGAGCCGGTTTTTCAGGTCCCGGGGAACCGTCAGGGGAATGGAATATCCACTACCATTGAGATCTTTCAGGGCGGGTACCCGGATAACGTGCGAAGGATCCTCGTAGTCTCCTTCAAATTCAGGGGCTAGAATTTTTACGTCGTGCCCACGGGAACGCATTCGCTTCGTAAACTGATCGACGGATCGTGAAACTCCTCCCACGAACGGATAATACGTGTTCGTCATCATTAAAACCTTCATCAAAATCCCTCCTGCAAAATTATCGAGTTCGCTGTATCAAACAATTTTTTTCAGGTTCTTTGATGGAAACCAATCGCCCTTGATAAACAAGGCCGGGTAAAATTACACGGAGCCCGGAATGAGTACGATTAATTCGACGATGCGTTCAATGAGCACCACTGCAACCACACTTTCGATCGACAGACCAAACGTCGTCATGAGAACTCCCAGCACAGTTTCCTTCACACCGAAGTTCCCCGGAACGAGCGGAAAGTCGGTAATTACCAGTAACGTTAACGAGAGGTAGATTACTCTATGGATCGGTAGCGTGACTCCCACCGCTTCCAGAACAATGTAGATTCGTAGAATTCGTGCCACGGTCACCAGGGCGTAGGAAGCCAGTACGGAACAGCACACCGAGGAGTAACCGAGTTTCTTGAAACTTCGAAAATCAAAGTTCCTGGACCCCAGTTTGTTCAAAACGTCCTCCACGTATCGCGGACAACGCTGTACGAAAACGATCGCTCCGAGCGCTCCAAGGTGAACTGCGTGAATCCATAGAGGATCTGCGACTCGATTGGCAAGGCCCGTTAGCACCCCCGCGAGAGCGGGTACTAACAGACCCAAAAATCCCATGAACAAAGTCGCACTCAAGAAATCTCGGATCCGCAACGAGTGGTCCGATTTTAAATAACCCGATCGGATGACGGCTCCTCCCCGACCCGGTACAAACAGATTGAAGACATTATTCAAAATGGTTAATCCGTACCATTCACGAACATTTAATTGGACACCAAACGGGCGATATACCGCAAGATGTGACAATCCTTGGGCCAGGTAATGAATGCACTGGAGTCCGATCAACAAACCGATCACGTACGGAGAAGACCAGAGTATCCGGCCAATTTGTTTGTAATGTGTCACCGATAAGTAAATTACTCCTCCAACAAGAAGAAGGGAGAACACACCCCGCAGGAGATTCCAGATCATCGAACCCCACGAATAATTTATTTGTTTCAGAATTTTTTGAAATAAGCAATCAAAAAAATTGTTGTTTTTCATAACACTGCATCCTATCCATATCGTGGGAGTCACTGGCGATCACCAGGGTTATAACCGACGAATCAATCAAGTATCCATTGAGGTGTTTT
>JBDGPJ010000216.1:2532-2850 GCA_042219695.1 bacterium
CCAGCGAACTCACAAAAGAGTTTGATGTATCTTTTTTTCATTATTTTCTGAAAATAATATAAGGTGGGCGATGTTCGTTGTCAAGTTCGGATTGTAATCGAAGGAAAGTACCTCGATTTGAGCTACGGTAATTACCGAGAAAATTTCAAAAATAGTGAACGTTCCACGTGTCCAAGCAAGTTCCACTAGTTCTTCTCGTAAACATCACGGTAAAACGCACGTTAAATCGATATGTACTCAGGAATCCAGCAACTCTCCATTAAGTTCCACCGGGATCGTTGTTAAATAACGTCCTCTACGTAATCAGCCGTGACCGAA
>JBDGPJ010000216.1:2894-10263 GCA_042219695.1 bacterium
CGTTCACAATCGACAATCTCATCCAGTTTACCGGAAAACACGACTTCGCCGCCTCCATCTCCCCCTTCCGGACCGAGGTCGATGATCCAGTCGGCATTTTTAATCACGTCCAGGTTATGTTCGATCACGATCACCGTATTTCCCTGGTCCACAAGCTCGTGAAGAACTCCAAGAAGCTTACGTACGTCTTCTTTATGGAGGCCGGTGGTCGGTTCATCGAGCATGTACAACGTATCCCCGGTCTGTACCTTGGATAGCTCGGTGGCCAGTTTTACGTGTAGAGTTTGTAGACGACGCTCGACCCGCCGGTGATCCCGAAAAAACTCCAGAGCTTCGGCTACGCTCATATCCAACACGTCGGCGATTGATTTTCCCTTGTAGCGTACTTCAAGAGTCTCCTGGTTGTATCGTTTACCGTCACACTCATCACAGGTCACGTAGACATCCGGTAAGAAATGCATTTCGATTTCTTCCCGACCCGCTCCTCCGCAGTTTTCACACCGTCCGCCCTTGACGTTAAAACTGAAACGTCCCTTGTCGTATCCGCGTACTTCGGCTTCCGGCAGACTGGCAAACAGTTCCCGGATGGGAGTAAACAGGTTGGTGTACGTGGCCGGGTTGGATCGAGGGGTGCGCCCGATCGGGGATTGATCGACGTTAACGACCTTGTCGATCTGGTCGAGTCCTTCGATACCATCATGATCGAGAGCCTTCGCCGTACCTCCGTAAAAATGGCGCCGGAGGCGCTGAAACAACGTCTCATAAATCAGGGTGCTCTTCCCGGAACCGGACACTCCCGTTACACAGGTGAATGTACTCAAGGGGAAATCCACGTCAATATCTTTCAAGTTATGACCACGGGCCCCTTTCAGCGTCATGGTTCCGTCCGGTTCCCGACGGGAATCGGGAACCGGAATATTTCGGTCGTCACGAAGGTACTCGGCGGTTAATCCATCGGCCTCTCCCAGGTCCTCCTGGGGCCCCTGGAAGATCACCTCTCCCCCGTTTTCACCGGCTCCGGGACCCAGGTCAATCACGTAATCGGAACGATGAATCGTCTGGGGATCGTGTTCGACCACCACGATTGAATTACCCAGATCGCGGAGATCTTCCAGGGTATCGAGCAAACGTCCATTGTCGCGAGCGTGAAGTCCAATCGTCGGTTCATCAAGTACGTAGGTCACCCCCACCAACCGTGAACCAATCTGGGTTGCCAGGCGTATACGCTGAGATTCCCCCCCGGACAGGGACCCCGCACTTCGATCGAGCGTCAGGTAGTCCAGTCCCACGTTTCCAAGGAAATACAACCGGTCCTCAATTTCGTTCAAAATGGGATCGGCAATCCGCTTGTCCAACCCCTCGAGTTGGACATCGCCCAAAAATTCACGCAGTTCATCAAGGTGCATGGCACAACACTCGGCAATATTTTTCTCCTTGATTCGAATGGACAGGGTTAAATCCTTAAGCCGAGTCCCCCCACAATCCGAACAGGGAACCTCCGACATATAACTTTCCATCGCCCGGCGTGTACGCCGACCGCTCGTTCGCTTGTATTTTTTCCACACAAGCGGAACGGCCCCCTCAAACTTCCCCTCAAAACTGTACGAGCCAGCCCGTGAAGAAAACGTAAAATCGATGTCCTCGTTGGAACCGTATAACAGGATCCGTCGCTGTTTCTCGGTAAGTTCTTTCACGGGAGTCTCCAGGTCAATATCGTATTCCCGTGCTAAGTTACGTATCCGCTGTTGGAACCAGGTGGAGGACGAACTGCTAAACGGTTGAAGGGCCCCTTCCGAAAGGGATAGTTCCTCGTCAAAAATCAGGTCGGGGTCGACGCGCAAATCGTGGCCAAGTCCCTCACAGGTATCGCAGGCACCATAGGGACTGTTAAAGGAAAATATCCTTGGTTCCACCTCGGAATAGGCAAAACCACAATCCGGGCAGGCGAAATCCTCACTCATGGTGGTAGCCTCCCCCGAATCGTATTCCTCCACGGTTACGAGTCCATCGGCCTGGTCGGTGGCCGTTTCCACGGAATCAGTGAGACGGGATCGGAAGTCTTCCGTGAGTTTAATCTTCAGCCGGTCGACCACGACTTCGAGGTCATGTTTTTCTTCTTTTTCCAGGTTGGGGATTTCCTCCTGGTCGAGACGAATCGTTTCTCCATCCACCCGTATTCTCGGAAACCCTTCTCGCTTTAATTCCTCCATTTCGTCCTTGTATTCGCCTTTTCGACCTCGAACGATGGGAGCCAGAATGAGGATCCTCGTTCCTTCCTCTCTTTGAAGTATTGTCTCCACCATACGATCCACGGTCGTGGCTTCAATCCGGGTACCACATTCGGGGCAAAACACTTCACCAACCCGTGCAAACAACAGCCGCATGTAGTCATAGATTTCTGTGACAGTCCCCACGGTCGAGCGTGGATTACGCGACTGATTTTTTTGGTCGATGGCAATGGTTGGAGATAGACCTTCGATCCGGTCGACGTCCGGCTTTTCCATTTGACCGAGAAACCGGCGGGCGTAAGCCGAAAGGGATTCAACAAAACGACGTTGCCCCTCGGCAAAGAGGGTATCAAACGCCAGGGACGATTTTCCGGATCCGGAAATTCCCGTCACGACAGACATTTTTCCCCGGGGGAACTTCACGTCGATATTTTTCAGGTTATGTTCCTTAGCTCCCCGGATATCAATCCAACGTTGTTCCGCCATCCATATAATCTCCTATTTACAGCAGATCAGAACGTTCTATTCATTGAAACCAGTACGTAATGAATTCGAAACAATCATAAAAGGTACCCAGCAACTTGCTGAAAGTTTCACTGGATAAGAACTCTTACATGATACAACGGGAACAACCAAAAGTGGGGTATTCTTATAGGTTAACGAAGTAAGGGAAGAACAATCGCCCGAGGAAACGAAGCAGGTGAGTCTTGCAGATACGTGAGTTTGTGCCGGGAACGGTCTCGAACCGTTCCCGGCTTGAACTCACTAAATATATAAACCGTCGATTACGACTGGGAAAGGGTTACTTCCAGAGACTTGTCCTCTTTCTTACCAATCGATACGTCCTTGGTCATAGAACCCAGTGATTCGTGCCAGATGGTAATCGTGTAGTCACCCGGGGGCAAATTCGACAGCTTGGCCGAACCGGTTTCGTCGGTTGGAGCAGCTTTTCCGTGGTCGGTTACGTACACCCAGGAGTTCATCCATCCGTGCACGTCACAGACAAGCTTGTAGACGCCGGCCGAGTCAAAGGTTTTCGTTACACTCGAGCCCTTGTAGGTGGTCTCGTTAAAAACGGGTTCTTCATCCTTCGTGGCACGGACGTTGTGCATGTTGTCATCACTATCGGTGATCTTTACGTCCTGACCCGTTTTCGCGGTAACGATGTGAGGAGTATATTGACAGTTCTTCTGGTCAACAACGACTTTTCCTCCGTCTTCGCCCGCGGCTGAAAGACCATCCGGACCTTTCTTCACGGAAACAACGGCATTCTTCAGAGTGCCGTTGTCGTTGACTTGCACATCCTTAATTGTAATAACTTCACCGCCACATCCGTCGTACTGGGACAGGTCTCGTTCACGACCCTCGGGCTCTTCACCGTCGTAATTCACCGTGACGGAAAGTGATCCAAAGGTGGCAGGATCCACTTGAGGTTCCTGCTCCGTCTGCTGTGTGGTCTGGTTCGTCTGATCTCCTCCGCCCCCGCCACAACCAACAAGGACAACACTCATCGCGACAATAAGCAATGAAACAAATAACGTTCTTCGTCGTAACACAGTAATCACCTCAAAAAATATGATTCAATCAAATTCAATCAGGTTATTGTATCAGATTCAAACGATGTGGATAGAAAAAAATACTCTATTATTCCGTTTTGGCCTTCCCGAACCGACGAAATCGATTTTTAAAGAACAGGTAATCACGAATCGCCTGTTTTTGACGATCCAAAACGGCTTGCTTCCGTTTACGATAAGCGTCGAGACGATCGAGAACAGCTTGATCCAGTTCCTGGCGAGTGATTTCCCCATCCTCGAGCTTTCGTATTTTTTGCTCGAGCGCTCCCTTGATTTCAAAACTAAAACGCTGACGTACCGATTCCGAAAAATCTCCACCCTCTAACTCAAGTGGACGCTGATAGGGGAGCATCCCGCTGTGCCGATAATCACGAATGCCCTCGGGGGAAAATTGTTTTCCCGGATTCGTGATCCAGTCTTTAAAGCCCTTGGGATGGAACTTGTCACCGATGTACTTGAGGTTCGGGGTCATGTTCAGGGATTTGACCGTATTGGAACCGCTGGCAATGTGACAGCTCGAACAGAAGTCCGTAAACAGTTTTTCCCCAACATCAATCTTGTCGGGACTGGTCGCCAGCGCTTCATCACTCACGATCGGTTCCTGACCGTTCCATCCTTCCATGGCCAATCCCTGGGCCATACGGGAAGCTTCTTCATCGGATAATTGAAAGTTGGGCATGCGCACGTGTTGCCAGGTACGCATTACGTTAAGGTGTTCTCGGCGGTACGGCCCCCCGGGTTTCTTGAGAAATTCAAACATCCAATCTTGTTTTAACCGCCGTCCCACATTCGTAAGTGAGGGGGGTTGATGGGCATTAACCATCTTATCCACCCCGACACGTTGACCGGCCAGTTTAAGTGACTTCCCGGCTTCCTTACGGCGCTCGTAGTATTGTTCGAGGTATTTCGTCAGCGGAGCCTGCCCATCCAACACGTGACAGCTCTGACAGTTATACTCGTCGATTAACTTACGTCCTTTATAAACGAACTTCTGCTCCGGCGGAGGATCAAACCGGTAATCCGATTTCACCAGGTCCGCGTTACGCATACTCATCACATGCGTCGTAAGGTCCATTCTCTGTTCGTGATTCAGGTTAAGAATCGGCATCCGTCGCTTGGCCAGGTACGATTTCTGCAGTCCCAGGTCGTAGGCACCGGGTTGCTTGAGCTGTCGATAAATGAAGTCCTGGCGCGTATGCTGAATATCATGGACCAGGTTAAAACTGAATTTATGGAGGTTTTTGGAGGCTTCCTCCGTTAACTCGGGACCAATGCGGTTGGGACCCTCGTGACCCGGGATGGTATGACAGCTCGCACATCCCCAGTAATCCACAGCCTTCTTTCCAAGGTAAAGCTGGACGGCCTCCTGACCGGACGCGTCAAATTCGCCTTCACCGGAACGTAACTTCTCCAGTTTGTTACGGGCCGAGCGTGGACCGCGCGTGCGTTCGAGAAACATCAGTGCCAGTTCCTCGAGTCGCTTGTCCACGACGGCACTGGCAGGAGTATCCCCCGGAAGTTCCTTTGGAAATTCATCGGGATCCCAGGATGACGGTTTTTTCTGTTGTAACAGGTATTCCGTGATATCGTTGGCTTCTTCCTCCGTCAGGCGCATGGAGGGCATATGTGTTTTCGGCCATATTTTCTTGGGGTTCATCAACCAATTATAGAGCCATTTACGGTTGGTTTTCGTTCCGACATAGGAGAGGTCGGGGGCCTGCTTGGCCGCCGTAATCCCACGTGTTTTCATGGAATGACAGCCGAAACATCCCAATTTATCCACGAGTTCCTTACCGGTTTCCGCATCGCCACGTACTCGCGGTGGCTCTTGAAGATCGATATCCCTCGACTGATGAAAAAGGTATTTCACAATCGAATCAATAACCACCGTACTGCGTTCTCGATCGGGGAGTTCATCCATGTTGGATTTATGGAAGACCTGGGGCATCTTGGTCGTTGGATCGAAGTCCGTGGGCTTTTCCACCCATCGTCGTACCCAGTCCGGATCGAGTTTGGAATCAATGTGTTCCAGACTGAAACCAACTTTTCGTACGTATTTCATACCGTCGATAGCGTGACAGTTTGCACAACCGTAATCCCGAAACAGTTTTCGCCCCTTATTTAGCTCCGGGGCATCCGGAATGTTCACGTACTGGCCTCGGGGGTAAAATTTACGGAAGGAAGCCTCGTAATGCTGGCTCTTGAGCATGGGTTCTTCCCAGAATTCCCGCAGGTGCCAGCCGTACATCTTCTCCCATTCCTTTTCTTCTTTCTTGCTATCAGGAGTATGGGCGGCCCGGGTGAACTGAAGCGCACGACCATCTCCAAGGTGACATCCCGAACACCCGAATTTTGAGAACGGGTACTTGGCCGAGTTCGGACCGATTAGATCCCGGCGTGGATGGGCCTTGAACACAGTTTTCATGCTTTCCACGAGCTGGGTATCCGTTACGTTTGTTGTATTAATCCCAAACGGCCCCTCAAAGACCTGATTTTTAAACTGGCTTTTCATCATGCGCATAGCCTGCTGAGTATTTTCATTGGTGAACCCTTTGAATGTTCCTTTTTCGTCCTCCTCAGGATCTAAAACAAAATCCGATTTATTGATCCCCATGTGACAGCTGGCACAAAAATCCCGGCGAGGTACCATTTTGAAGTTGTAATCCATTGTGATACCGCTGACCTGGAACTGCTGAATATCCGTCCGGGGATGAATAAAGTTTACGAGAGGAAGGTCGAAAAACCAGTTCACCCAGCGATCGCTCACACGAGAAATCGTGGATTCAATGACTTTCTTTTGCTGAGTTTTGTCCCGTATTTCTTGCTTGAGTTTACTGATTTCTTTCTTTTTCTTCTCGATCAGGGCCCGGGAATCAGCCACGGACTCCTTAAGGTAATCATAATTCTGCTGGGCTTTTTTTACCTTGGATTGCAAAGTTTGGAATTTCTTCTTTAATCCCTTCGGTACATGAACGTGTTCATGAGTTTCCGCTTTGGCTTTCAGTGTTTCGTACTTGTATTGAACGGGTGTAATTTTACTATTCAGCGACTTGACTCTTTTATCGGCCTTCTTCATCAAGACTTCTTTTGTATATTTAATTTGCTCGCGAATCTTAGAGATTTCGTCCCTTGTTTCCTGTAAATTTTTCCGCGCATCACGAAGTTTTTGACGTACGTCTTGCAGTTCTTGTTGGGTTTCTTCCCCAAAGACGTCCTTTTTCTTCAAGTGCAGTTGCTGGGCATACACGTCGTAAAACGCACGCTGGTAGTCCTTGTAGGGTTTAGCGTAATCGTCCCACACGGCCCATACCCAGGTGGCAATAAGGACCAAAGCCCCTATAAAGAAAAATAGATTGACCTTATCCATGTCGTAGTGATGATTAACTAATCGCATTCAACAAACTCCGATTGTCTCAGTTTCCAGTAATCAGTGTTCAGTAAGCAGTTTTCGGTATCCAGGGTCGATTATATGTTTAGGTACAGGCTCTGAATCTCTACCACGTACTTAAAGTCACCGAGCCACCGAAGATACATCTTTAGCGGGACGGCAAAAGTGGTAAGCAAAAA
>JBDGPJ010000216.1:10273-17877 GCA_042219695.1 bacterium
TACCAAATCGTATAATTCCAAGTTTCTTTAACAAATCACGTCCCCACGTACGAGCAAAAATCAACGTTGGTACAATGAAATAAAGGCCGAGAACCACGAAACCGGGAAGTTCCTGTATAAACGGATTAATAGGAACGTGCAAAATAACCAGATGGATTTTGTTATTGACAAGTCCCAGCATTGTCGTACCAAACTCCGGAAAATTAAAACTGGGTGGGACCATCCCAAGCCAGTCCACCCAGAACACGTCGGACAGAGTGATATTCAAAGCCGACGTAGCTTTCATGGTATTCCATTTCTCAAAAAGACCAAATTTAGCCCAGTTTGGCCCCCGCAAAAATGTTCCCACAAAAATCTGGAGCATCCAGAGAACATACCACCCAAACAGAAAAAAGGTCACGGCTAACGGACGTTGCGCAAACGTGTAATACCCACTACCGCGAGGGTTACGATCGATGTAGGGAACAGCCATCAATCCAACGATAATAAGGGTCGGAATGATAACCCCGGCAATCCACGGATCGTAATACACCAGTAATTCCTGTAGTCCCAGGAAATACCAGGGAGCTTTAGCCGGGTTGGGCGAACTGGTCGCACTGGCCGGTTCCTCAAGCGGGGCCTGGAGTACCATCGACCAGACCATAAGAATGGCCGAAACAAAAAGTGTGGAAATAAACTCGGTAAACACGAGGTCCGGCCAGGTTAATACGTCCTTTTCGGCCTCGGCTTTCTCAGGAATTTCCATTCCACGTTCAATGTAATAATCATTGATAGCAGCCTGTCGCATGGCAAGCCAGCCGAAAAACCCAAACAAAAACAACACGGCCACGGCCGGAACATGCTTGGCTTTTGTAACTTGTGAATAAAACCAGGGATTGAGCATACAAAGGCCAAACAAAACCAATAAAACAAAAGCAATGGAAATAGCGACGGGGGGTTTGGTAATTGTTTTATAAAATCGAAGCCCCAGGAAAAATATCACGATGGAAATCGTTGTGATAATCCAGGCCGACGCCGTTATGTAATTTACAAATTCTATAATTAAATTAACCATGTTTGATTCGACCCATAAATTGTATTTATAACGGTGCGGAAATGCCGCCGTCTTTGCGAACTCTCCAGAAATGTACGGCTATTAAAAATGCGAGAATTAAAGGCACGGCAACACAGTGAAATACGTAAAAGCGCAGTAATGTCGACGCTCCGACGGAGCCGCTCCCTAACAACGCGAAACTAATGTCGCTGGTTTTCGTTACCAGGGGTATACCATCCAATTTTAACGCGGGCGCGAACGGGCCTACGTTCCCGACCATGGGAGATGCAGCCCCCATCTTGGTTCCTACCGTAATCGCCCAGATGGCAATCTGGTCCCAGGGCAACAAATACCCGGTGAAACTCATGAACAATGTAAGAACAAGTAAAACGACTCCCACACACCAGTTGAATTCCCGCGGGGGTTTATACGATCCCGTCATAAAAACACGGAACATATGTAACCAGACGGTAATCACCATGGCGTGGGCGCCCCACCGGTGTAGTTCACGCAAAAATCCGAGCGGAACGTGTTCCCGGAGGGCAAGGATATCATTAAAAGCGTATTCGGGGGTGGGCCGGTAATAAGACATGAGCATGATTCCGGTGACCGTTTCAAGCAGGAATAGAAAAAAGGAAAGCCCCCCCATGCACCAGGTGTATTCCAGTTTTATGCCGGATTTCTTGACCTTGGCAGGATGAAGATGCAGAAACGTGTTTCCCAGTATAGCAAGAACTCGGTTTTTCTGGTCATTCGGATATCCATGCCGAAAAATTGATTTCCATATTTGAGTGTTGTAGAGCCAACCAAGCAGTCCCTGTTTTTTCTGTTCCTCAGGACGTCGTGGTTGTTGTGAGGGTTCGTCCTCGTCAGCCATTGTACAAACTCCCGTTGCTTAGAGACTGTAAAATAATACGTCGTTAGCCATTCGATGAATCCGTGTCACAAACTGATTTCTACGATTCAAAACGATCGATGAAAATCACATCGATGGTACCGACGTATGATATTTCTTCACAGCCTCCTTGAAATTCATGATGTACTTAAAACGTTTGTATAAAAAAGTCTACGCTCTGGACCCGGTTAGATTGATTCTGTTCCCAATCCCTACGCCGGGATGTATGCTCCTTTGGCATCCCAACCGGGACTGGAGCCCTGCTGAAATACCTGGCTTTTATCAACCACAATTTTCCCCTCGGGATTCAGCCTAATGCCCACTCGTGCCATTGGACGTGGTGCGGGGCCTTCGAAGTTAACCCCCGTCATGTAATAACCACTCCCGTGACAGGGACATTTAAATATTCCCTGGCTATCCAGCCAGTTGGGTGTACACCCCAGGTGAGTACAGATCGCCAGAATTGCCACAATTCGATCGCCAAGATTAACAATCCACACTCGATAGGCGCTTTTATATGCGTCACTTACACTATTAGTTGGATATTCCGTGGGATCGCCGGCCACGAACTGCTCCGGGGGATCGGACAGCACATTGGGAAAAAAGAACCGGGCGGAAGCAATGGCTCCAGTTCCAAACGCCGCTAACGTACCGGCAACTCCAAGTGAAAAGGACGATAAAAACCCCCGTCGCGACACTTCTCGTCCACTTTCCCGGTCCCCAACAAGTTCCTTGATCTTACGTTCGCCCTTGTGAACGTTATCCTGGCTGGGCGGAGGCGCCTGTTTGGACGATGAATCCGCCCCCCCGGCTTCCCCATCTCCGCTAGTTCCCCCACTCGAAGTGCCTCCATCGCCCGTACTCTGATCTTCCCGGGCGGCTTCCCGGGCCTGCATTTTCTTTGATTTGTAAAGTTGTACTTCCACCCGTGTTTCCTCATCCAGCTCCATGATATCTTTCTCGAGGAGTTCTTCCATTTCAGGGTCTTCATCAAAATCCACGTCGGACGGATCCAGCGACGTGTCTTCACCGGTTTCACTGGATTCCTCGTCTGATTTCGATGAAGCTTCCCCCGCCTCGGTTTCGCCGTCCGAATCAGACGCTTCGGCTGGTTCTTCCGTTGATGTATCCTGCGATTCGCCGTCCCCCTCATCACTCACCTTGCTTAACGCACGCGTACGCTGGGACTTGTATTTCTGTACCTCAACTCGCTTATCCTCTTCAATCTCCATAATGTCTTTTTCAAGGAGAGCCTCTAACTCGGGATCGGGCTCAAATCCCGGCGCGTCTTTTAATTCAGGAGGAATCTCCACGTCACCGGTTTCCGCCGAAGAATCCTCATCGGACGACGTGTCATCGGCTTCCGGCTCGGATTCTTCATCGGAATCAGACGGTGTTTCTTCTGCACCGCCGGAATCTCCGGATACGGGCCCAACGTCCTCCCACGGAGGACTGGACGTGGACATATCCGCGTCACGCCGGGCCTTTAACAATTGAGATTTATACCGCTGTAGTTTGATCCGGGTATCCTCATCCAGTGAGAAAATATCCTCGTCGAGGTGCTGTTCGAGCTCCTCGTCTCGTTCAAAACCCGGAATATCTTCACTCATAATTGTTCCACCCAAGTAGGATAAACGTGCATAATTCCGTAAATGATAGAATCCCTGCGTTCTTTGTCAATTTAGACCTTACTAAATTGTCACAAATTCATTCCGATTAAGACAAGGAATAATACGGTAACATCAAGAATTTTCGGATTCTTCACCCTCACCGCCCGAGGACTCTTCACGATCATCCAAATAATGATTGATTTTTTCCTCAAGCGATCGAATCCGGTGGTGCTGAATTCCAACATAGCCCAATAACAGGATCCACACAAAAGAAAATCCCACAAATAAAAACTCAATGTTTTTCATAAATCAGTTCCCGGCTCCTTTCTTTTAGGTGTTCGAGATCAAAACTGAGCCATAAAAACCGGGCAAAAATTAAACCCATTACAGCGATACTCACGTAAAATGTTTGATTCATAATCGGCTCCATAGTCAATCGATCTTCCCGTGGATGTAATTGTACCTGGGGTTGCCAGAAGTAAGCGGAGGCCATTACAACCGGTACATTAAAAAATACAAGCAACGAATAAATCGCCGAGTACGTTTTCCTTAGCGTTCCTTCGGGGAGAACGTTTCGTAACAAAAACCATCCTCCGAACATCAACCACATGATAAAGAACGTGGTTAACTGAGGTTCCCATCGCCACCACGTCCCCCAGGCCGGGCGAGCCCAGAATGGACCCGTAATAATCACAAAGGAAGCAAACACGTAGCTTACCTCGAGAGAGCCTCGCATGGCCGGGTCCCACCGGCGGGTATCCCCAAGAAGTACTCCGAGACTAAAGAAGGCAACCATTGCCAGTCCCACGTACCCTATGATGGCCGAAGGAACGTGAATATACATTAATTTTTGGGCCCAGGCGCCGGCTTCGGCCTGAGCGGGAGGAACACCCCAGAACACCCAGAGTACCCACAAACCAACAATCAACATCAAGACAAAATCAAATACAAGTCGCAACCATTTCAAAACGGTAACTCCTCCCAGAGGAATTCGGAGAGAAACCAGCTCCCCAAAGATATAAGCACAATGTAGGACCCCATCACGTGTAACCAGGCCCAGGGGAATTCCACACGGACTGATACCGCCCCGGTTACAAGTTTGGTACCCGACAGGACGATCGGTAATAACAGGGGGAAAACCAACAGGGGAAACAACCACGTTTCCCGTCCGGCCGTTAAACTTGCACAGATTGTCATAATGACCGATATCCCCCCTAAACCCACCACGTATAAAGCAAATCCTCGTATTAATTCCTGCTGAACGGTAAATCTAAACAAAAGTGCTGTCAGTGGATATAAAATAACCGCATTTACCAACAACACCAGGTAGCCGGCCATCACTTTTTCCCAGAAATAACTGGTCGGGGTCAAATTAGCCGTGAATAACTGGGGCAAAAGATTTAACGCGTCCGGGTGATGCTGTAAACGGGGCAAACCAAGAATCCCACTCAATATAATGGAAAGCCAGAGCGCTGCCGAGCCAACCGGTATGGAACGGGCCACCGACCGTGGCATCGCAAACTGAAATAACACCAGCAACATCAACCCATAAAGTATGGAAGCGGCCAGGCTCTCCGGACGGTGCATTAATTGCTTGATATCATTTCTAAACAGAGCCATCCATGCTTTCACCGGGGACAACTCACATCCAATCCACCAACCTCCCAGTTCTCGTCCGCCTTATCCACGGGATCGGGGGAAGCTGTAACCACGATATTTCCGTCGTATGTACGTTGTTCCAAAAAGTTATAAAAGACTTCCCGAGAAGTCTCATCCAGACTGGAAACCGGTTCGTCGAGGAAAAACAGTTCACAATCATCCGGAAATAACGTGGTCAGCTCCACTCGCCTTCGTTCCCCCTGGCTTAGTTCATTAATTGTTCGATCGAGCGGAAAGTCCTCGGAAATATCACTGGCCGATGTTCCTTCCAGCCCAAAAAGATCCACGTACAATAACCAGTTTTCCCGGACCGTATTGTCACAAAAGAGACTTACTTCATGACCGATGTATCGAACGGTTCGACGGTAACGATCTCGAATTGAAGACAGGGATTCACCGTCCCATTTTACTTCCCCGCGAAACGGTTGTTTAAGCCCGGAAAGAACCTTCAATAACGTGGTTTTGCCCTCCCCATTATCTCCCCAGAGATCAATCCATTCCCCCGATTCCATGGATCCGCTCACGGATTTTAGTACCGGGGTATATCCGTAACCGATTGTAAGGTCCTCAAACGTTAATTGACTCATTCTCATCCTCGTCCGAGTCGGGCGTGTCTATTGCTTTCTTCCAGCGACGACGGGTACGCTTGTAATACGGTTCATCAATGGCATTGTCCTCAAATTCCTGATCCAGTCTAGCAATCTCTTCCAGAACAAAGGAACGATCAAGTACTTCACTCGTCTCTCCCAACTGCCACTGTACGTAGCCGTACGCCGTAACAAACACCAACAAACTAAACACTATCGAGACGATGACGGCCCAGTTCGTTGAATCCGTCGAACTCGGCCTGCCGGTAGAAGAACTTTTTTGATCCGTAGACGAACCGGGCCGTTTGGAAGACGCCATCGGGCCTTTCTTCATCGATAAGTTATTCAGACCTTTTAGCTGAATTTGTAATTGATCATCGGGGGAAATATTCTTCGCCTGTAATTGAACCATTGATCTCTTACCGGATTTCCCGGATGATTGACGTTTAAATCCTTCCGTCTCAATCGTCAGACCATCCATTTCAGGAATTGAAATTTGAATCGAAGCAAGGGAGTGAGAAGGACTATATTTCCACTCCAGGGAATCTTTTGTGCGAATCATGTAACTAAAACCAAGCAGGTTCCGACCCGGTTTTAAGTACGGTTGATATTTCAGCAATGAATCCGACAACGACCAATCCGCTTTACCGGATATTCCCGGACCGGGACGAACACCGTCCGGGACCCCGGGTAAGTCCACAACGAAGGGATCGTCGGATCCCCCGACAAAGGACTGAGATTGATTTTCCACAACAACCATGTCCCTTACCATTAATCGTTTTGGGAACGGCTGGAGCAACATCCGCCGTTGCGCCATTTTAATCCCCTTACTCGTTCCAACGGAATACACGCTCACCGTTGTGGAGCCCTGACGAAGCTGACGAGTATTTATCGTTTTAAAAAATCGCCCCCCCGGTAATTCGACCTTCAATTGTACCGGTTGGCGGGGAACGGTATCCAGAGTCCCCAATTCCAGCGTTTCCCCCACGGTTCCCGTGGTAGTACCAAGGGGATATTTAGGATCCTGCGATACCCCGGCCGGTAGGACCATCAGGGACACCGAGATTTCCGCCCCCTGTAATGCCGGTTCCGCCGGGCGGGTTTTTACACTGAATCCCTCCGCGGGAATTGCACCGCTGACAATGAATAATACCACGCAAAAATAAAGTACGATCGATTGATCCAGGTCGTACCAGGTGTTGTTTTCCATGGTTTACTTTAATTCCTCTCTGTATTGTCTGATCTGTTCCTCGATTTCGTCCGTACGATTCCGGTCGGAAAAATCGGTGTCTGCTGAATCCCGACTGGTTTCCAGTTCTTCGAGATCATCCGCGTCAAACTGATCAACGGCATCATTCAGTACGCGTTCACGGATCTCTTCGTAATCTCCCCGATTAATTTTTCCCGTTTCAAAATCATATTGTAAATCACCGAGCGTCATCAGAATGGAACGCCTTGCCGAACGACTAAAATCCCTATTTTTTTGGCTGGAAGCCGTTTTACTGTGATCCGCAAAAAAAGGGGATACGAGGTATAGAACGACTCCACAGCCAAGGATTAACTGAATCAATACAATGACAGGTTCCATCATAACATCCACATCACAGGTTTAGTCGATTGGTATGAACGCGTACAAGCCACCAAATAATAACAGGAGAATGCCGCCCCATATAAAATTCACAAGGGGATTATGGTACATGTGTAAGGAAGCGTTTCGGTTCTTGGTCCAACCCGCCAACACGAGGTACAAATCGTCCTTCCAGGTCGATCGTATGTCGACCCTCGCCCGGGGAGACTCGGATGTCGTCAGCAGCTCCAGC
>JBDGPJ010000216.1:17887-23813 GCA_042219695.1 bacterium
GCACTCGAGCACGGGGCTGATCCGTAGTCGTTAACAGTTCCATCCCCGGCGTCAAACTGGCGATCCGTCGTCCGGACCGACTCACAGTAACTCGAGCATCCACCCGACAGTTTCTCTGCTTACCACAAGTTTTGAACTCCCGAACATTTCTCATACAGTCCCGACCGGTTTCCAGGAATTCACATTCCAGCCCGGTGTACTTCAATTTATATCCCCGTATTTGGGTGGTTTCCCCGGGGGATAGGGTAACTTCTTTCTCCGCCTGGTATGCCGATGAGGTCGCTATACCAATGACCATGATAATTACTGCAAAATGAACAATATATCCGCCGAAACGACGGCGAGCCTTCCAGGTCAATCGAAACATCGCAATCAAAAACGGCTCTCCCGTGCTTCGTTTTCGGGCCCGAGTCCCCCGGTAGAACTCCATAACGACCGTGGTCGTGACAAATGCACAGATTGAATAGGTGAGAATCGGCAACCACCGGAAAAAACCCATTCCCCAAAGAATCCCTCCCGTTGCCACCCCCATGATCACCGGAAGGGAAAAATTTCGTACCATGTGATCCAAACTAGCCTTACGCCAACTTATTAACGGACCAACTCCGACCATCAGGAGTAAAACGAGGAACATCGGGATCGTCGTTTGGTTGAAAAAGGACGGCCCGAGAGAGACCCGTTCACCGGTAAAGTACTCGGAAATAATCGGATACGTTGTCCCCCACAGGACCGTAAAACAAATTCCCACAAGAATCATGTTGTTCAACAGAAAGGCAAACTCACGTGAAAAGATTGATTCCAGCTCATTGCTGGAGTTCAAATCATCAAACCGGTAAATCGTCCAACCGATCGTCCAGGCGAGCAAGACTCCAAGAAAAATCATAAAGGAGGTTCCAACAACGGGGTCTTCGGCAAATGTGTGGACGGAATCCAACAATCCACTACGCGTTAAAAACGTCCCAAAAATGGATAACACGAACGTTAAGCTGACCAGAATCATGTTCCACCGTTTCAACATGTTCCGGCGCTCCTGAACCATCACCGAGTGAAGAAAGGCCGTCGCCATCAACCAGGGCATAAAAGACGCGTTCTCAACCGGGTCCCATGCCCAATAACCACCCCAGCCCAGCTCCTGGTAAGCCCACCATCCACCGAGGACGATTCCAAAAGACAACACCGTCCAGGCTAACATCGTCCATATTCGTGACTGCCGTATCCAGCGATCGTCCAGCTTTCCGCTTACCAGAGCCCCGCAGGCAAAACAAAACGGCACAGCTAACCCAATATAGCCTACGTAAAGTGTGGGAGGATGGATGGCCATACCAGGGTGCTGGAGCACTGGATTGAGACCCGCTCCCTGGGCCATGAAAACTTCGGCTCCCTCCGGTGGAGCAACCGCTGGAATAATTTCCCCGTTTACTTTCCATAGCCGGGTAAACGGGTAGGTAATCCAGTTCAACATAAACAGAAAAAACGCCTGTATCCCCAGTAATGAAGTAATAGTGGCCCCGTAAAAAGAGTCAAGGTCCTGTTCGCGAAGTTGAACAACAACAAGAATTCCATAAACGGCAAGCACAAACGCCCAGAACAAGAGGGAGCCTGACTGACCTGCCCACAGCCCCGTAATCTTATAAAGAAGTGTTAAATCTTGTGAGGAGTTCGAGGCTACGTACTCGAAGTTTAACCAGTTTCGAACAAACGCCGTTACAAGAATTCCACAGGGAATACCAATCAATAACGGTTGAACGTATAGGGTTCGCTGTGCAGTAATATAGGCCGAGGCACGGTCCCGTACGCATCCATACGTTCCTACTCCAAGCCCAATGCCACAGGACACGAAGGCAAGCAAAAGACAGAACCCGGCAAGCTCAGCCATAACCGAAACTCAAACTCACTTTCTATTATCCATAAAAAATCAACGATGATATACCACGATCAAATCTAATTATTGTAACGGTTCACAAAAAATTGGGAACCTTTACGCCCTGCTAATGTTAAGCAATGTAGCGTTATCCCCGGAAAACAGGTACGTTCCTAAATCTCCTCAACTCTTACCTTCCCCACCTTCAACACAGGATAGGCTCCCCGGTGTGATTCCCCATTCAATAACGTGACAGGGCAATCCGACGAACTCCTTGATAGAATAAATCCTCAAAACAATAGTCATTCCTTTCCAGGACAAAGTTCCTTACCGATTCACTTAAAACTTTGGAATCAATCCGAACGATCATTACGGTACCATTGTTGACGTCTCAACCGTTCTAAACCAACACCTGTTTGAAGGTGTGACGGGGCTTATTAAGATAGACGTGGCGTTCTAATTGTGTTTGTATATTCCATATCCACGGGAGGCTAACATTTATGGAAAACGCCCGTATTGAACCACTCGATCGGTTCTCCGACGAACGTGGCTGGGTCAGTGAAGTTTACTCGGGAGAACTCGGTGCACAATTACAAAATATCCACCTGGGTTCGATGGAACCCGGCGTGGTGAGGGGTAATCACAGGCACAACGAAAGCCGGGAATGGATCGTGTTTTTGTCGGTTCCCATAATGATCCGGCTGGGAACCCCCGCTGATTACGTGGAACAAACGATCGAAGAACCCTCGGTGGTTTCGTTACCTCCGGGCGTTGCACATGCTTTTAAGAACACTGGCAAGAGTGTTGCTTATTTCACCGCCTACAGAGACACGCGCTACAACGAGGACAACCCTGACGCGGAAACGATAGAGTTGCTCTGATTCGTTATAATGAATTACCGGAAATTTTTCATAGGCGCGGTTATCGTTTTACTATTTCTTTCCGGGGTCATCTTCACCGGAAAAATATGGCTGGAAAATCAACTGCAAACCGCGATTCAATCGTATGGCCAGGGAAACCTTAAGGTTGATGACGTCGATATTAACTCGTATTCCGGTTCGGTGGACATACAGGACGTTTCCCTAAAACACAACTCCAATCAACCCGTGGAAGTAAATAACATTCACGTGAATCCACGGCTTCAATCCCTGTTTTCCAAACAAATCATTATTGATGAAATACGGTTCGATTTCATTTCCCTCGATTATTACTTGAACGCTCCCAACCCTATTTTTTACAGCCTGTTTTCGGAACATCAGAACACGGACCAGCCCACGGATAACAGCTCACTCAAATTCACGGTTCACGAGCTGATTTTATCCAATGCACAGTTGCGAATTTTTGAAAGCCGGGGGGATCACAAACCGATCTATGCCTTCCAGCCAATCCAGCTCAAAGCCGGTCCTATCACAACGCCACCTAAAAATCTACACAGTGACGTTTCCCTTACGTCCGGGATCAACGGCAGTGATCCCGTCCTGTCAGTAAATGCACGTATCAACGGGGAGATCAATTCACCCCGGATAAAAGGAACTTTTAATATTGATAATGGGTCGTATCCTGAGTTTATCAATGAATATATCCGTCCCATACAGTTCCGAAATACAGTTCTAAGTCTCAATACTACCTTTGAATATTCGAACAACATGATTTCCCTGGGAAACCTCACGGGACGTATCATGAACGGCTCGATTAATATTACGAAAACCGATAAAACGGATACGGAGCACCCCAATCAGAAGGGGACCGTTCCTGCTGCTTCCTTGATAAATTTTGGATCAATACAGTCCACGCAACTTCTCGTAAACGACTTCACATTCAACTTATTCGATCAAACGTCCCGAAATCCCGTGATCGATTCACTCACTATACAAACCGGGACCACAAACTTCGAATCATCCCCGCTGAATACAAAAATCAATGGAATTTTCAAAAAACCGCAGGCGGAGGTCGCTTTGCAAACAAGTACATCCCTTTCCGATGAAAATCCTCTAACAAGTTCCGTGAACATGCACATTAAGACGGAGCGGTTGGCCGGATTCAATCAACTTTTATTACAATCCGGTCCGTTTCATTTCAAAAAAGGCAATGGGGAAGCAGCCATTCAGGGGTCCGTTTCTCCCCAACATCTTGATTTACAAATCGAACTGGACCTTGAAAAGACGAAACTTGAAACTGTATCCAACGAAAAGAAATCGTTTCTATCAATTCCCGTTCCCGTTTATATTCGATATCTCTCACGTAAAGACGGGTCAGTAAACCTGGGATTTCACCTGGGAGGGACCTGGTCCGATCCAAAACTTGACACCTCAAAAATTCGCAACCGCATCCTGGTGAACCTGGGTGTCGATGCCACAATCAATACAACACTGGGTCTCCCCATAACGATAAGTGACAAAGTTTTGGAGAAAACGACGGGAATTACCATCATTGGTGACGTAAGAAGCAAATTAAAACAACTTATTACAGAATCTCCAAAAGACCCCACCAATCCACTTCACAGGAAACGTTACAAAAAAACCAGAGGAACGGATTTTTCCCGAAATCGTTCCGATACCACCAATCAAAAAACTGAGCAAAACAAAAAACGTTAGCTAACGGGAGAGATCGACTCCTGACGATCAAGGACCGTTTCGGCGGCCGTGGTTATCGACGGTTCCGTCAAACCATACACGTCGAGAAGTTCATAACCATCCCCGGACTCGGCATACGTATCCTCAATGGCAACGAACTCCATGGGAACCGTGACATACTGAGTTAACTGGCGTGAAATTACGCTGGAGAGTCCACCCCAGACCTGGTGTTCCTCGGCTACGACAAGGCCCCCGGTTTTTTGAACGGAAGAGAGCAGGGTTTCCGTATCGAGGGGTTTAATGGTGTGAACGTCGATGACTTCGGCGTCAATTCCCTGTTCGGCAAGTACATCGGCCGTTTTGAGCGCCTCGGACACCAACAATCCCATGGCGGCAATCGTAACATCACTGCCTGTTTCGACGACCCGGGCTCGACCCAGTTCAAATTCATCCTCCTCATCGTACACAATCGGAGCATCGGGACGACCCGTTCGCATATAACAGGGTCCGTCAACCTCCATAAACTGTGGAACTAATTGGCGGGTTGCGTGCTCATCCGCGGGCACGCAAGCCACAATATCAGGAATTGTTAACATAAGGGCAAGGTCTTCAACGCTTTGCTGGGTCACCCCATCCTCTCCCCCACTTATACCACCATGCGAAGCCACAAATTTCACGTTTAATCCCGGATAAGCAATCGAACACCTCATTTGATCGAACGCACGACAGACCAAAAAACAGGCGAAACTACTTATAAACGGTACGTATCCCGACGACGCCAGGCCGGCAGCCATTCCGACCATATTAGCTTCCTGTATACCTACATTACAAAACCGGTCCGGGAACTTGTCGGCAAACATAAACGTCTTAGTGGACTTTGATAAATCAGCGTCGAGAACAACAATTTTTTCATGGTCTTCCCCCAATTCGGCAAGGGCTTCCCCGTACGCATTACGGGTGGCCAGACCCATTTCGAAGTTTCTCATGACGCGGACTCCGTTGTGAGTTGTTGCTCTGATTCGTCCAGTTCTTCAAGAGCTTGTTCCAGCTCTTCATCGGTGGGAGCTCGACCGTGAAATTCATTATTCCCTTCCATAAATGAAACCCCTTTTCCCTTAACGGTATCGGCAATAATCATGTGGGGGGAACTGTTGTCCTGCTTGGCCTCCTCCAGGGAATGTAAAACCGTTTCCAGGTTGTGACCGTCTATTGTCGTCACGTTCCACCCAAATGAGGACCATTTGTCCTCCAGAGGTTCCAGAGGTTGGATGTCATCGATGGCACCGTCCAGTTGATACTTATTGTAGTCGAGGATCGCCGTGATATTGTCGAGGCCGTGGTTGGGTACAAACATTCCGGCTTCCCAGATCTGTCCTTCCTCGTTTTCACCATCACTAATCACACAAAACGTATGGTAATCCTCATCCCCCAGCTGAGCACCAAATGCTATCCCCGTAGCTATTGAAAGTCCCTGTCCTAATGATCCGGTGGA
>JBDGPJ010000216.1:23868-24124 GCA_042219695.1 bacterium
CTTCCCTGGGGAAGTACCCCGCATGTGCAAGGGCGGCGTAGAGGGCCGGAACACCGTGGCCTTTGCTGAGCACAAACCGATCCCTCTTCTCCCAGCGAGGATTATCGGGATCTTTGTTCATTACCTGGAAAAATAAAGCGGTAAGAATTTCAACCATAGAAAGGGACCCACCGGGATGGCCACTACCGGCTTCGTGAAGCATACGAAGGATGTCACGCCGGATCTCGAGGGCCCTATGTTCCAGCTGCTCAATTGA
>JBDGPJ010000216.1:24134-26593 GCA_042219695.1 bacterium
TAAACCGATGACAATAAGCGTTGATGACTATCCAAGATACTCAATTCCGCAACAAGTAACGGCGTAACGGATTTGTGATGACGTATTATAGCACAGACAAAGAGCGATTATACCTGTTTCAAACAGGATAAAAACGCGTTTGTTGAAATCCGTTATAACTTGTCCTTTTTTATCGTTTGCAACTTACGGTTCGCCCCCGACTTACGAGCAAGCTCGCTCAGGTAAACAAATTGATACCCACGGTTACGTAAAGATCGTACCGATTTTAAAATTACTTTAAGAGCCGTGGAAGACTGGGCGTGGGCAATACCGATAGCGTGTCCATTTTCCCGGGCAATTTGCGCCATTTTATTTAATTGTTTTTTGACAAATTTGCGGGACCTTTTGTGATCGAGGAAAACATGGTTTTTGAGGAAGGGGACTTCATTACGTCGAGCAATCCGTTCGGCCACCGAAGAATTTGTCGTTAAACTATCCATGAAAAATAAATTCCGCTCGGCAAGTACATCCATAAGTACCTGCATACTGGAAGGATCCTGCGTAAAAGCCGATCCCATGTGGTTATTAATTCCCACCACCCGCGGGAAGCGATCAAGTACTTTGTTTAAACGAGTCCTGATTTTGCTTGAATTCATCGACGTCATCAAGGCAAGTTTCCCCGGGTCATCTTCCGGGTAACCTACGGGTTCCATAGGCTGATGCAAAATGAACTCGTAGCGCTTGTTCCAGCGCCGGTACAGTTTTCTACTATTCGGACGACCTGGTAAAACGGCCAGGGTCACGGGAACAGGAAATCGATCGATTAACCGTGCTGTGGAGGTAACCCAACCCAGGTCATCCACTACAATGGCAATTTTCCCCAGGGAGGTATCATTTTTTGTAATAGACGAAACTTCCTTTATGGACTGATTATTCACGTTCCGAACAGGAGTATCGGGCTGTTCCGGGGGTTTTTCCGTTATCTGTCGAGGCGAACTCGACGACGGTGACTTAACGGGAGAAATAAAAGCGTTGAGGATAATTCCACCTAGAAAAAAAACTAAAAGAAAGACAATACCCCCGATAAGAACACGTTTCATTTTTCGGGATTACGAGCAAGCACCTTGGATACGGACCACGGGGACAAATCGAGGGTCTTCGAGAGTATTTTGATTGCATGAGCAAGCTGGGGATCCGTGGTGGGATCGGCGGCCAGGTTCTTACCTTCCATGGCCATCCGCTTCTTTTTTATGCGGTGCATAATATACTTACGATCGAGGTCATATCCTTTTTCCCGGAGGGACTGAATAAACTGATTTATCCGTTGATTTGAAGGATCGGGATGTTTCCGAACGAAGTCCACGACCAGTTCTTCCTGAGAAATATCAATGATGTCCCGGCGTACGCTCGTATCGGGAAACGACTGTTTTACCCTGATATGAGGCGGTATTCCCTTGTCCTGAATCTGATGGCCATCCGGGGTGTAATAATAGGCCGTCGTAAGTGCAAGTGCCGATCCATCCTCCAGTTGATAAACGGATTGCACAAGTCCTTTACCAAAGGTCGTATCTCCCATTACTACAGCTCGGTCATGGTCCTTAAGCGCCCCCGTGACAATTTCGGAACCACTGGCGGATCCTCCGTTAACCAGTACGGCCATCGGATAATTGGATTCCGCGTTCTTTTTTGACGCCTTAAAATCCTTGTTTTGGTCGGGATCACGTCCCCTGGTATATACGATCCGTCCATTTCGCACCCAGCGGTCAGCCACGCGAAACGCACTGCGCAAAAGTCCCCCGGGATTGTTACGAAGGTCGAGAAGAAGAGCCTCCATTCCTTGCTTATGAAGATCCTTTAACGCTTTAGCAATTTCAATATGAGTTCGTTTGCCAAAATTACGGATCTTGATGTAACCAATCTTTTCTTTCCCGCTAACCATGGTGTAATGGACACTCTTGATTTTTATTTCCCCCCGGGTGACGGAAACGTCAAACGTCTTTCCGGCCCGGTCGATCGTCAAGCGGACTTTTGAACCTTTCGGCCCTCGTAATTTATCAACGGCCTGCTCCGTTTTCGTAATATCCTTGGTCGGTTCACCATCGATTTTTTTAATTACGTCACCAGGAAGTAGCCCCGCTTCAAAAGCCGGGGTCCCTTCAATCGGAGCTATAACCGTTAAATCCCCGTTCTTAATTGTGATATAAATTCCCAATCCCCCAAATTCCTGGTTAGTTTCCGTCTTCATTTCATTGTACTGATCCCGGCGCATCAATCTCGAATACGGGTCACCAAGCGTATCCAGCATTCCATCGATCGCACCATAAATTAGCGACTGGGCGGTAAAGTCTTCCTTATCAACGTAATTATTACGAACGTAAAAAAGAACGTCGCGGAAAATCTCGGATTTCTTGTAGTAATTATTCTTATCGTCACTACCGGCCACCTTCGTTCCGGCGTACCACCCAAAACTCAACACAAAC
>JBDGPJ010000217.1:0-270 GCA_042219695.1 bacterium
TTCCTCTTCATACTCTGCGAGCTCAAATTGACTACGGCTTCACGGAAGCTCGAACGAAGTTTGGTATCATTGGCGTAAAAGCATGGGTCTTCAAAGGAGAGGAACTGTAATGCTTCAACCAAAAGATCGAAAATTTCGTAAGGAACAAAGGGGGCGGATGAAAGGAAACGCCAAGGCCGGGACGCGTCTCGAATTTGGCGATTTTGGCTTGAAAGCGGTTGAGCCGTCCTGGATCACGGGCCGGCAGATTGAAGCGGGCCGTATTGTTAT
>JBDGPJ010000217.1:280-4871 GCA_042219695.1 bacterium
GTTATTGCTCGACATCTTCAGCGAGAAGGACGTCTCTGGGTACGTATTTTTCCGGATAAACCGGTAACGGCAACTCCGGCGGAAACACGAATGGGAAAAGGCAAAGGAGAAATTGAAAAATACGTATCCCCTACGAAGCCCGGCCGGGTAATTTTTGAAGTGGCCGGTGTTGGGGAAGAACGTGCCGACAATGCCCTGCGACGTGCCGGGCACAAGTTACCGTTAAAAACAAAAGTTATTAAGCGGGAGATTGTTTAACTCGTTATGGATATTGAAGAAGTTCGAAAGATGAATAATGAAGAACTTGAAGCCGAATTAAAGGATCTTCAGGAGGAACAGTCCAATCTTCGTGTGCAAAAATCCGTGACGACGCTGGAAAACCCCATGCGTCTCAAGAATATACGCAAAGGCATTGCACGCATAAAAACCGTCCTGCGGGAGCGGGAACTCGAGGAGGAACAAAACGGTGAGTAAAGCAACGGAAACTCAGCAGAAAACCCGTAAAGGACGGGTCGTTTCCACGGATATGGACAAGACTTTGGTTGTTGAAGTGGAACAAATTCAACAGCATGACCTGTATAAAAAATATCTGAGGAGACATTCGCGATTTAAAGTACATGACGAAAACGAGGAAGCCTCCGTTGGAGATTTGGTACTTATAGAGGAGACTCGTCCGATCAGTAAGACCAAGCGGTGGCGTTTGATGGAGATTCTTCAGGCTTCGGGTGAGCAGGCCGTGGAAATTGAGGAATCCGAGATGGGCCAGTCCGAAGTTCCCGACGAAGTCGAGGACGAAGGGGACGAGGAGTCCGCCGAACGTAACGAGGAACTTAGTCAGAACATCGATGATCAAGAAGACGTCGAGGAAGACGAACAAGCTGAAGAAGGGGACGAAGACCAGTGATACAGCAGGAATCCAAGCTCAACGTGGCGGATAATTCCGGTGGCCGTGAATTACGATGTATCAAAGTACTCGGTAATTCTCGTCAGCGGTATGCCAGTCTCGGTGACTTGATCGTTGCCAGTGTAAAAAAGGCGATTCCGAGCGGGGAAGTGGATGAAGGCGAGGTCGTCCGGGCTGTTATCGTACGTACGCAAAAGGAAAACCGTCGAGAAGATGGCACCCACGTACGTTTTGATGATAATGCTGCAGTGATCTTGAGTAATGACGGCATGCCGATGGGAACACGGATTTTTGGTCCGATTGCCCGTGAACTTCGCGAACAAAAGTACATGAGAATTATCTCGTTGGCCCCGGAGGTTATTTAACGATGCCCAAGATCAAGCATGTTCGCTCCGGAGACGAGGTCGTAGTACGAACCGGAAAAGATCGTGGAAAACGAGGCGAAATTATTCAAGTACTCCCCGACGAAGGCACGGTTCTTGTCGAAGGAGTCAATAAAGTGAAGCGCCACCAGCGCCAGCAGTCGCGTCAGGATCCTGGTGGAATTGTTGAAAAAGAAGCACCCATTGATGCCTCAAATGTTCAACTTATATGCCCGCACACGGATCAGCCGACTCGGGTTGGTCGTGAATACGACGAGGAACAGGAACAATGGGTGCGTGTATCCAAAAAAAGCGGTAAACGCATTGATTGATAGGAGCGTAATGATATGACTTCTGCACTTGTAGAAGATCGTGACGAAGCTCGTGAACAGCGCAAGCAGCGCATAAAAGAGCGTCTCGAGGTGGACAATATTCAGGCGGTCCCAGAGTTAGAAAAAGTTGTTGTGAATGTGGGGCTCGGTGATGCACCTAATAACGTTAACTTACTTGAGACGTGTAAGGAACATCTCGAGCTTGTCACCGGGCAAAATCCCGATACGACGCGGGCCCATAAATCCGTTGCCGGATTTGGAATTCGGGAAGGGGATCCGATCGGTGTGAAGGTTACCCTTCGAGACACGAGGATGGATGATTTTGTCGATCGGCTTGTACATATTGCGTTGCCCCAAACCAAAGATTTTAGCGGTCTGGAACTCGATAGTTTTGATGGTCAGGGAAATTATACGCTGGGTATCGATGAACACGTTGTTTTCCCTGAAATTGCTTACGATCAAACGGAGATTGTTTTCGGTATGGATATAACACTTGTGACCACAACAAATTCCGACGACGAGGCCTTTGTAGTGCTCGATGACTACGGTCTTCCGTTTCAGTCGGATTGAGTGGAGGTTATTTAAATGGCACGCGAAGCTCTTATAGAAAAGGCCGAACGGGAGAAAAAATTTGAGGTACGTGAGTACAATCGCTGTAATAAGTGTGGCCGTTCGGGCAGTTATATGAGGGATTTTGGCCTTTGTCGGTTGTGTTTTCGCAAGCTGGCTCATAAAGGCCAGATTCCAGGCGTGCGTAAAGCAAGCTGGTAAGTTCCAGTATCCGGTAGTCGGTATTCGGTAGTCAGTGAGTTGACTATCTTTACCCTTGAAAATCTGAACGCTGAACGCCGAACACCGAATACCGAATACTGAACACCGAGCACTGAAAACTGAACACTGAAAATCGAGACGGAGGAATAATCTAATGGTTATGACTGACCCCGTTGCGGATATGCTTACACGTATTCGTAATGCCCTGGGGCGTAATGCCGACAACGTAGATGTGCCGGCATCTAAACTCAAACAGGGGATCTGTGATAAATTAAAAGAGCAGGGTTATATCATCGATTACAACTTTATCAAAAACAAGGAACAGGGAATTTTACGCCTGTACCTGAAATACGGCCCCGACGGTGAGGCCGTTATTAACGAACTTGAACGAATTAGTAAGCCCGGGTTGCGTAAATACGTTGGAGTTGATGAAATTCCACGTGTAAAAAGTGGTCTGGGTGTAGCTTTACTGTCTACGTCGAACGGTGTGCTGACCGGTAGGGAAGCACGCGAAGAGAACGTCGGCGGCGAACATCTGTGTGAGGTCTGGTAACCATGTCACGGATGGGACATCGTCCGGTGGACGTTCCTGAGGATGTTGAGATTTCTGAATCCGGTGGCGTTGTAACCGCCAGCGGTCCGAACGGTGAGCTTGAGCAGGAACTGGCCGATGGTATCAGTATCGAAATTGAGGACGATCACGTTGTCCTTAAACGCAGGGATGATTCCACGCGTCAGAAAAGCCAGCACGGACTCATGCGGTCCCTCGTTGAAAATATCATTACGGGAGTTTCCGAGGGATTCACGAAAACATTGGTATTAAATGGCCTGGGATACCGGGCTCAGAAACAGGGTACTACACTTACTCTTGAACTGGGGTATTCCAATCCCATTCAAGTGGAAGTACCCGATAACGTCGACGTTGAGGTTCCCAACAACACGACTATAAAAGTGTCGGGAATCGATAACCAGGTTGTGGGAGATTTTGCCGCGAAGTTGCGGTATCTGCGTGACCCCGATCCGTACAACCAGAAGGGCATTAAGTACGAAGACGAACAAATACGACAGAAAGTCGGTAAAGCCGTCGGCGGAGAGATGGAAGGCGAAGACGGCGGAGCCGGTGAAATGTAACCTGAGGAGATTTCGTAATGGCAAAAAAACAACAGCGTAAGAAGAAACATCAGCGCGTAAGAAAAAAGGTATCCGGTTGGCCCCACAAGCCCCGGTTGTGTGTGTTTAAAAGTTCCAAGCACATTTATGCTCAGCTGATTGATGATTTTACCAATCAAACTCTGACCGGTGTATCCTCACTTACTCCGGAGGTACGTGAAGAATTTAATCGGGGGAATGAGGACGCGGCTCGCGAAGTAGGACGTTTAATTGCCGAAAAAGCCAAGGATGAAGGTCTTGAAGCAGTTGTATTTGATCGCGGTGGTTACGAGTACCATGGTCGAGTTGCGGCGGTTGCCGAAGGCGCTCGCGAAGCAGGCCTTGAATTTTAAAATGAATACGATGAACGTGAACTTGAGTAACATTTACGTCAAGCACCTAAGGAAAGGACATAAATATGGCTAAAGACCTCGACGATCGTGTAGTTTACATTAACCGTGTGTCCAAGGCCGCTTCCGGTGGTACTACGATGAGCTTCAGTACCATGGTTGCGGTTGGAGATCAGGATGGACAGGTGGGCATTGGAATCGGTCAGGATGAAGAAGTACCTGAATCCATCGAAAAAGCCCGAGTGAATGCTGAAAAGAATCTGGAGTCCATTCAGCGCATGGGAACAACAATACCCCACGAAATTGAGGTTGAGCATGATGCCGCTCGTGTCCTTTTGAAGCCGGCCTCTCCCGGTACAGGGGTTATCGCCGGAGGAGCAGTCCGCTCCATCGTAGAAATGGCTGGTATCAACGATATCCTGACCAAGTCCCTTGGATCCGATAATCCGCTCAATATTGCTCGTGCCACCTTGAAGGGGCTTAAACAACTCAAGGATCCGCACAAGATTGCTCAGTTACGGGATGTTCCCGTTGAAAAGCTCCTGGAAGAAAACCCTTTTGCTTCCGGGGACAATTACATGGAAGACGTTGAATCAGAAGATTCGGATGAAGATACGGTCGAGGAGGCTGAATCGGACGAGGAGGAACAAGCCGGTGATAGTGAGGATTCCGAAGAAATGAAACAGTCCGAGGAGTCCTCCGGGGAAGAAAATGAAGAGAAGC
>JBDGPJ010000218.1:0-1621 GCA_042219695.1 bacterium
TTTCGAGGAGAATCGAATTGCCCACGTTCGTGAAATGATCCTCGTTGCCCCGGACGTTCATCAGTTGCGACTTAACATTGACGAACTCGAGCAGGAACTGGAGACAGCTCCCGAGGGTCGTCGACAGGATATTGAACAGGAAATAGCTGAAAAGGAAGAACAACTTGAAGAGATCCTACCGGGATATGAATCGGCCCTGGAAGCATTACTCCCCGAACAGAGGGATGATTTTGCCGGTATTTTTGAGGCCATGGATGGACACGAGGTTACCGTCCGACTACTTGATCCTCCGCTGCACGAGTTTCTCCCTCACGACGAGGAGGAGAAGCAGGAATTATCCCGGCGAATGGATCGTTCCGTGGAAGAAATTGAACAGCTTGTGAGCAACCTCAAGGAGTTTAACCCGATGCTGGGTCACCGTGGTTGTCGACTTGGGTTGTCCTACCCGGAAGTGTACGAAATGCAGGTCCGGGCGATTATGGAAGCCGCCGCTGAGGTTCAGCGCAACGGAATCGACGTAAAACCGGAAATTATGATTCCCCTGGTGGGAATCAAAGAAGAACTCGAACAACTCCGTGAACGAGTTGATGAAGTTGCACAAGATGTTCTCCGTCAAAAGGAAACGACCATCGATTACAAGATTGGTACCATGATCGAACTCCCCCGGGCGGCTCTTCAGGCCGATAAGATTGCCGAGGATGCTGAGTTCTTCTCCTTTGGTACCAACGATCTTACTCAGACTACTTTCGGCATTAGCCGGGACGATGCCGGCATGTTTCTCGAAGCGTACAAGCAATACGGGATACTTGAAAATGATCCGTTTGCCGTGCTGGATCAGGACGGCGTCGGCGAGTTGGTAGAGATTGCCGTGGATCGAGGCCGTCAAACTCGTTCCGCTCTTAAGGTTGGAATTTGTGGTGAGCACGGTGGTGAACCGTCATCGGTTAAATTCTGCCACGGGGCCGGTCTTGATTACGTGAGTTGTAGCCCATACCGGGTCCCGATTGCCCGGCTGTCCGCTGCACAGGCGGCAATTGACGTAGAGGCCGACGTGTCCTCCTATTAATCGTCTTATTACTTTTTAGCGATTATATGGTTTTAGGTTTAGCTTGCCCTATTTGTGACTGGGTTCATGTCCTGCAAAAGTCATTGGGCCGGCCAAAAACCGTCACCCGTTAATCTCCTGAAAAATGGATAATACTGTACCCTATTAGTATCCTGCGGGACTGTATTAGTGTGGTATAACAGCCCGAATCATGTTGGGAATGCAAGCTTGAAGGCATTCTTCATAATATGTATTGTCCATTTCGATTGAGATTGTATTTATCATTAAGAACAGTTTTCTTAGTTTATACTTATTCCTCAACTCTTTCCTCGCGGTAAATAACAGTACAACTGTTTTAAAAAAGTAAAAAAATGATCATACCTTTCCGGTTAAGAATGGGTTGATGGGTGCAGTTGGACCTATCATTTCAAAGAACCCATCGAAGGTGACAGCTGTATCTTGAATTGTTGTATTAAGGGGAGGCGTAATCCGATTCCGGAGTTAGCCCGGGAGTTATAAACAGTATTGATGTAATGATGTGTTGTGTGGATTGAAGATTTGGTTAACTCCAGCCAT
>JBDGPJ010000218.1:1631-4934 GCA_042219695.1 bacterium
CATCAGGGCTGGTGTGCACGGGACATCGTTTGGTGGGTTCCCTTCCCGTTCGGAAGGGAGCTCTCGTAGTATTTGGACATTGTGGAGTAGCCAGGTAACCGGTTTTGGGATCGATGTTAATGAAATTAATTCCCGAGGGGACGGCAAAGGTTCGTTCCCGCTTGCCTTTGAATATTTCCTTGGCGGCTCGTTTCCAAAATCGGCCCGCCACTCGTCCACCCGTCATCCCTTCACCGAGCGTCTTGTTACTTTCGTCATAACCAAACCAGCTTCCCATCACGTATCTTGGTGTGTAGCCCATAAACCAGGCGTCACGAAATTCGTTGGTGGTGCCTGTTTTTCCGGCAATTGGGCGTTCGAAGTGTCGACCTACGTACCATTCTCCCGTCCCTTCTTCGACCACGTGCTGGAGTAGATACGTTATTAGATAGGAAACCTGAGGGGAAATCACTTCCCGTTTGAACGGGAAGTTGCGCTGGAGTAAATTTCCTTCACGGTCTCTGATTTCTCGTATAAACACGGCGTCCGTCCGTATCCCCTTGTTAGCAAAGGTACTGTAAACATTTACAAGTTCCTTTAAGTTAACTCCGTGTCCCAGTCCTCCAAGAGCCATGGACATGTGAGGTGTAAGCGGTGATTGAATCCCAAGCTTTCTGGCATATTTTATCATCGTGGGAGGTCCGATTTTCTCCATCAGGTTCACCGTGGCTACATTCAAACTGTTTATCAGGGCCGTGCGGAGGGTTACTCGTCCGTGATAGGTTTTGCTGTAGTTTTTCGGAACCCAGTTTCCCTGAGGAGTCTGAAACACGAGGGGCCGGTCCTGTAGACGTTTCCCGATGGTAAACCCGCGGTCGAGCGCGGCCGTGTAGAGTATAGGTTTGAAAGCCGATCCGGGTTGACGATGTGCCTGAGTAGCCCGGTTTAATTGGTTATCAAGATGCCACTCGTGACCTCCAACCATAGCCAGTACTTCACCGGACTGAGGATTCTTCAAAAACACGGCTCCTTCCACCAACTCGACATCGTTATTTCTGGGGATAGTGTCAGCGGTGTCCGACAGGTTTTCCTGTTCAATATTGTATTGGAGGAGGTAATTATAAAGTTTCTTTTGAAGCATCTTCTGTTTGTCGAGATCAACCGTCGTACGTACGTCTAACCCCCCCTGATACACGACGTCCGCACCGTATTTGTTCAACAGTTTCTTCCGAACGTGTTCCACGAAATACGTTCCACCGCGCTGTTTATTGGTTTTTTTGCGGGAAAATTCGTGACGTTTACGTTCGTATTGTTTCCAGAATTTACGGTGAATTTTTTGAGCACTACCCTCCGGAATTACGTTACGGGTCTCCAGGAGATTGAGAATAGTCCGATGCCGCTCGCGTGCTTGCTTTGGATTTTTTAATGGAGAATTCGCACTCGGGGCCTTCGGTAAACCGGCCAGCAAAGCGGCTTCCGCAATGTTGAGTTTTCGAACGGATTTACCGAAATAAACCTGGCTGGCGGCTTCGACCCCGTAAGCCCCGGCTCCGAGGTATATTTTGTTAAGGTATCGTTCCAAAATTTCCTTTTTGGTGTAATTTCGTTCGATCTTGAGTGCGAGCAGTGCTTCCTTAATTTTTCTGCGAAATGTTTGTCGTGAAGAAAAGAATAGCTTTTTGGCAAGCTGTTGTGTAATCGTACTTCCACCTTCAACAATTCGTCCCGCCATAACGTTTTTGATGGCCGCTCGCACAATTCCCTGGAAATCCACACCGTTATGGTGATAAAAACGGGCGTCTTCAACGGATACAATCGATGTAGTTAAGACTTTCGGGAGTTCTTCGTAGGGGACTAATTCACGTTTTTCTTCGTAAAATTGTGCCAGGAGTTTCCCGTCACGGCTATAAACTTTCGTCGGGAGATTCCATTCTTCTGATGTATAGCCTTCCAGCGGAGCTAACGACGGTAATTCGTCGTGGAAACCATATAGCAGGCCCAGACCAGTTCCCAGAACCAGGCAAAAACCCATGAAAAACACCAGCATGCCACCGAAGATAGTCCGGCGGATCCAGGTTCTCAATTTATTGGGAGCCTTCTGATAACGGTTTTTGCTTCGATCCATATGATTTCTCCACTTCGGATCAAATCGGGGATGCTTTAAACTCCGTTTCATGCACGTGAAGTTGATATATCATGGTATCCCGTTTCAACGTATAAGAAAATGACGCTAAGAGACAGTATCAAATGAATCATTCAAGGGAAGTAATATTTGGATTGGTCAGACGGGCCGCAGGTATTGATGGATGGATCGGAATTTCTATTCGGGCGCAGGATTGTCATGTTACATTATTGGGTCTTTGATAAACTGGACTAAGGAATTGTTCCTACCACGTCGAAACTTATCATGGGACGGGAACTTTCTCCGCATGCTTAATAGTAGCGAGATTGATTCCTATAATACACGTTCATGTCGAACATCATAATTTAATCATAATTATATTTACATTTTCGGGAGTTCGATCACGATGTCATACAAACGTTTGATCCTAGTAGTTTCTATTTTATCCGCGGGCTTGATGCTCCAGGGATGCTTGACGGGAACCATAAAGGGGCAGGTAATAGATCAAAATGATCGACCGGTTCCCGGTGCTATAGTGACAACGAGTCCTCCCTCGCATTCCGTTCGTACCACCGAAAATGGATATCGATTGCAGAACGTTCCTCAGGGGGAGTACACGGTAAAAGCCGAAAAGCCGGGGTTTTATTCGGGTTCTACTACGATCCAGGTTCAGTGGAACGAAACAACGGCTGCCGACATACAGATTAAGCGAAAGAAATAGGGGACCATAAGGGGTCGTGTTATCACGTTTAACCGGGCTCTGTATTCTTCTAAGTGTTCTGTTCTCTCCCGCCTTTGCGTATGCACAGTCGGATACGATTCAGGTTACGGTAGGGGATAGTTTCACCGTTACACGACCTGTTTCATCAAGTTTTCTTACCTGGGAACTGGGAAATTTTGATGCCCGGAAGGTTTCACTTGATTCCTCTTCCGCCCCCGATACTGTTGGGTCATATCGTTTTCATTTCTCCGCCCTCGAGTCCGGTGAAGTCAATATCCCGTTTTCACTTTTTCGACGTACGCAACTGTTCGATCAAAAAATTGATAATCACGTTGTACACGTCGATATACAGGATGTTGAGCAGTTGCGTGAGCAAATGCGTGAACAGCGTTCCCAGGAATGGGAGCGCGAGGAGGAGGAAGAAGAGCCCCGCCCGGCCGTACAACAGCAGGAACAACGTGAACAGCAACAGCAAGTCGAA
>JBDGPJ010000219.1:0-7523 GCA_042219695.1 bacterium
ACTCGGTTGAACTGTAATTTATTCCTTAGAACGTTACAAAAATCTTCACGATCATTATCCTGTCCCATTACAACGACTTCCATCGTATCCGTGTAATAATCCCACAGGCCACACATCATCCGACACAGTGCTTGGGGAGCTTCTTGAAGCATGGGTTCAAACTCCCTGAGTATATCCTCCGCATCCTCCCTATAACTCTTTTCTCCTGTAAGAGCCCACAGTTTTAAGGCATTCATGACCATTTCCGAATTGCCGGATGGTTCAGCGTTATCCCGGGGGGATTTACTGTTTACAATTAAATCGGCATGCTTGGGATTCGCGGAGTAAAACCCCCCAGCGGAATCATCCTGAAATCGGTTCACTGCCTGATTGTACCAGCGCTTAGCTCCCACAAACCACTCCTCCTCCCCCGTGTACTGAAACAATTCCAGGCAAGCTTTCACGAGGTTGGCATAATCGGAGAGAAAAGCTTCGGTGTGCGTTTCGCCGTCCCGATGAGTGTGAAACAATTGGTCCCCTTTCACCAACCTTCCCAAAACTGAATCCAGACACTCGCGAGCGCGATCCAGATACTCCGATCGATTTAGGTAAAATCCGGCTCGTGCACACGCCGCAGCCATCAATGAATTCCAATCCGTGAGGATTTTTTCGTCCCGGTGCGGGGCAACTCGTTTATTTCGATAATTTAATAGCCGCTCCCGCACGTTATCAATCCGTTGTTCAAATGTAGATCGATCGAGATCATGTCGCCCACAAAAATCATCAATGGACTCCGGACGATGGAGAATGTTTTCCCCCTCGAAATTACCGGTTTTGGTGACACCAAAGAAATCAACGAACAAGTCCGCGTCTTCTCCTACAACGTCACGAAACTCATCGTATCCCCAGACGTAATATTTCCCTTCCTCACCATCGGATTCCGCGTCCTGGGAGCTAAAAAACATACCACTCTCATGGGACATGTCGCGCTGTAAATATTGAAACGTTTCATCGACCACTCGTCGGTAGCGCTCCTCGTCAAATAACCGATACCCCGTCGTGTAAATATCCATGAGCTGAGCGTTGTCATAAAGCATTTTTTCGAAGTGGGGAACCAACCATTCGCGGTCCGTACTATACCGTGAAAATCCTCCCCCCACCTGGTCGTACATCCCACCTCGTGACATTCGTTCCAGGGTCTCATCCAGCATTGCATCCGCTCCGGAGAACGTTTCCGTGTCCTCCGACATTCGTGCAAGGACCTGTAAATTCATAACCTGAGGAAATTTAGGTGATGAACCAAATCCTCCCCATTCCTTGTCAAATTGATTTGAAAGGTGAGAATAAAGGGCTTCCAATCGATCGGGCGACGGAATCTCTTCGCCGCCAATCTGCTCCATTTGTTCCAGTCGCTTAACAATTTGTTGGGTATTTTTCTCCAATTCTTCCGGTTTGTCGCGGTACACTTCATGGACACGTTCAAGAACGGTCTTAAAATCGGCCATTCCCTGTCTGGGCTCGGGCGGAAAATAGGTTCCCCCGTAAAACGGTTCCAGCTGAGGTGTCAGAAAAACGCTCATTGGCCATCCGCCCCGTCCCGTCATAGCCTGTACGGCATTCATGTAAATTTCGTCTAAATCCGGTCGCTCCTCACGATCCACCTTAATATTTACAAACAAATCATTCATTAAACTTGCAATTTCAGGATCCTCGAATGATTCCCGTTTCATGACGTGACACCAATGACAGGCTGAGTAGCCAATACTGAGAAAAATAGGCTTGTCCTCTTCCCGGGCTTTTTTTAATGCCTCCTCTCCCCAGGGGTACCAGTTCACGGGATTGTCAGCGTGTTCCAGCAGATACGGACTTGTCTCATCAGCCAGTTGATTGCGGGAATTCATTCCGAAGTAACCTCACAAAATTCCAGGATCGGAGGGAACTCATTCAATAAAACACCATACAACTCTCTTCACGGCATACCAATGAAAGGAAGAACAATCAGGAGGGTGAAACTGCTTCGGACGAAACATCCTTTACCGATAATGATTCCCCCAGAGACGTGTAATCTTTCCAGCCAAGCCGTGCCAGGGGATTAAATTGATTGAACTCCATGGAATCCTCGTCCAAGTTATACAGACCGTCTTCCAGGTGAAAACAAACTACTTCTCCAAACACCACGGTTACCTTTCCCCCCGCGATTGGAACTTGATCGTGCAATCGACATTCCAATCGAATTGGAGGTTCCGTGAGGCCCGGAACCTCCACAACGTGGCTTTCCTCAGGGGAATACCCGATTTTTTCCACCTCGCTAACGTCCGGTGGAAATTCTTCCGACGCGAGTTCCACTTCCTCAATCTGTTGCTTCCGGGGGGCGTGAACCACAAATTCACCATCAATCATGATATTTCGGAAGGTATCCTTCAGACTTTCTTTTTTCCGGGCAATCGAAAGACTTATGATTGGTGGCGAACCACAAACCCCCTGATAAAAACTAAATGGAGCACAATTCAAAACGCCTTCCCGGGACTTCGACGTTACCAGGGCAATCGGACGAGGAACCACAATGTTGGTAAGCATCCGGTAATTTTGTTTCCCACTCAATTCATCGGGGCGAAACATTTCCATACCATTACATCCCTTTTTCAATTTTTAATATCTCATCTTTAGCCTTAATGATTAACAACGATTCCAATCAACCCAAAAAAATCCTTTCTCCAAAACCGTCTTCAAACTTTAAAAAGTCACATGTATCAGACTGTTAAACCTTGAAATGGACTCACTCAGTGCAACCGCAAAGGGGCTCATTATCACAGCTTGCCCGTGGGACGAACTCAGTGTTTTACAGCTGTCAGTTTGCTGGCCAATCCAGGACAGTACCGCTGTCATCAATAGAACCGGTTCGGATTTTAATATCAATTGAGGCCAAACTATCTCCGGGACTCAACCGGCAGGGGCTTTTCGGATAGTCTATTCCGTGTTTCAGGAATCATTGTAACGATGGACAATCCCCATACACAACAAAAATATAATCCATCAATTTGATCTTCTTTCGTATCTTAATAATATTCGGAGGATGTACACTCCAAACCAATATTTAACCATGAACTACATTCGTTCGAATTACAGCCAACAACTATTCCAGTTTTCACATGAATCAAAAATCAATAAATAGATGCGTTCGGAAGTAAATTTTCTTTTGTAAGAACCTTATGTACCCTTGATAACCTGATTGGAACTTATCAAGTCTTTTGGAGTGTGACGATCTATCAGCGTTTCAATGATTGAATATCTCACCGTTCATATTCCATATCCGGAATTCTGGCGCATCGTTGGATACTACAGCAAACATACGTACGTACTCCTCTGGATTGGCATGTGGTTCGCCTGGGCGAGTTATCGTTCAAAGGAGAACTGGAACCGGGCCCGTTCTCTGACGATGGGATTACTCGTTGCCATAAGTATATCCGTTCTGCTACGGATGATCGTCCCCAGTGAACGGCCGTTTGTTATCGGAGGATTCGAACCGTTAATCCCGCACGAAAGCGGTCGTGGATTCCCCAGTAACCATGCCATAAGCACGGCCGTGTTTGCGGGGGTGTTTTTGTACGACGGTCCGCGCTGGCTGGGAGGGATTTTTAGCGTTCTGGCAATTATCGTTGGATCCGCCCGTGTCATTGCCGGTCTTCATTTCCCGGTGGACGTTGTCAGCGGTTGGTTCCTCGGCCTGGTAGCCGGAATCGGTATGGCCCACCTACAGTGGCCCCGGCGTGATTGGTTCCCGCAATCAATAAGTAATGTCCTCGTTAAACCCAGCCTTTAGTCATCCGGACAACTAAATCCTGCAAGTTTTCACGCACGGACTTCGTAAACGAACTGTCAGCAGAAACGACTCGACCACGTTGATATTTCAGGGATTTCTCTCGCAATAGCACGACTTCACATGGCTTACGCTGAAGCCGTTGATACTCCTCGTCGTTTAATAAGCTTATGTCATTTACCAGACAATGTTTCGGTGTATAACCCACGAACTGCCTGGGATCGTAGACGCCTTTTTCGGTACCCTTAAGCGCATTAAAAGAAATGGTCCGCCCCGGAATTAATAGTTGTTTCCGTTCAAAATCATACGCGCCGTGCCTCCACTGAACCGTGGATTCTTCTCGCCAATGAACCAGGTGATTCTCCACTGTGAATTCAGGACGCATGCGCCAGAATGTGTCCCTCCTGTAATCACTGATAAAAAAATCAACGTGTCGAATCCCACGCTTCTTTAGTTCCTGGCCGATTCGATACACGACATAGGAATTTAACTCGATTCTTGGGGGTACGTATACTACGGATTCGTAGGCCGGAGTATATACAAACACGACGGGAACGTCATCTACGGTTTTAATTTCGACATGTGATTGAACCGGGGGCATCGCCATCCCGAGAAAGAAGAAAATGACAGTAACAATACCCAATCCGAGCCATAATTTTCGCCTGTATTGCACAATTCCAACCAATCCAAACACAAGAATGACTATTGCCAGCAGAGATACATCCGAAACGGTTAAAATCCAGCGAAACTGCTCAATCTGTGCCTCGAGTGAAAACACAATCCAATGAAAAAACCGTTCCATTTCAATAGCAATCGACGGTACCGGAATGGCCATAAAAACCCACTGGGACAAGACAGTAAGTACAAATAATGGAAACAGGTACGTCCCGATCCATCCCGTAACCACTCCAAATACCGGAACGTAATGGAAATGAAACAGGACGACGGGCATAACTCCAAAAAAGGCTCCGAGGCTTACACATAACAACTGACCGAGAGGGATTTTTTCCAAATACGGCTCGTACACGGAAAACAAAATAATCCCGGTGACGGCTGAACAGGTCAACTGGAAACCAACGTCGAAAATCACAAACGGGTTCCAGATCATAAAGATCAACACAGTAACGAGCAGGGGAGACACCAGATTACGATCCCGATTTGAAAAATCCATGAAAGCCAGCACCAGTATCATAATCGCCGCCCGCAGGGCTGAAATCGGCCAGCCAAGGAAAAAGAGGTACGCACCTAAACCAACGAGTGTCGCAATAAATAACGGTTTTTTCCCCATCTTCCGAAACGTGTGACGAATCGGTAAATAAATCATTCCCACGTGCAGCCCACTAATGACAAATAAATGGGATAACCCCAATCGACGGAGTAATTCCAGTATAAAATCCGGTATGCGTCCCTTATTACCCAATACCAATGCTTCTAAAAACCCGGTGGATATAGGCCAAATTGTGCGAGTCTTATTAAAAAAATTCTGAATGGAACGATATACCCCGAAACCTCTCGCCTTAATGGGTTCTAAATGATGGATTCTTTTAACGGAAAGTGTGCCAAGATAACGGCGGGATTCGAGGTAATCCGAGAATCCCTGAGAAGAGTGGGGCCATTTCACCGTCCCCGTCAAGCGAATGTCGTGTTCCCCGGAATGATCTAATTTCTTACCGAGATCACGTTTGTTCAAAAACAACCGGCCGGTGGTCGATGTATTATTGACGGATTGAATAAACAGGGTATTCGGAGGGTGGTACTCACCGCTTACATGTACGGTCGACTGGCTTAACCAACTTCGTTTCTGCAAGTACGGGTATCTTCGAACCATGGAATAGAAACCAAATAATCCAAACCCGGCACAAATCAGCAAAAGACAAACCGGAAAATCCCGCCGGAACGTGATCAGGAGAGTCCCAATCAGTATAATCACGGAACCTGTCAAAAGGTAAGGAAACGTCACTGGGCTTAAAATATAACGGATTAATCCAACGGAACCCATACCACCCAGTAAAAACGAAAACAGAGGATGGTACAAAAATCGCTCTACGGGAGTAAATCCCGGAGCTTGTTTCATTATGAATTAATCACTTTGACTCATATCTGACCTACTACCACCAGGGAGGCTCCACCTGACCAACCGGATTCCCGGTTCTGTTCGAACGCTTTACGCCGTCGGAAGGATTTTTGCTGAAAATCCATGGCTAACTGCCGAAATAAATCAGAATATTCCGGATCCCATTCCCCGGTTTCCTCCATTAACCGTCTTAAATTATCCAGACGGTCACGGTTGGCCTGGTGTTCCAGATTGATCAAATCAATACGCTGCTGCTCCGACCAAACGTCATCGGATAACCGGCAGGGCTGAAACCATCCACGAGTTTCAATATTTCGAACCCCCGATTCCTCAAACCAGGCTGGAGTACGGTTGAAGGTAGTGTATAAACCCGTGTTAATTTGCTCATGAATCTCACGGTGAATCGAATAAAAACGATCGTACCGCTCCTGTTCCTCTTCCTCGGCGGGCTGGACGTAATCAGGCCACCAGCTCGCGCCGGCCACAGCATCCATGCTTACGACGGTTCCCGAAGGACGTACCACTCGTTTCATTTCCTTCATGATGCCATTACGGATGGTCTCCGCGCACGTATTAAGAAGGGTATGGCTGAGTACAACGTCAACGCTGTCATCCGTCAAAGGTATTTCCCGGCCATCCCCCTGAATGATATTTCGGGAAGACGGTTTGCGAAGTGTATCGGGCACGTCACTCGTGCAAAAATTGACATTAGGTTCGAGAGCGTACACTGTCCCCTCAGTTAAGTAACGGTCGAGGTGGGACGATAGAATCCCAACACCCGAACCAATCTCTAAGACGTCGCAAGAGGGAGTAAACCCCAAAATGGAGACCAAACGTTCCATGGCGTGGTCCGGAAATCGTTTTGCTCTCGAACTGGCCAGCTCAGCGGGGGATTGAACGTAGCGATCCCAATTTTGCAAAATGTCTTCAGGATCCAATGATGGTGCCTCCACCTTTTGAACTCATGGGTAACATTTGAAGCAAACGTCTTAGCAATTCCGTTCAGTATTTCTATCCTCGAAAAAATCAGAGCTGTGTTTATTCTTTCTCACTTTCGAACTCCTTCACGTCCTCCCAGATTTCCAGTGCCTCCTCAGCCGTCTCAATCTCATCCTCCCCAAAAACGTGTGGATGTCGTTCAACAAGCTTTTGATTGATCGAATCCAGCACATCATCGATATCGAACATTTCTCGCTCATCCGCCATCTGCGCGTAAAATACACCCTGCAAAATAAAATCTCCCAGTTCCTCCTTCAGGTTATCCATATCCCCGGCACGTACCGCCTCCACCACTTCCCGGCTTTCCTCCTGAAGTGATTCCACCATGGATTCCATGGTCTGTTTACGATCCCAGGGACATCCGTCTTCAGAACGTAACACTTCAACAATACGTACCAGTCTTCGAAAACGATCACCCTCGTTTACATTTAGTGCCATTTTTTATCACGCCTTACTCTCACAACATATCATGATGTTCCTGTTCGGGGATTATAGGTGTTCATCGGGGGCAAACCCACGCCGAACCGTGTTCTCAGTTATCGTCCGTGGCCACATGAAATTTTTCAAGTAATCAGGACCGCCCGCTTTCGTCCCCGTCCCGGACATTTTGAATCCCCCGAAGGGTTGGCGTCCCACCATAGCTCCCGTTATATG
>JBDGPJ010000022.1:0-1249 GCA_042219695.1 bacterium
ACATTCAGTATTTCGAGCTTCCGGCTCACAATTCTTTCAGCCAGAATGATGAAGTCCTGAATAAGGAATAGAACGTTACGCAACCTCACGAAGCATGAGTTTATGTATTTAGCCTGATTATATGAAGTAGCGTAGTAGCTCTTAAAATGCACATGAGGAACCTAATTCTCATAAAGGAGGTGCTTCGCCGTGACGTATTATAGCGGATGCGACATGCATAAATCATTTTTGGACTTTTTGGAACTCAGTGAGGACGAAGTAATCGAAGAACCCACTCAAGTTGACCACACCCCTGTCATGAAAAGACTGGGTTAGCCCCGAAATAAGCCCGTTTGAATCATCGAACATGCATTATTGTTGGGACTGTTATACACTTCGTCGTTACTGTTATTACTTCAGCCAAGAGGTCAAATACGATGAACAAATTTTTATGGACCATCGGAATAGTAATTTGTCTCGCCGGGATTGGGTTAACCCTGTTTTTAACCTGGGCTCATTTTTCCAACAACGTAAATCAAATCTGTTCCCAACAATCCGGGTGTAATACCGTACTGAATAGTTCGTTAGCGACTGTCCTCGGATTACCCACGGCTCTGTGGGGGACGTTATACTTTGTTTCAAACCTGTTTTTGATTTTGTTTTATCCGTTTACCCGGGAAAGCGGGCGTGGACTTGCAATTAACGGTGGCATGATTCTATCGGGAGCCGGAAGTCTTATCATGATCGCACTAACCGGCTACTCCCTGTCCGTGCTGGGAACAACCTGTAGTTATTGTCTAACCACCCTGGTCCTGAGCCTTTTATTGTTTGGAGGTTTTGTGTTCTGGAGAATTCGCGGCTCGCGGGACGAAGGATTTGGAAACCCCGAACAACAAACCTGGCAGACCGTTACCGTAAGCACTATTGTACTCGCCCTCGTTATAAGCACGGTATCCATTGCATGGACCAGTTCCCAGCAACAAACCACTACCGAAACCAGACCCCCAAATCCAGTTCTTGCTTATGACGGGAGAGCCATCGGCCAACCCGACGCTCCCGTCACGGTTGTGGAGTTTTTTGACCTTGAATGTCCGGCGTGCCAGGCGTTCACCCTGAAAGTGTTTCCCAAAATTAAGAAAAATTTCATTGACAAGGGAAAGGTCCTGTGGACGTACCGACAATTTCCACTAACAAGTATGCACGAGCACTCCCTAAAAGCCCATATTGCGCTCAGCCAGGTCCCCTCCTCCCAATTTTACCGGGCAAAGAA
>JBDGPJ010000022.1:1259-4216 GCA_042219695.1 bacterium
CGTTACTCCAAAAAGTGGACTGCCAAACACGTCGATAACCCCAATGATTATTTCAATCGTTTCCTCCGAGATTACGGATACAAACAACCGAAATACCCCGAAAAAATTAGTAAGCACGTCATCCAGCGCCGGAACACGTTCGGGGCCATGGGAATTAATTCGACGCCGTCTTTCTTAATTAACGGTCGGTTACTCAGGGGGGTCCCCCGTTACTCTAAATGGAAGAAATTACTGAATAAAATCATAAAGCGGGCGAAGAAAAGAAGACGTCAGTCGCGGTCAAAACAGTAATCCTTTAGGGGGATCAGGGGATCCGTTCCCGTTAATTTCTGAGCCATAATTTTCCCCGAAACCGGTCCCTGTAATATACCGGATTTGTAGTGCCCCGCGGCAACATATAGGTTCTGAACTCCCGGTATCTCCGACAGCAACGGTCCCCCTTTCATGTCGAGGTACGGTCGCAAACCACTCCAGGTATCGTCGGGTACACGATCCGATAATTCCGGAACAAGGTTCGATGCTACCTCCCGGAGTTCTTCAACAGAATCACGATTAATTTCATCACTGAAACCGGCATCCTCCGTCGTAGCACCAACCTCGACGTGGCCGGAGTTCCGCTGAATCAGATAATAATCGTCCCATTTCACCACGTCCGGTAGATCAAGATTTACATCGTCGTACCGAATCATGTGTCCTTTACGGGGCTCAATCGGAACGGTAACGTCGAATTGATCCAGTAATTGCGCCGTCCAGCAACCCGCGGAAACGACCACATTGTTCGTTGCCCATTCATGTTGGTTCGACACTATCTGAAACGATTCGTCTTCGATCGGAGAAATCGTTTGTACCTCAGTTTCTTGATAAATCCCTATTCCCACTTCCCGACAGACGTCTTCGAGACCCTCCATCAATTTGGGAGGGTCGACCAATGCCTCGTCCGATATATACAACCCCCCGTTATTATCCGGATTAATGGCTGAGTAAGACTCAGTAATTTGTTTATTTTCCCACCATTCAACATCACGATCGTACTTCTCCATTTCACGACCGTACCCTTGTAGATTGCTTAATTCATCTTCCCCCAGGACAAGACTCAGCGATTCGGTCTTTTTGTATCCGACGTTGTGGTTAGAATAACGTTGAAGGCGATCCAGGAACGCAGGATAAAAATCATAACCGGCGCGACATAACCGCGGAAACGGGGCCAGATCGGACAGAGGTGTTCCGGGAGAGGCAAAATCAGGGGGACTCAACAATCCGGCCGCGGCTCCACTGGACCTCGAACCAATCGTATTTTGTTCGAGAAGATAAACGTCAAGATCGTTAAGGGCACAGTAAAATGCCGTGGAACAACCCACGATTCCTCCCCCCACAACAATAACGTCCGGTTTACGATCCTCAGTGTTCATTGGTTTTCACAATTTCGTGAATAAATTTCGATGTCTCCCATTTATGTCTCGTCTTTAGCAATTTTCTATCCCCTCATACATAGAATAGGTTATCCCGATCAAATCATTCAGGTAGATGAAGCCACTTCACGGACAGTAAGCCCGTGGTATCGGCCTCAACCGAGTCCTCAAATTGAGGTGCGCGTTCAATCCACGGTTGAATGTCGTTACACCGCAGGGGATCTCCTGCAGAACGATTACTGTAATTCTCCCTCAAACCTCGATGGAGAGCTCGATAACCCCATAGGACTTATTCCAACTGCTTGCCAACCGGGGAGTTCTCCTTGAGGGGCCAAAAGAAGAATTATATTCGGTTAATAATCCCAACGGAACCCACACTATAGGTTACATCATCGATCGAGTAGAACCATTCTCCCGGACGCTTTGATTGATTTTTACGGGTTAGTGGGGAATTTAGATGACATTTTTTCTTCACTCGGATAGGATTTTTCGAAGTCGATTGTAAACTTGGAACCTCAATCCCGAATCAATCGGGGTCAAATACTACGTATAGGATCGATAGAAAAGGACAAAATTAATGACATCCACCGGTAAGAATAGTCCACCAGCTCCGGAACGTTCGACGTTAGAACCCGGTATATCATGGCGATCACTCGCCATTACGTTTTCCTGGGAGAAAGACGACATCCAAAACATATCGGTTACGTACCGTCCTGACGAAAACGAGGCCCCGTTTCCTTCCTCCAGAACGGCGACCACGTGGCTCAATTACTACTGGACATCGAGCAAAATTCCCCGGGAAGTTCTTACTTTCAATCAACTTACCGAATTCACACGAGACGTTTTGTTACAGGCGCTGGTTATTCCCCTCGGTGAAACCTGGTCGTACGGAAAAGTATCAAATGAGTTGAACCGGGACACGGCCCCGGTCGCGGTCGGACAGGCGCTGAAGAAAAACCCCTACCCTATTATCATTCCCTGTCACCGGGTCATTCGATCGTCCGGGGAACTCGGCGGGTACGGAGGCCAAAATAATAATCCGGTGAAGAAATACCTGCTTGAACTGGAAAACGATTTCAGCCACCGGTGAAATTAAGGGGCGGAATCATCCGGGGGATTGGAGTTTCGTTTCATGGTTTCCCGGCGCCTGAACTTCTTTACAAGTCGCTGTTCAAACTTCATATGTCTCCGGTAGCTCAGGGTATCATTCCGTTTCCACGATGAGTTTTGAAACTTTTTCATGGCATTTCACTCCTGCTCTGCTCCAGTGTGATGGTGAATTGAAAAAACGACAAATGGATCTTTATCTCTATCTCCACTACTGATGGTACTAAAGGGAGAGCCAAACTTCATCGTGAAATTGTTTACGTAAAAAAATTCACAATCCTCAGGTAAAAAAGGCGTCAGCGTTCCAAACCATCCTCCGCGTTTCGATTCAGTAGAACCGGGAGTCCTCGCGTTATTATTCCTGACAGCGTGGACAAAAATAACTGGTTCTGTTCGACTGCGTAATCGACCGGATTTCCTCTCCACAATTCACACAATGCT
>JBDGPJ010000022.1:4228-9659 GCA_042219695.1 bacterium
ACCCGGCTTTCCCTCGACACCTCGGAAGTTCGTAAACGATGAACCTCCGAGAAGGGCGGCTTTACGGAGTGTACTGACAATTTTTTCGTAAAGCTTCTCCCACTCGGATTGACGGATTTGAGGTACTCGGCGGCGGGGATCTATACCGGTTTCAAAACAAATCTCACTGGCATAAATATTGCCGATTCCGGCGACAAACGACTGGTCCATGAGTATGTTTTTTATCGGACCCGTCCGGGTCTCCGCCCTGTTTCGCAATACTTCCAGGGTAAATCGATCCGAAAGGGGATCCGGACCGAGTTTCTCCAGCGACTCATACGTCGAACGGTTGTCTCGATCGATCCAGTGTAGTCGAGAAAGCCTTCTTACAGTTGTGAAGTAAAGGGAATATCCCACTCGTTTACATTGTAACGTCAGGACGGGAACATCGGGATCGGCGGGGGGTTTGTCGAGCAACATTACCTTGCCGGTCATCCTCAGTGAATACATCAACCAACCCTGATCGAACCCGCAAAGTAAGTATTTGCCCTCACGTGAAAAACTCCGTATTTCTTGGTTTGAAAGTCTTTCTTCTGCGTTATCAATTGAAAAAGGATCTACGTAAACGTCCGAATCACGTGCTTCAACATCCTGAACCAACTCTCCTTCAAGGATAGTAAGCGATCGACGGATGGATTCTACCTCAGGTAGTTCTGGCATTAACGATTCAAAGCACCCCGAATATTTATTGTTGCAGTCGTCATCTCAAATTTACGTAGCTCCGTAGAGGCCCTTGAACAGGACGTTAAGATGGAAAAATCCACTGGTCATTATGGTTGGGGATTGTCAAAAGAGGGATTCCTAATCTCTTTGAAAAAGCTTGTCACATTAAACTTGCTCAACTTTTTAAAGCAACCGGGGAATCGAAAAACACGAGTGCAGTTAAAACGTTCATTTAGTACTTTCATCCACGTTGTTAAAAAGTTAGTCAGCCAGGAATAAATCAAAAAAATCCCACATACAAAACAGTGAGAAACTCCCCGCAAAACCTTTCAAAGGGGATTAATACCCTGTTTAAACCTGCTGATAATACCGCTGAAAATTCGTATTGAGTTGGTTCGACGACGAACTGATTCCTGATTAAAACACTTAAGCATTCAACCGCTCCCGTTGTTCAGGCCCCAGGTCCGTTACTCAATCAGGCTTATCGCTGTAGAAGAGTTTCGGTAAAACCGTTTATTTCACTTCGAAACTGTTAATAACCTCGTTAAGGATGGATTGATTACGCTCCCATTTTGAAGGAAGGGTCCAGCCGAGGATCTGATGGTAATTTTCCGGTCCTTTTACGGATGTGTGCAGGTAAATGAGGTTCATGGTCCCTTTTTGTCCCCGTATTTTGTGTTGGAGGGCCGGCATCCCGTCTATCGTGAATGATTTTTCCTTGTTCACTTCGGACTGTTTCAGGGGCTTAACGATGTTACTGCGTGTAAGTCGTGAATGTTTTTTCAGCGTCATATCGGCGAGGTCCTCTTTCGATTCACTCAAGATAATCAAATAAACCCTCTGGTCCCGGTTTGCCACCTGTAAATCGGCCGATTTGTTGAGGTCGGATTGAATCGACCAACTCGAAGGAACCTTAATCCGACACTGTCCCGTGGCACATTTAAATGAATGATGTTTATCACTGTCACTACTAATACCACACCCGGATAGCGGGATCAAAATCATTAATAACACGATACATCCAGTTAACTTTTTCATTTTGGTTGTTCCTCCGGAACGAGTCATTCGATTCGTTATGGAACCGAGGATAATCGAATAAGACTCGTGATTGTAATATATGGCTCGGCAAACGTGAATGATTCGAAACCACGATCGTATAATTTTACACTAACTTTTCTTTTACAAGTAGAATGTCGCATCGAGGGCGCCAAAAGGCCTAAGCTAAAGTAACCTGGTGGGACAAACGAACAATGTCTCGTTGCCGGATCTGACAAACTGGTTTTTTGATCCAATCTTTTTCTCGTAAAAAAGGATTGGTATAAACCTGATTTTGTTCACGCTTCTCGTGATTGTTTTTGAAACATCCAGACCACAGTATTTCCGGGGCAACGTTGGAAGTTATCAACGGTTTGATATTCTCAGTGAGTAAACTGACGTTGATAAGGTCCTCTTATGGGCTCACGCCCATGGAATCGGCTTCCACCCGACGATCAAACTGGAACATTACACAATTAAAATAGATGAATGTCTCTTGAAACGATCAGCGGTTTTTTACTATTTGAAAATCCTCGTTTATCCAACCCGGTTTTGTGGTGGATAAGTCCTTATTGAGTTCTCTACCTGAATGAGGGAGTTTGAATCACCTCTAATGAACAGTGTGACGGAAATACACTTATCTTTTTTTCCATGAAGAAGATAAGATCAAGAAACTACTGGATAGTCGATCGTCTATTTTCGATTTGTTTTGCTAACTTGTTTTCACGAAAATGAAATATGAAGTGATATCGGTGCTTGAGCAACGAAGATGTCAAATGACGAAGCCCAAAAAATTAGCACGAAAAGGAGTCCATTCACTTGCCTGATTGGGAAACCGTAGAGAACTGGCCCCGTGACGAAGCGGAATTATACCAGGACCAACGTATCGGTCAGTTTATTTCCGACATCGTCTATCCCAATAGTCCTTACTACCAGGAGCTGTTTGAACAAGAAGACCTGTCGCCAAACGATATCCATGACACGGACGATTTACAAAAACTCCCTTTTACAACGAAGCAGGACCTGCTTCCCAGTGACGAACAACCCGACCGTTACCGTGATTTTATCCTCCAACCCGACGAAGAACGTATGAAATGGAAACCCTCCAATATCCTTCGGGCACTGTTTTTTGGGCGGGATACGGTCCGTGAGGAAATAGAACGTGAATTCCGGCCGGTATTTTTAACAGCAACTACAGGTCGATCAGCTGAACCGGTCGCATTTTTGTACTCGAAGTACGACATGGATAACCTCAGCAGCTGGGGCTCTCGGCTAATTGACGTGTTTGGTGGAACGACCGACATGAAGGGCATAAACATGTTCCCCTACGCCCCTCACCTCGCCTACTGGCAATCCGTGTTTGCCGCACTCGATTTTGGAATTCTCGCACACAGCACCGGAGGCGGAAAAGTTCGTGGCACCGAGGGAAACATCGATCTCATGGACCGCATGCAACCGGAAATTTTGATCGGAATGCCCAGCTACGTTTACCATATTCTGCGGGAAGGAAACAAACAGGGAGCTTCCTTTGAGAGCCTCGAAAAAATAATCCTGGGCGGGGAAGCAATCACCCCGTCCGGACGCAAAAAAATGATTGAGCAGGCCCGTGACGGTGGTGCCGGGTCCGTTAACGTCCAGGCCACGTATGCTTTCACCGAAGCCCGTGTGGCCTGGGGGGAATGTCCCGGCGAACCGGATCAACCCACGGGCTACCATTACTACCCGGACGTGAATTACTTTGAACTGCGCGATCCCGAAACCGGTGAACGGGTTCCCCACGAGGAAGGTGGCGAGCTCGTTTATACACCGCTTGACGGGCGCGGTTCGGTCGTCCTTCGTTACCGGACGGGTGATTTATGCGAATCGATCCAATGGGGGGAATGTCCCCACTGTGGACGGCGTCTCCCCCGGATCATGGGACCCATCCAGCGAGTGTCAAAAATTGAGGACCTCAAGCTGGACAAGGTGAAAGGGACCCTGGTTAACTTCAACAATTTCCAGGAAACCCTCAACGGTCATGAAATGGTGAGCGAATGGCAGATCGAACTTCGCAAGGAAGACGACGATCCCATGGGCCTGGACGAGCTTCACCTCCACGTCTCCTACAAGGAGGGGATCGACGAAGAGCAGGCCAAGCAACAGCTCCGCGAAGACATCGTGGAGGCCACGGAAGTTTCCCCCAACAAAATACACTCACATTCCTACGAGGACATGCTGGAACGGCTGGGCCTAGAAACGGAACTCAAAGAGGAGCGATTCCTCGACAACCGTCCCGAGGAAGAGTAAAAATAGAGTAGTGTGAGATCCCGCCTGTCACCTTTTTGTTACGAGCGGTTTGAGGCCCCCATACTCTTCACCGTAATAAATTTAATTAACGTAAAACTATTCGTTGGAAATGTGGCTGAGATAACGGTTTAATAAATGTTAGCAATAATCAGGATATGCCCCGAGAATTAAACATTTCAAATAGGCCTCAAACAGGTTCGGGGATCCTTAAGTCACAACCTCATTCGGAACTACGTTGGGTGTGGAAATGTCTCGTAACATATTCACGATACAGTGAACCACCAATGATATCCCATCAAAAAATGAGAGTATAAATTTGAACTTCCTCACGAAATTGTTCAAAGCGGATCAACTCAAGTCCCCCTTTGACATTGGATTATTTTACGGTGGGTATTTCCTGTTTCTGATTCCGCTTACCTATTTTCAACTGTATTCAAACGATCTCTGGAAATCACTGTACTCGGGACGGTACATTGCGCAGTTTCTGAAATTTCCTTCGCATAGTGAATTCACCTTTTCCCCGGCCGTGGATTTCTTCCCCCCTTATGCATTCCAGTGGCTCAGTAATCTATTTTTCTATGGCCTGTACAACCTTGGAGGAGTAACGGGCCTCCAACTGTTTCGTGTTTTTATCGTGCTCGGCACTGTAATATTGTTACACTCGCTTTCGAACTATAGAACCTCCCTTTTTACGTTTATTATATTACTTCTCTTTGTGTTGGCTTCCCTGCAAAAAATCATGGTCAGGGATGCCCTCTTTTCACTTCCCCTTATGACGGTTTTTTTCTGGCTGTGGTATCGTGTACGATTCAAGCATCAATTTACCCTTATGGCGGGGATCCCTCTCCTGTTTCTTTTCTGGGGAAACATGCACTTATCATTTTTGGCGGGGATCGGAATATTTGGATCGATCCTGCTCGGGGAATGCATTGATTCCTTTTTCAAAATCCAAAATAAACTCGATAAAAGACGATGGTTACAAATTGTCGGTGTCTTTCTGCTCTGTGTTGCAGTGGTTACCTGGATTAAGCCCTACGCGGATCCCGTGATTTCCGGTAGCGTTACTTCCGTTGTTTCAGTCTTCGATACGCATCAAAAATCAAAGGATCTTTCATCTTCCCAAAAGAAACCGGGTAACCTGTTGAACTGGTTCAAAACGAAATTTCAGTCCCTGCTTCTCGATCGTCAATTTTCCGGAACGGCCAACAGTGTAAAAGGTGCCATGAATACGCTTCGTTTCACCTATACATTCTTTGTACGGGCTTCGCTACTGTTGCTTGGAATTGGAGTCCTTACCTTCTTTTTTTGGAGAAAACCGTTTCGGTTTTCCCTATTTATTCCTTTTTTGGTGAGTTGTGTCGTCGGCTTAATGTTTATGAGGTTCGTTGTATTCATCCCTCTGGTGTTA
>JBDGPJ010000022.1:9669-10801 GCA_042219695.1 bacterium
CCAGTTCGGCGGGGGCAAGTCGCTGAGCCGGGGGCTGACACAGGCTACGCTGCAGACCTCGGAGACGCTTCACGCCGAGGAAATCGGACCCAACGTGAAATTTATGACAATTTTATTCCTGGGTGCTTTTGGCTCTTATTTATATTCACATATGCTATTCGGTACCCTGGAACGAGTTTTTAATTATCGTGGCCATCGGTTCGGTCACGGTGAATACTTCAAGTTCAGTGAGAAAAGTCCAAATTATGTGCTGGAACATTACCCTAACGAGAGATTCTATAATTCCTATGGTATTGGAGCTTACTTGATTTGGAAATGGTGGCCGCGCAAAAAAGTCTTCGTTGACTCTAAAAATTTGGCGTACGATACACAATTCATGTCCCAGGTTCTCCGGAATCCTCGTCCATTAATACGCCAATTAAACTTACAACACGCAATTGTGTCCTCTACCAACAGTGGCCCTTTCTATTTTTTCATACCCCATCCAAAATGGAGCCTGGAAGCCTTTGACAAAAACATGCTGATCTTTCGAAAGTTGGACGAGCCGGTTAATGTAAATCCACGGAGCAAACTTTTATACAACAAGCAAGAATTTCAAGCATTGCCTGCACTGAAAAAAAAACGCATTCGGGCGATTATGGAATTTGTGAGACGTTATCAAAACCAGGAGCACTTAATTGGTGTGTTCTCCGGCCCGCACGATCGTTTAAAAAGACCGATGAAAAAGTGATTCTGTCATGAATTATACATGCCGCTTTCGATTGTTAAGTTTGGATTGAGTTTGAAGTTACCCGGACACTTGTAGATTGGTTTTCGAAGTTTCGGTTCACTCGCTACAGTGAAGAATTTGATAAGATAAATAACCAACGTGTAAACGGGTGAGGTTTGTAAATAACGGACCTCTTCACGACGATTGTTCTATTTTTGGTTGTTTTGGAACTCAAACGATTCATAATACAATCATCAATAACTATCTACTTGGAGGATATCAACATTGGAACCGTTAGCGATTGTCGATGGAATTCGAACACCGTTTGCAAAAGCTGGTGAGGAACTATCCGACATCCCGGCCGATGAACTCGGACAAAAAGTCATTTCGGAAATACTGATGCGTACCGACCTCGATCCCAAC
>JBDGPJ010000220.1:0-19679 GCA_042219695.1 bacterium
CCGACACGGAGGTGCTGAATGACACGGACTCACGTACCGTACAGGGAGCTGTAAAATCACTATTACTAATGAATGCTGAACAGTTCTTCGACACTCAACCCCCGTCGGAGATGAATCCACCGCAGGCACGTATACAACTGGAAACTGCCTCGGGACAGACCATCGATGTTGTGCTGGGGGGGACTTACGAAAACAAGCGCCTCGTTAAACGTGACGGCTGGCCGGTGGTGACGGTCGGGAAGGATCCCGTTCGATTGTTCCAGGATGTTCCAAACCTCCCCGGTAACTGGCCCGAGCCCATCGAAAAGAAACAGTCCGCTCCCAAAAGATCATCCGGGAAGTTACCCGCAAACCTGAAGAAACGACTGGGGACACAGTAAACAGTAGCCCGAACGTTCGCTCCTACCGTACACCTTACAAAAGTATAACGAAGCAAAGGTTGTTATGATTAATAAGACCCTCCTATCTTCCCTGGGAAAAGTATATTTCAATAGTCTTTTCGAAAGGTATCTTCATCCTAAGTTATTAAAACAAACTATAGATAACATGCCTGCAATGATCGGTAAGAATACATTCATGTGGCGGGAACTCCCTTTCCGTAAGAAAAGGGAAGAGCAGGTTCCTTATAAATTGTGCCCCGCGTAATTTACAGGGATAAGCTGCCGCTTGAGATAGGTAAGGCCCATCGCCGTAAGATTAAGCCTTAAAAAGTTAAAAGGGCAGTTCCATCAACGACTGGGTTGGGGGCGAAATCCGTAGGGCTACATAGTCCATTTTTCATAATGGGCAATAACAATCACCGTGAATAACACTGTGAAAAGCTATTGTAGGTTTGAACGATAACTACCTAAAACACCTCCGAGGGCCTTTGAGTCCACTGGTATTACCCTGGATCACTCGGAATCAATTTCATCTTGTTCGTCGACGGTGTGTTTTTCCTGTTCGATAGGGTCCTGTTTTTCGTCAGCCTCGGGATCTTCTTCCAGCTCCTCCATGGTGTAGTCAAGAGGTGGATCTTCTTCCTCCGGATGCACCCCCTCATTTATAACTTCGTCAATGTATTCTCGACCCCTCTGGAAGGCCATTTTGGTGGATTCAAGGAGGTTTTTCTGGGCCACAAGGATTTTGTCTTCGCCAATAACTTGATTCACTTCCGACTGTTCCAGCACATCCCGGATATCGGGGGTGGTTCCACACAACATTAATGTTTTATTTCTTTCTTTTAATTCATTAGCTATTGAACGCAGAACTGAAGCCCCTGTTATATCGAAATTGGTTACGTTTTTCATTCTCAGTATAATTACTTTTAATTTTTCGGACTGGACACAGAGCCCTTTGACACGCTTTCTGATTTGATCGGCCGATCCAAAAAAAGCCTCCCCATTTACGTCAATCAACACAATCCTGGGATCAATTCGATCCTCGAGATCGGTGATATATTTCAGTGTACCGTCTTCGTTAATAATGTACTCCTTTAGATCGAGGCGGGTGGCTTCTTTTAAATAAAAAATCAGTGAGACGACAACGCCCAGGTAAATAGCGAGGTCCAACCTCAAAAACAATACTCCCAGGAAAGTACCTATAAAACTAATTCGGTCCTGAAGTGTTGTTGACCAGACCATCATCGCTTCCTCGAAGTTAATGACTTCCGCCACGACCACAATGATAATGCCTGCCAAAACCGGTAGTGGGATGAAATAAATAACGGGTGTACCTACGGCCGTTAATAAAGCGACAAAAATACCACTGGCAACGGCGCTCAGTTGAGTTGTGGCACCCATGGAGTGATTGAGGAAGGATCGACTGAACGACGCTCCAACGGGGTATCCGCTTAAAATTCCCGTTACGATGTTTGCGCTTCCCTGACCGAGCAGTTCCCGGTTCTTATCGACGATATCACCGGATTTGCCAGCAATCGATTTGACAACGGATATACACTGGATGCTGGAGAAAATGGATAGTGCTAAGGCACCACTTAACAAGTTTTCAATTAAGTGGGCATTGGACACGGACGGCAATGTGAGTGTGGGAATTAGTGACGGGATTGTGCCGACTGTTTCAAGCCCGAGCTGTTCAAACTGAAAGTACCAGGAGCAGCCTGCACCGATTAAAAGCACGAGCAGGCTGGAGGGAAAATTATAGAAGCGCCATCTTAAAAATCCCAGTACGATTACGGTCAAAAGACCGACAGTAATTGCTGGAATATTGATCAGCGAAATATCAGCGTAAAGAGATTGGAGACTGTAGAAAAGTCTCACGATAAAATAGGATGACTTTATGCGGGGGGAACCCAGCAACGATAAAATCTGTCCGCCGATGATTACGCAGGCGCTCCCCATTACGAAGCCCGATATAACAGCATCCGAGACAAAACGTGCAAGTGCTCCCAGGTTGGTGAGGTAAAACAGGATCTGAAATAAGCCAACCATGATGGCGAGGTATATTACGGCCGTTGTATTTGTCGCGTCTACTCCGATCAGTATTCCCCCTACGATCAAGGAAACCGTCGCCGTCGGTCCCGTTATAGCATGTCTCGAAGACATTAAAAAACCGGCAATGATAGAAGTAACAATTCCTGCGTACAATCCGTAAATGGGATGTAATTCAGCTATGGTGGCATAAGCCATGCACTGAGGTATGGCCAAAAAAGCAAGAGTTAATCCGATTTGAAGATCGGAACCGAGGGAGGAGTAATCGGCTTCCTTTATATTTTCTAAAATCGGGAAGAATGAATCAGAATCAGTTAAAGACAATTTACTATATTGCTCCTCATATTTCAGTACGATGAGATGAATTGTTGAAGTTGGAATTCAAAATCGAAGTTTATATAAGGGGAGGCCGATTATTAATTATATCAACAGTATAACTGTACAGAAAGGAGCTGTAACGTTAATGATCGTGGGCGGGATAACTTAGGACAATGGCAAAGATGCCGAGAGTCGTGAAAGCGCCAAACAGGGCGAGAGGCTCCCACATTTCGGCCTTGATGCCGAGAAAAGCCATGATGACGGAGGCAATCGCAAATACGAAAGAGCTGGATCGGAAAAGAACTCGAACCCAGTCAAGTTCACCAAACGTGGACCAGATGTAGTAAGCGATCCCGGCCAGTGTTAAACCAGCGATCAGGACCATGTAATGGACTCCGGGACCCACGAGAGAAATATAATTGGATTGGTGAGTGAAGTAAGTCAGAAAACTGTCCTTCCCCCCGGGGACGTCCAGCTGAACAATTCCATACAGTCCAATACCGATCGTTAGTAAAAACAATACGGGGAGGACACTTTTTTTCAGGAATCCAATAAATCCACTCATTGATTTACCTCCGTTAACATTATTGAACGGTTATTGTAGCTAACCAGTTTTCATCTGCCAATACTTCGATCGATTTTTCCGTGAAGTTGTGACCTTGTTTATTATTCGATGGATTTATACCATATGAAGACTCGGAAAGGAGTGAAATCGATGAGTGAATCTTCGAGTGTGGGAAACCGGATGTATTCCACCGGTGAGATTACCCTGAGTATGCTCATTGTAACGAATGTGTTGCTGGTCCCCGTCGTAGCCGGTTTTATTTTCTGGTACGGTTGGGCCGGGGGAATGGATGCCGTGAACAGTACGTTTGGTAAACAATGGGGATACATTACGCTTGTTACTACGGTGTTGTTGCCCATTCTTACTGGGATTTTAACAGGTTGGATCTGGGCTACGATCCCAACCCAATCGGACGAAGTATAGACAATATCAAACCTAATAATTTGTTTCCGAACGGTCGGTAATTGTCGCGTGACCGGGAGAATATAACCTAACAATCGACCGTTAATTCGAAGAATAATCTTACCTTGGGAGCTTAGCTCAGCGGAAGAGCGCCACGTTCACACCGTGGAGGTCGCAGGTTCGAGCCCTGCAGCTCCCATTTTTGATATTCCTTGTAATTGAAAAAAATAAGCACAAAGCCCCAGGTGTATTCGGTCTTCCTGGTTAAAAATTCTGTTCAAAATCTTCCGTAAATAATTCTGAAGGCTTTAATTCAAACCCTTCACATATTCGATCCAAAATTTCAAACGATGGATCTCGATCTCCTCTCATGAGCATTCCGTAGTAGGTTCTACTGAGATTACACTTTTCACTTAGTTTTGCCTCGGATAAACCTGTCTCTTCTTTGATTCTTTTTAAATGCTCTTGAAAAAGCTTTGCGGACGATTTCTTTGAAGAAGTCATAGTACTTAACTTTTTACAATTAAACTGTTTTACGGGGGAGAAGCTGGAACGCTGACTTTTGAAGGTGATGTTTCAGAAGGTTCAAGGGTTATGTTTGGTTTATTTGGCGGTTATCGAAAATTTGTGACTGATTCGATATCAGTTCAAGCAGATATCGGGATGCTACCTGTTTTTTTGGAAGATGATGATACAGGAAAGTCTACTTCGTCACTTGATTTTGCAATTAATTTTGGAGTGTCATATAACTACTAAGGTGATATGAGATGAATAAAAGTTCATTGAACATTTCAATCGTAAGTGCAGTTATATTAATGGTGAGTTTTATTTTTACTGGTTATGTATGGGCGGGATTTGGTGTAGGAATTTCGGATGCGATAGAAGTTGGTGCAGTAGAGGAAATGGATAAGGAAGTGAAAAATGACACTTCTTCGGGGGGAGGGAATAGTTCTACAAATAAAGTAGAGTCGGAGAGTCTATGAGAAAAAAAGCGGGAGCGACAATCCATTACGCCGCTGCCTTGATCTTGATGTCGATGTCAATTTCATCAAATGGAATATAGGGTTGTTTCGCCTGGCCTTCCTGTTTGAAATACACAATCCCGTAACGCTTAAGAATCTCCAGGTCGTCGTGAACTTCGCCTTTTCCCCGGTCGAGTTCACGTGAAAGAGCTCGGATGCTCCGGGAGGGGCCATGCTCCATGAGCCATTCGATCATCTCCAGACGTTTCGGGGTTAATAGTTCCCGAAACAGGCTAGGGGATTCAAAGTTTAAGACACGATGATCGGCACTCTTCCCCTCCTTCATATCCTGCACCGCTTGATCGAGATTGGCCATGGACTCCTCGTAAGGATTCGCCTGGATGGTCAGGGTACCACCGGCTTGGTCAATTTCCTCTTGAAAATCAGGATCCACGGAGTACCTCCACCTTTCGTTTGAATCGTTTGTATAACTCGTAAATATCTCCCGGGTATTTCAACGGAGAAACGGTTTCACCCTTGTGCCGATGATGACGGTCCGGGTGACCTTCGTACGAATGTGAGTTGTCATAACGCAGGTACGTTTCCCCGGACTCAGGATCGCAAAACTGAAAACTGTATTTAAACCCCGATGGGAATTGTTCCGGATCCTCGACCCGGTAAATTTCAACCTCCATTAACGTACCGTCATCAAACAGTTGATAGTTGTACAGAACACGTTCGCAATCAACCATGGTTACCGTTCGCTTAATACCCTACCACATTAAACGTTTTATGTCCAATTTTGGTGGAAATAATGGCAAAATTCATAAAAAAGTGAGTGTTTGTGTGCATAAACAAAACCCAATCCTTGAAAATCTACCCTGAAGTAGAAACTCCGCGCATTTCAACAATTCCAATGGAGATGGTTTTGTAGGAACCGTGAAATGAATAAAATGATTGACCTTATCAATAACAAATAAACAAGGGGAGTGAAAATTATGCCTCAAATTGAATGGTCGCCAGCGGGTACGGTTTCCATCGTTGAGTTAGCCGTGTCGCTGGGGATTGCGACCGCTGGGATTTTTCTTGCCTTTGGCGTAAATCGATTGATGAAATGGTTGGCCGAGAAAGCAAAGGAAAGTACCTTCCGATTTGATGGGATCCTGGTGAAAGTCGCTTCCACGCCGACGGCCATCCTGGTCGGTGCCCTTTCATTCTTCTATGCATTACGGCGTATAAAAGCCATTGACCAGTACCTTCAACAGTGGAAACGACTGGACGTGGCGATCATCATTGTCATTGTTACCTGGATGGTCGGGAGTCTCGTCCGGGAAATTATTGATTCCTATCTTCAGCCCTACGTGGAAGAGTCCGAGTCGGATTTTGACGAGCGCCTGCTGTATTTGCTGGATTTAACCGCGGCGTACATTATCTACGTACTCGGTTTTGCCATTGCGTTACATACGTTAGGCATCGAAATCTCCGCGTTAATAGCTTCCCTCGGGATCGCCGGTCTGGCCGTGGCCCTGGCCACGAAAACGATACTGTCCAATTTCTTCGGGGGAATTATCCTGACCATGGATAAGTACATCCAGCCCGGTGACCGGGTACAGGTGGGCGACTGGGTGGGAGACGTGGAGGAAATCACGCTGTACAAAACTACGGTCCGCACCCTGGATAATCTGCTGGTCAGTATCCCCAACGATTCCCTCATGCACGAGACCACCATTAATTACAATCTACCCGAGGCGTTAACCCGAGTCGAAGTATCCGTCGGGGTGGGATACGATACCGACCTCGATCATGCAACTGAAATTATTCATAATATCCTTGAAGGAGTCGAAGGAGTTACAACGAGGAAAGACCCCGAAGTGAACGTTGAATCACTCGGTGACAGCGCCATCAATCTCCAGATACTGGCCTGGCAGGATCACCCAACCGCCCAGCGACGAACCAAGGATCGTATTTATCGACGTATTATCAAACGGTTTCGTGAGGAACAGATTGAAATCCCCTTTCCCCAGCGCGACGTTACCGTAACGGAAAAGGGAAGTGTTGAGTAAATAGTAAGTAGTAGATTGTAGATAGTAACGGTAGTGAAAAGTCTCCTTTCTCTTTCCATTTTTTGTTCTTTGTCGTTTCGATTGATAAAGCTCCTGTAGGACGAATAAGGGGCATCAATTTTACGGGTGGGTTAGTCAGGAAGCCTTCCAATATTATAGCTCCCACAAGTTCATTCCCATGACTCTTCAACGGGAGGATGATTTTTGTTGCTTTTACCATTCTTTACGAGGAGGAAAACTCTGAAGAGTATAGTATATTGGAAGTAATAAAGGTTGTTAGGCAAGTCTGTTCTACATAAGATAGCTCGGAATTACAGTAGTCTAACGCAGATTAATAAATTTATCTCCAGGTAGGTGGGAACATTTTGAATTCTCATCTAATTGCCGGGAAATCAATTGTAATAATTTTTAACTTGGCTTTGTTCATGACCACGTCATGTGCTCATGTAAGCCCACCCGATACAGTAAAAGGGCCTGCGACTAAAATGTACCTGGTGGACTACGGAATACATTCCAGTATTGTGATGAACACTGGCACTTCCGATCAATGGATAGAATATTTGTACGGTGACTGGAACTACATGGTGGAGGGGCACGATAACTATGCATATGGAATATTTACCCTGACCGTGCCAACGTGGGCAGCACTCGGACGAAGAGCTCTCGCTCGACCGGTTACCTCCAATCGCCAGTTAAAGAAGGATCTGAATGCCGAAAACGTCTACCGTTTTCGTGTTTCACGAGAGAAAGTAAACCGGTTACACAACCATTTAAAGGCGATGTTTGAAAAAAGGAAGGATCAAATACAGCCGGGCCGGTATTTTGCCAGCATGGAATACGTTCCACACCCTCGTTCATATCATTTGCTGAACACGTGCAACGGTACATTAGATTCATGGCTAGAATCCACAGGAACCCAGGTGCAAGGAACCATGTTGATTTCAAAATATACGATCGAACAGGGCGCTGACCAAAAGAGAAAATGAAAAATGCTGAGATGTATTTCACTGTTAGGTAGTAAAGACTCCAAACATGTTTTACCACGCTTAACGTTATGGAAAGAGATCCGAAGGGACTAACGAAGATTCATGTGAGCATTTTCCGAGAAGGCACTCACATATTATTTAAAACAGATAATCCAACCGTTGCTTAAATTTAAATTCAATTACATTGAGAGTTGCGTGGAGGCGGGGATGAAAAGGAGGAAAACTTTCAACTTTCAACCTCCATCCCTAAAACATTGAAGTTGCCTTCAGAGGCTGTTAGTTGTATATGATTACTGTTTTTACTGGTTTGTTTCAATAATGAGAAGAGGTGTTAATTCCAGAGTCCGGTGATGATGAGAAGAGCGCGGTCCAGTGCTTCCAGTTCGGACGGGGTTAGTGATCGTATTTTGTCCGTTAGATGTTGTTTCTGGAATGTCCCGACATCCTGACATTGTACCTTGGTTTGTTTGGATAGCCCGGTGGTATCGAGTAACACTTCGGTTTTTGCGATCTCATTGGTCCTCCGGGACGTACAGGGGGCCACTACAACACGATTCCGGACTTCGTTTAGAAAGTTGGGGGAGACGATGACGACCGGGCGATTTTTTTGGTCAGGCAGTTCCAGCCAGAATAAATCGCCCCGGTTTATCAATAATCGGGCAGGTCCGAGAATGAACGTTTTCGCAGGTCTTTCATTGCTTCGCTTTCCGTGGTCTCTTCTCGAAAATGCTCCTGCATCTCGTCGATCATTTCCTGTTTGCGCATCCGATCCAGGGCTTCACGGATGACCTCGGACTGGTTCCCCAGCTTTTCTGATTGTTTTTTGACAAACGATTGTTGTTCGTCGGTTAACGATATCGTAATACGTTTCATCATCATCACCTTCATCACCAAAGTAATACAATTCGAGTACGGTTTCAAGGATAGCCTGGAAATCGACCGGGACGAGCCGGGGGATACTACCTGATACGTGGTGAAATAATGATGATAAGACGGAGAGAAAGACATCGGTTCTAAGTGGTACCAGGATAAGTCCACACCATTAATGAAAATTCCAACCGTAATCGTTCCCGGGGAAAGTAACTACCTATTAAAAGGTCGTCCGTAATATACTGGCCAGATCACGGTCCACAAGTTAATACCGTTTTCATATGACTCACGAATGTGGAAAATGCGAAGGGATAAGCGAAAAGAGCCTGTTTAAGCGGCGCTTTCCAGGTCGTTTTCGAGGCGTTCTTCGTATTCGGGGTATCGCTTGAGGAAATCCTTGTAGATGTCGGGTCGCTCGCCAAAGACGGAGAGTTCGTTCTCCTCGGCGTAATCAAAGGCATGCTTAACAAGGAGATCCTGGAGCCACAGCAACCACTGGTTATCCAGGTCCTGGGGAAGACTGAAGTTATGGAGTACGAGCCGGGAGCTGTCCTCGGAGTAAAACAGGGCAGCTTTGCGGTTGTTGGCGCCCACTCGGAAACAGTTGTTGGCGGACTCGTTTTCAACTTCGCCGTCGATGAGATCGGCGGCGAGTAGTTCTTCCTCCGTGGGTTCCAGTTCGTCGCGGCTTTCGACGAATCGTTTTTCCACCTGGCTATCGAGCCATTGTTCGTAATCGTCCCGGACCGAGATCGCCGCGGTAGCGGCAGCTTCCCCGATTTCCTCGGTTAATTCATCTTCGGATAACTCGTCGTCTAGGAAACGTTGAACCGCGGTTTGTACTTCCTCGGGATCGATTTGAGGAGCGGCCGGTTCCGGTTCTTCTTCCGGTTCGGATTCGGCTTCGACTTCCTCGGCTTGATCCTCGGAGGGCTCTTCACCGGTTTCTTCAGCGGATTCTTCCGTGGTTTCTTCGGTCTTCTCGGGTTCCTCCGAACTTGCTTCCTCGGCTCCCCCACCGGCCTCACGGGTTTCCTCCCCGGCTAACTGGGGAAGAGTTTCGGGGGCTACTTCGTAGGTCCACCAGGGTGGCTTGCCGCCACTCATATCGGCGTCGCGCCGGGCTTTTAGTATTTTTGATTTGTACGTTTGTACGTCCGATCGCGTGTCCTCGTCCATTTCCCTCGGGTCATCGAGCAGAAGGGGAGTAAGGTCAGGATCGGCTTCGAAACCGGGAATGTCTTCAAGTTTTGACGTGAGTTCATCAACGTCCATTCAGGATCTCCTCCAGGTAGTGTTAAATTCAATGGAAAGAATTGTATGATAAACGTGTTGTTTCAGAAATACGTTCATTGGTGATACCTATGATATCTTCGCTTTCTTTCTCCACAAGGAAGAAATACGTACTCTTTATTTTCCATTTGTTGTTAGGGAGTTCGCTTTTCTTGTTTTTTCTTCCGGTGGAGACACAGGCAAAAAAACAGGTGTATACCTTACCGGTGAACCATGGCGATGCCCATATAATTACCAATGATACAGGAGATATAGCTGTGTTAGACACCGGGTCCACGACGGCCGTGGATACCGTGACAAGGGCAATAGAATGTTTTTCCCCCGATCGTATTGAAACGCTTATGATAACTCACTCCCATCCGGATCATATTGGTAATGCCGACACACTTCTCAAGCAGTTCGGTGCTCAACGCATCATCGTTCCCCCCACCGAATCAGGCCAGGCATACCGTGAAATCTGGCAGTACGCCGGGAAACATTCCACGAAATACCGCCCGGTAGTTCGTGGTGATACCGTTGAGCTATTACCCGGAGTGACGGGATATATTTTGCATCCGTCCAGGAACTTCAAAGGGGGTAAAAATGAATCCTCCCTCGCAATGGGATTTAAATTAAATGAGGTTAAATTCCTGTTCATGGGGGATGTTGTCGGTAAGGGTGAAGAGGAGTTAATGAAACAATATAAACCGTCACCGGTGGATGTGCTGAAACTTGCCCATCACGGGGATCGCAAGGGAGCTCGCCCCCGTTTCCTCCGGAAAATACGTCCACGAATCGGTATCATTCCGGCTCCCGTACGGCCGAAAGACCCCTGGGGCTACCCCGACCGTGAACTTCTGGATCGATTACATCAATATAATGTACCCTATATTCAGACGGGAATTCATGGCTTGATTAACATTGAGACGACACCGGATTCCTACAATATTCGTCATAGAAAAGAATGGAATTGCGACAATTTTCATTAATACGAGTAAGCCGCCGGGCTTGAATGAGTGAATAAATCAAGTTGTAATTTCCATAAATGCCATTTGACAGTAGGGATTGTATACTGCACGTTCTTATTAGCTTGTAGGCGGTCTTTTGGACAGTGAACTCAGGACAGTTTCCCTGTTCGGAGTAGACTGAGATAGGAAGGTTTGAGCACCAAACCTGGTTAACACTGAGAGATCGTTCTCCGTAAAAGAGTGATTTTTCAGGGGAATTGCCGTTTAACGGGAGGCGTAAGGAGTTGGGAATTTTTGATATATTTTTTCGAACGGGTGGCACTATCGACGACGAGCGATTGGAACTGTTAAAAAACACGGCTTTATTTCAAGGGTTAAGGAATCGCGATTACGCTGAATTGTCCGAACTTTTGTACGATACCCATTATGAGGAAGGTGAAAAAATATTTAGTGAAGGGGATCCCTCAAGTGCCATATACATTATTGAGAGTGGCAGGGTGGGATTGTTTTTTGAGGACGCGGAGGGAGTTAAACGACAACTTACGAACCTGGAAAAAGGAGCGTTTTTTGGTGAACTTGCCCTTTGCCAGGACCACCGACGTACGATTTCAGCCCGCACCCTTGAAGATTCGATGATTATTGCAATTTTTCGTCAGGAACTTAAAGAATACATGGACCGGGAACGGGATACCGGGAATGATATTTTAATGAACGTGGTGACCGTTATGGGGGAGCGATTGCAGGAAGTTAATCATCAGGTGCAGGACTTAAAATCACAAATTGAGCAACTGCAGTCTGAAAATGAAACGGAATAATCCTTTCAATCTAAGTCCAAAACTTTTGGTTTCCATAACCTGGTACACCCTGGTACTGGGTGCGGTTGGCATGCTTATTTATTCACTTCCCAAAATTTATCATCTCCTTTCAGCCACCCTAATTGCCTTTTTGTTGTCCTACCTTCTGCATCCGGCCGTGCAAGTCCTCGAGCGATACAGCCTGAATCGTGGGACGGCAACCATGGTGGTGTTTTTATTTATATTTTTGTTGTTGGGCTGGATGATCGTGGAGATCACTCCGTTTGTTTGGGGACAATTTCAGGACTTTCAGACCTTTTTAGCCGAGCACGATTTGACGAAGGTGCTGGCCAAATACCTGGGAAAGGTGGAAGACTTGATCGTCTTTCTGGACGACGGTGCCCTGACCAACCAGGTCGGTCAAGCGGAAGAATGGTTGTTGAATTTGGTTAGCAGTTCACGGATCAAAGGAATTTTGCAGAATATATACGTGGTGTTGAACTACGTCATACTGATTCCATTTATTGCTTTTTTCTTTACTCGGGATCGTCGAAAGATACGCCATCTTGCGGTTCAGTCCGCCCCTAACGCATTTTTTGAGATGGCGTTTAATATTTATTACAAGATTGATGAGAAACTGGGAAGTTACATACGAGGAATTCTTATTGAATCTCTTATAATCGGGATTCTCAGTATAATCGGTCTGTGGATCGTCGATGTGCCTTATTTAATCGTCATCGGTTTATTTGCAGGAGTTGCAAATATTGTACCCTATTTCGGTCCCGTAGCCGGGGCGATCCCCGCCGTGATTATCAAATTCTTCCAGACAAACGAACCGATGGCCGTCGTCCCGGTTCTCGTGGTTTTTTTACTGGTTCAGATTGTTGATAACGTGTTTGTGAAGCCGGTGATTGTTGCCCGTACAATGGAGTTGCACCCGTTAATTGTTCTTTTAGTGGTTGTGGCGGGAGGACAGATTTACGGGATTATGGGAATGGTTATGAGTATTCCCATCGCGTCGATGTTCCTGGTGGTACTCAGTGAAATTAGCTGGGGAATCAAAAACTATAGCTTCGATTGACTTGATTGGCTTGGTGGCTAAATGGCTAAATGGCTAAATGGCTAAATGGCTAAATGGCTAAATGGCTAATTGGCTAACTGGCTGGTTGGCTAATGGGCTGTTTGCTACAGGTGGCCGATCGGTTACGAAATTTGCCAACAGCTTACAATAGACTCAACAAGCTGAGTGCTGAACGCTGTACTGATGGCTGAATGCTGAACGCTGAGAGCTGAAAACTTAGAACCCGATGTTGGCGCGAACCGAGTAGACGTTGACTTCTCCCACGTCAACTTCCCCGACGAAGTTTATCAGTCCCATGGATAACCGGGCTCCACCGAAGAATTTATTCTCCGTAGTAGTGTGATCGTTTACCGGAATACCGGCGGATTGACTTCCTTTGATTTTGAATACACTGTATCCGGCATAGGGGGTTAAAATGGTAAAACCTTTGCTAATGGAAACGTCGGCTCCGTAGGTTCGGAGGTCGAGATCATCGACGTTAAACAGTTGGGTGGCATGGCCCCTAACTCCAATCGCCGGCATCGCCGCGCTACCTTCCATCCAGGAGTACTTAGCAGCAGCTCCTATAAGCCGGGCATTCCCCGAGGGATGACCAGAAATGAATCCTTCCACGTCAACTCCCATGGGAAGTCCTTTTGAGGCTCGAATTTTTGGCATGGCGAGGTCACCGGGAGAGTTTCCACCAAAAGCACTGTCCATGTAATTATTGTCGGATTTTAGATCGGCAACGGATACCTCGGCTCCAACGTTAACTCCGGTAATTCCGAGTTGTTCGGCGGGTTCGGTCGGCACGTAACTCATGGCGACACCGAGGTCCCGGACTGTTTTGTCAAATTCATCCTGTGCCAAATTCTGGAGTGTTATGTCGTCACCGGCAAAAGTGAGGTTGCTTACTCCGGCAAGTAACAAAACAACCATGCAAACCAAACTGACTGAACGATAGGCCTGGTTGGAAATCATCACAATCATCCTTAATTAAAGTTAAGGTCTCGCATCCAAAAAGTGTGATATAGCTTAGAAGCACCACGAATAATAACGTTTACAATTGGAGGCTTGCAAATCATTTCATAGTATGAAAAGTTATTCCTTTAACCTCAAATTCCTTAGTAACCTTGGAGTAGTTTCATGGCCAACGGTAAATTTGGTGACAACGAGCCCGATCCCATCGAGGAAGTTACTCGTTCGATTCGTGAATTTTTTGAAAACTTCAATGCTTCCCCCCTTTTAATCGGCTTCGTTCTGCTGGTCATTGTACTGGGTTATTTCCTCGTAACGTCAGTCTACATCGTGGACCGGGACCAGAAGGCCGTAGTACTTCGTTTCGGAGAATACAATCGCACGGCATTACCCGGCTGGCACTGGAAGTTTCCCTCCCCAATCGAGAAGAAATACATCGTCAATACACAGCGTGTTTTCAGTGAGGAATTCGGATACCGAAGTGGGGGTGGAGGGAAAAAAACTCGGGCGGGTTACGACCAGGAAGCGTTAATGCTGACGGGAGACCTGGGAGTAGCAAGAGTGGAGTGGGATATACAGTACCGGAAAACCGAGCCCAAGAAGTTCCTATTTAATATAAGAAACGAGCGTAAAATCCTTCGAGAGGCGAGTTTTGCCGCGATGCGCCGGGTGGTCGGAGATTACGATGCCACGGAGGTTATAACGGTCAAACGGCAAAAAATCGCCAAAAACGTAAAGTCCGAGTTACAGGAAATCATGGATAGCTACAATTCCGGTATTAATATCCTGGACGTTATTATTCAATCGAGTGAACCTCCCAAACCGGTTTTACCGGCCTTTAAAGAAGTGGACAGCGCCCGACAGGATCGTGAAAAAATACGCAACGAAGCGTTACAGAAAAAAGAACGTATTTTAAACGAAGCCGAAGGGCAGGTTGCACGGATGCTGGCCGAAGCTCAGGGGGACAGCGCTGCTATGCTCAACCGGGCTCGCGGAGACGCCCGACGATTTGAAAAAATATTAACCCAGTATCGAGCGGCACCGGAAGTTACCGAGACGAGGATGTTTTTAGAAACGATGGAAGGGGCCATCAAACGATCGGGGAATGTTTACGTAGTGGACAAGGACCTGAAAAACGTACTACCCATGCTGGATTTAAAGTCATCGGGTGGTAAAAAATAGTGAAGCCATTAAAAATATTTGTCGGCACTCTCATTGTCATTATTGGTCTGGTCGGATCACTGTACGCTCTTGGAGTCGTGTATTTTGTACCGGAATACATGAACGCAGTTGTAACTCGATTCGGTGAAGTACAATACGCCGTGTTAACCGGGTTTGACGTCTCCAAGAAAGGTGCCGATCAGCAGGAGGTTATCAAGGAACGTTATCCGGGGAAAATATCCGTCGGTGCCGGGCTATACTGGAAACTTCCCTGGGAAACCACCCATTACTTTGACTCCCGCATTTTATTTTGGGAAGGAGAAGTAAAGCAGATTTCCACCAAGGATTTGCGTACACTCGTAATAGACTCCAGCGCCCGGTGGAGAATCAAGGATGTGATCAAGTTCTACGAACGCCTGGGACAGGAACAGCAGGCGCGTAACCGGATCGGGTCCGTTATCAATTCAAATATCGAGGATTACCTCTCGGAAACTCTACTGATTGAAGCCGTGCGAAATGAAAACCTCGAACTCGAAACCCGGGTGAAGAAGAGAATCAAGTCCCTCGGAGATGAAGCCGAGGTTGAATCCGCAAAAATACGTTACGGTAGGAAGGAACTGATTAAGAAGATAGAAAAGGAAGCCGCGAAAGAACTACGTGAGAGGTTTGGTTTAGAACTGGTTGACGTCATGTTAACCCAGTTGAATTACACGGATAAAGTTCAACAACGCGTGTACCAGCGGATGTCCTCCGAACGCAAGCGAATTGCGGAGCGGTACCGTGCCCAGGGGGAAAAGACCCGGAAAGAAATTTTAGGAAACGTTCAGCGCCAGAAGGACCAAATGATTTCCAATGCCGAACGGCAAGTTCAGGAAATCCTGGGAGCAGCCGAGTCGAGGTCCATTAAAATTTGGGCTCGTGCCTACCAGAAGGATCCTGATTTCTTTCGGTTTCAGCGTTCGCTTAAAGCTTATGAAAACTCGTTTGATACCCAGGTCCAGTTCCTGTTGACCGATGATAATCGATTGCTGGAGTTCACAACCTCCGATAACCCCTAACCGATTTCTTTACGACAGTTTTACGTCCAGAAGTAATCAGGCTAATCACGCTGTTTTTTTGACCAACTCATGAGTTGGTCTTCTTCCACAACGTAAAATCCGTTTTTGTTCCACGGGGTATTTCCCTTCCTAAAATCCAGCAACACGGGATTTTTACCTGATTTAATTGTTTTGCAGTATTCGGAACGCATTAAGTTCTCGTCGATAAACAGGTAATCGATCGATCGATTTTTAAGGTAATTACGAACGCTGGCCGGGGAACTCGTACAGTAGAACTTCCGCCGGAACACGTCGACCCGTTTCCTAATTTTGGCGGGAGTCATCTCCGTAAATCGAAAGTAAGGACGCCGTTTGGAATAAATAGGGGAGGCATCCGAAAATGGCTCCGGCCCCGCCACAATCATTCCGGGATCCGTTTGTGTTTTCATAAATTTGAATAGTTCTTTAAAGTAAGACGGATGCTTACCGTGAATTCCACGAACCAGCGTGAAACGTTGAGAATGGGGATAAAACAGGAGGATACCGGGGAGTATCAGGAGTAATACAAGGGTAAGACCGATCCTGTTGATCCCCCGAAAACTAACCACACTCAAGTATGTCATTAAACCTCCAGCCACGATCCAGTAAACTCGTTCTGATCCGCCCGTTATGTTGAAAGTTATCCCCCCCAAAATCAGTACCGTAAAAACGTAAATCACGAATCGGGCAGGGTGATCAACCAGGTGTTTGCGGATGTTATAAGTGGCCGGAAGTATCGACTCAGCGATCCAGAAACAGGCGACAATAGGGATTAAAATCTTCGTGTATTTACCCGGCTGATAAAGGTAAGGGTGTAGTCCCCAGGAAAGCCCCCATAATGTGAATCCCGAGAGCAGTAAAAAAGCATAACTCCGCCGAAACCCTGGACGGTTGGAACCGGCTAAAAGCCCAAGAAAAAAGCTTATAGCAACCAGAATAAGTGCCCGGTAAAACATGTATGATGTTCGAAACAGGGAGGATCGTTTTCCGGCAACAATAGATTTGATTATTTCCAGTGAATTGCTTCCACTCAGTTCTATGGAAGGAACTCTTTTTGAAACAAAACTGGATGATGTTGTTATTTTTTGAAGTACAAACGGGGACATAACCGCAAAAATAACAAAGAAAATTATTATGGCGTGAATCAGGGTCTCGGTGAAACGTTTTTTTTGAACATATTGTTTCAGGATTGATTGAACTCCAATCAGAAGCCCCGCCGGGGGGTAGATCCCCGTGCTGAGAGCCGTCCAGGTATACTTCAGGAAGGAGTTGGTTTGCTTGAATAGGGTTACGTATCCTACGAGTAATGCCGGTGCAAAGGCCCGGCGATTCCCGTAAATGGGATTTGTGGCCCATTGCGCATGTACAAAAACCAATAGCATTAATAAACCGCGGAACCAATCGGTGTAATCCCGGGCTGGATACACGGCCACCCCAAACAACGCGAAGCTTGCAATAATACCCAGTAATTTGAATGTAGTGATTGGATGTACAAGCAACGACAATGGATAGGCTAACAACAGGTAGTAAACCGGGGAGGACCAGAGGTGGAAAGATAGCATTTCGCTCAAGTATGAGGGGATAACAAAGGCGGGCTCACCATGCAGGTAGTGTAAGACGGGAACGGTGTTTTCGTAATCAATCAGACGAAAACTATACGGGGATCCCAGGTAAGGTGAGTGAAGCAGGACATATCCCAGTACGATGATCCCCAGAAGAACACGAAAGCGGTACGTTTTCTCCATTTAAAATCGTCTCACCCGGATTTCCGTTTGATCGATTGTTTCACTTGAAGCAGAGACAACGGGGGTCCCCCCATGGGGGGGCTTCATATGCCCATTTTCCGCCGAGGTGATGCGATATAGCCTTATTCCCGAAGGTGGTTTTAAATTCAGGTTTGAGCGAGTGTGATGTCTCCGACGTTAAGGATTCTTGATTGGATAAGACAAGACTAATGACAGAATCATGACTTACTTGAGTTGGTAAAATATTCACAAGTACACTCAGCATTGTCATTAATTCAGATATTTATCCTGAGCAGTCGTTCAAATCTGGTGTGTTTATAGGGGGACGCTGGTTAGAATGTGACGTATATATTTTTTGTGTGAGGATCATACGACGATCCTGGAACGTGATTTACTGAATTCGGAGTAAACCGGTAAAAGAAATGAGATTGTTGGTGGAAAGGTTAGTCCTGATTGTCAGCTATAAGTTGAACCAGGTTTATAACCCCGACTTCAATACATCGATCCAGCTCTTCGTGAAGTGATTGCCAGTCGGGCCGACCGGGGTCGCCGCCTCGTGTGAGTAGTTCTTCCACTGATTTTCGAAGTTCCCAGAAGAAACGAAGCAAATCGGCACTTTCCAGGTCCCATTTCCCGCGCATGTTGTAGAGGTTTTCTACAAATTCAGTGAGTCGGGGCTTGTCCTGGCCTCGTATCAATGCGAGACTCGCCTCGAGGCCCTCGGAGCATAATTCGTCTAATTTTGGCATGTCCTCCGGCTCGTACCGCGAATCGGGGTGATCGTACAAGCGAGATACCCATTGATCCACGAGCTGTTGTTTTTTGTCGGTAATTAAACTATCGAGCATGGATGGTTCATTCCCCACGTTGACCACTCCTGAATGGATATAAAATAATTACAAAGGATTTCACAGTTTGGAATATGTGTCCAAGCACAGTATTGAACGTTGATACCATTTCTTCAAAATCGGTAGATCATACGACCATTTCCGGAGAGAACGCTTCCGCCCTCAGCTTCGAGGGAAAAACTTACGTTTTTCGTGTAGTCCAGTTTAAAGCCGAGAAATCCACTCAATCCTTCGTATTTTGAGGGTTCGTACGTCTTGGTACCGGTTCCATCGGTCACTTCAATTTCGCGGGGAGAATACTGAACTCCCCAGTAGGCGTGGTAAGTGAGGTCTTCCTCTCGAAATGCTAAATCTTCATTCACTCGTTTTCCGAGAAGGATTCCCGCTTGATAATCACTCGTCATCTGGTAGTCACGTGTTGTACTACCCGTGAAATTCTCTTTGCTGTGGGAGAGGTATGAACCTTCAAGCATTACGTAAGCGTCCTGTTTATTTTCAAACGTAATCTGAAAACCACCGCCGAGGGCAGACCCTGCGTCCACGTCTGAGTCGCTGAAGGTATTCCTGGATTGCCCGGCAAGTAGGTACAGTTGAAATTGAGGAATAATGCTTTTTTCTATCCTGATACCAGCAAACTGTTGTTCGAACTTGGTATCGGCTCCCGAGGCACTTTCGGCCTGTTCAAAGTTACCGGACGAATGATAACCCCCAAAAGAGGCGTGGATATCGGAGCGGTACGGATCAACAATCCCGACACCGCGTGCAAAAGCGTTTGAAGATGTTAAGAGGACCAGAGTGAAAATAAGTGTAGATAAAAGAACGTAACGTGAGTAACGAGTGCTGTTCATGAAATATACTCCTTTATTCTTGATAAACTGGTTCATTCATTAAATTGCGTTTACTGTCGTATTAAGACCGTCTCAATTGTTCCAAAGAATGTTAGATACCCACTAATTCTTGATAAATTGAAAACTTTATTGTGTGCCTTGTTTAGACAATTGGGCCACATTTAAATCCCTATTATACGCACATCAAAAAATTACCATCCTTTAAACAAGATTTAAATAAAAATTTTTAGTTACCCGTCAAATAGCGATTTTACGGCCAATTAGCATGATATAATTCAATATGCCACAAGAAGGTCATTGATCCCAGCAGGTGAGAGTCCTGTCGGAGGAGTTG
>JBDGPJ010000221.1:0-3188 GCA_042219695.1 bacterium
TTTAAGTACCGGGTGAAGTCCAGCCGTTGCAGCCAGGGGTGATCCGGTCCCTGGAACCGACGTTCAATGGTTTGCACATTTACGTGAGCATCGTGAGCGCTCTCCGAGATAATGTTTCGAAACATTTCGGGATGAACCGGGGCCGAACAAGAGCTGGTCACGAGCATCCCCTTTGGTTTTAGTACCTTCATAGCCCTGAAATTGATTTCTTTGTAACCTTTACGAGCGGACGTTACATTACGCTTTGATCGAGTAAACGACGGGGGATCCAGGATGAGGCAATCAAAATTCTCCGGGCTTTCCGTCGTCTCGTTTAAATAATCCATCACGTCTTCCTGCTGTATATAAGCCCGATCTTGCCAGTTATTCAACCGGCAATTTTCCTCGACGAGGTCGAGGGCATGTGAACTCTGATCGACAAAAGTTACAGTACTTGAACCCCCGTGAAGACAGGCCAATCCCCAGCTACCATTATAGCAATAACAGTCCAACACGGTACCGTCAGGCGCGTACGACCACATGCGACGTCGATTATTCCCTTGGTCCAGAAAAGCTCCCGTTTTCTGGCCGTGCTTGATATCGGTAATAATCTCATAAGGTTCTTTGCGTACGTGAACTCGATCGGGAATAGAATTCCCTTTTAGCACCCCCTTGTATCTTTCGAGCCCTTCGCGATCCTCTCGTACAGGCGTGTCATTTCGGGCATATATCGTATCCGGGGTAACAAGCTCATTAAGACATTCGATAATTTGACTTTCAAATCGGTCGATTGTTTGATTACGAAATTGTACGACCAGGATATCACCGTAACGATCAACCACCAGTCCGGGCAAATAATCCCCAAAACCATTCACGATCCGGTAGCTGTGCCTAAAATTAATTCCACTCCTTAATTGGATTGCTTGCTCAATTCGATCCTTGAAAAATGATTTATTTATGTTGATTTTAGACCCGGATACCACCCGAACGGCAAGGTCGGTTCCACGACTATAAAAACCTCTTCCAAAAAAATTTTGATTGGAATCGTATAAATCTACCACACAACCGGGTGGATTTTCCCGGAATCCTTCCGCAAGTTCCGAGCGATAGATCATTGGATCATCATGTCGTCGCTTGTTCAGACCACGCTCGTTTAACTCAATTTTTTCTACCAATAGCATTCCTCCGTTACTTTCTTTTCAAAAGCAAATTATTTGGTAGGATAATACACTCATATTCCATAGAAGGGAGAGGTACATTTATGGCAAAAACGAAGCAGGCTGATACGACTAACGAGGTACTACATGACGAGGACAATGGAAAATTTTACATCCCCTATCCTGATAAACAAGCCGTACTTCGATATTCACTGGACGAAGACGCGGGAACAGTTGAATTTCATTCAATTTTCGTCCCTCCCTCACTTCGTGAAGATGATCTTGCCGATAAGATCATTAACAAAGCGTATGAGTGGGCTAATGAGGAGAACTTAACCGCCGATCCTGAAACCACCGAAGAATTTCACAAGCAAAATCAGGATCACGTTTAGTCTAACCAGACTTCCTTGTGTCCCATAAGTCTTCGTATTACACACGCCAGGAGTCTATCATTACACTATATTTAACGAATGTCTAACTCACCATGAAATTAAGTATTCGGTGGAAAATTGTCACGATGTTTATACTGGTCGTGATCACCGCTGTCTCGGCCGGTACCTACCTGAACGTGGAAAGTCAGTTACAGGCCCGTAAAGAAGAGCTCGAATCCCGTGCGCACGCTATGGGACAGGTTATCGCTCTTAAATTTGCCAACCAGCTCCTTACGGGAAGTTCTATTGATAAATCCCTGGCCATTCAAATGGATGTATGGCTGAGTCAGATCAGTGACGCCAAATTTTTAGCCGTTTACAACTCCGACGGAAAACTTATTTTCAAAAATATCCAGGGAAACGATAAAAATATTCCCTCCTTTGATTTATCCAAACGAAAAAATAACTTTTTTAACCGTGTTATGAAGAGTGATAAGAAATTTTTTGGTCGTGTCATCGAGAATAGTAAAATTTACGACATACTCATACCAATTGAACTGTTCCACACCCATTTTGGTCTTATTCGACTCGGGTTTGATATTACTCGCTTCCAGCGTGATCAGCTCCAAATACTCCAACTCAATGCACTGTTTGGCCTGGTTCTCATTGTCATTGTAACCGCAATCGGAATCTGGTTAACGAGCTGGGTTGTACGGCCCATCGAAGACCTCGAAAAAGCCACCGCCGAACTCGGTGAAGGGAACCTCGACGCCCGGGCGGAGATTGAATCCGGGGATGAAATCCAACAACTCGCCGAACGATTCAACGATATGGCCGGTTCATTACAAAACAGAATACAGGATCTTCAGACCCTCCAGGCTTTAAACCGTAAAATCAGTGCTCGATTACGCGCCGAAGACCTTCACGATCACATCGTTCATCTTATTCACGAAACCTGGGAGATTAATAATATTGCCCTTCTCTTGAAGGACGACGACGATACAATGGATGTGGCGGCCGGACTAAACGTGTATAAACCCCACAACCGGAAGGCTGATATCGGTCCCCTACAGGAGTTGTTAAACCCGGATATCCCGGGCTACCGGCATTTTACGGATTCGTATTCACTGGACAAATGCAAGCCAATCTTCCATGAAACCGGATCTATAGAATTCACGGAAGCACTCGTGTATCCTCTGAAATCTCAGGAGAACTTCCTCGGTTATTTACTTCTCGCCCGTGAGGAAGAAACCTTCACGGAAGAGGAAATTGAACTGATCAGTACTCTTACCTATCAAATTAAAATTGCCATTGAAAATGCCAATCACTATACCCGGGCGGTAACGGATGGTTTGACTGGGCTTTACACCCGTCGGTTCTTTGATTTGCAGTTACGGGAGGATCCGGACGTTCAACCGGTTTCGCTCGCCATGATCGATATTGATAATTTCAAGGAATACAACGACACGTTTGGTCACCCTGCGGGAGACAAAGTTCTGAAAAAACTGGCTGATACGTTTCTGAAACAAGTTCGTACCGGGGATACAGTCGAAGCCACCCGGAAATCCGATACAGTGGCCCGGTACGGTGGCGAGGAATTTGGTATTATTCTTCCCAACACGGACCTTGACTCCGCCTGTAAGGTTACACAACGAATTGTGGATGCGGTTAGCGAAATCGA
>JBDGPJ010000222.1:0-1543 GCA_042219695.1 bacterium
AACGGATTCAATTTCAGCATACAATGGAATTATCGAAGGATTTCAATAGAGCCTAAAAACAGACTGTGATTTACCCTTACTCATGCAAACGGCTGGGTTAGCCTCGCCCATTCTTAGAATGGGTAAACTTTTAGAGAAGTGATTCATAATCCCTATGAATCACACGGTCTAATCGGTTAATTCCTGGATACTGTTTCGTAACTCCTTGGTTGGATCGAATTCTTCCTTGACGTAAGGTTCAAAGCTTTCCAGTGATTCCAGGGCTTTGTCATACTGGTTTAGCTTAACCTGACATTCAGTCAGTGTGAAATACGGCTCTGCTACGGTGGGTTCCTTTTCGATGGCCTTGGAGGCCCATTTGATGGACTCCGGCCACTCCTCACGATGGTAATGAATCTCTGATCGTAAATAACACTCTTTGAAAGGATCGTTCCATCCTCCGTCTTCCAAATTATCAAGAAATTCCTCGGCCGTATCGGGACCGGTTTCCGCGAGTCGTTCCGCTTTATTCAGTCGTTGCCAGTTTCGTTCGTGTACGTTCGGAAACTCTTCAGGGTCTTTACGGTGTATTGTATCGTGGTCTTGTTCGGTAGTCTGATTTTCGTATAGCGCCTGAAACGAATTACTCCAGTTTTGAACTGGAGTGGAAATTTCAGGTTCGGGAAGTTCTTTGTACAGTTGTTCGTAACGTTCAATAAAATGATCGATGTGGTAATTTTCTTTCAGGTATTCGAAACCATTGCGAGCCATGGGAATCCAGAATTCAGGATCGGATTTATATTGTTGGATAACACGGTTGAGTTGATTAACTTGAGACGTCTCATTGACTTCTTCCACGTAATAACCGGTTTCTTCGTTTGAAACTAATTGTTTTATGCCCCCTTCACCGGAAACGATTGGTATGACTCCATGGAGGTAGGATTCTAAAACCGTCATTCCAAATGGTTCCAGATCGGGATGATGCACGAGGAAATGTGAATGTTCGTAAATTGGTTCCGGGTTTTCGACTTCGCCGTGATACACGATTCCGTTTTGATCCTCACCATTACGGCCTACCACGTGGCACGTAACGTCGGGATGAAATTGGTTTATTCTTGGCATGAAATCCTCGGCCTTAATCACCCGCTCTTTGTCGGGTCGTCCGATCTCAATTAAATTAGGTGGAGCATCTTCGGAAAACTTTTGATAATCCGGGGAGGATTGTTTGTCAAATGACAACCCGTTCGGAATAATCCGAATTTTTGACGGAACCGACTGCATTTGGCCGATGGCCCAGCTGGCACATCCGATATATTCAACCCGATGAGGATCCTGAACGTCTATCATATTACGGGGGTTATCAATAATTGGAACCCCGGCAAGATAAGCGAGGTCACGGAAAAAGGAAGCCCGGTTGATCGTGTAAAGATGGATGGCGTCAGCCTTTGATATCGTTTCAAATGCATCGCGGACACGATTTTTTTCCGTTAAGATGGTGGTTGTTACGTTAGAGGGGATATCGTCGATAAGTTCCCCCTCTCCCTTATAAAGCAATAGCTCATGA
>JBDGPJ010000222.1:1620-3792 GCA_042219695.1 bacterium
TAGAGTTCGAATTAAATTCTGTTCAACCCCACCAATTTTCATGTGCCAGTAACAGTGCAAAATTGTTTTTGACATTATACGTTGTTGACATCCTTTCTGTTATAAAGCCGGTGCTCGGTTTTTAATGATCTTGAATGTTACGCGTAATAAAAACGGTAGTCGGAATTAGACATAAAATGGCGTTATGATCGATCCCTCATTTTTTAATTAACGACGTGACGGTATAATAATTTGAGAATCATTCAAAATATTATGACGGGAGAATTCCACACATGGCCGGTCATTCAGAATGGGCGAATAGGAAGTACCGTAAGCGAAAACAGGATCGCAAAAAAGCCAAGCAATTTGCCAAGTATTCAAAGAAAATCACTTCGGCTGCTCAACGAGGGGGAGGCGATCCGGAAAAAAACGCTGAATTGCGGAATTTAATTGAACGTGCCAAGTCGGTGGAAATGCCCAAGGACACGATTCAGCGTGCCATTAAGAAAGGAACCGGAGATTTACCGGGAGTAAGTTATGAAGATTACGTCTACGAAGGGTACGGTCCCGGGGGAATTGGTGTCATTGTGGACGTAACCACCGATAACAAAAATCGATCCGTAGCCGAAATTCGTAAAATATTTGATGATTACGGGGGCGAATTGGGGGAGAGGGGCTGTGTTTCCTACCAGTTTGAGAAAAAAGGCTATTTTCAGGTCCCTTCCGATGAGATATCTCAGGAAGGCCTGTTTGAACGGTCCGTCGAGGCGGGAGCCGAGGATGTTCGATTTCAGGGAGATTATCACGAAGTAATTTGTGATCCGACCGATTTCGCCACGGTGAAGAAAGCTCTGGAAGAACTTGGACTGGAACTGGAAGTCGCTGACTTTACTCAGCTTCCCCAGACAACGGTACCGGTTTCCGGGGACCACAGTGAAGACGTCCTGAATTTACTCGAAGACCTGGACGATCACGACGATGTCACCGATGTTTATTCAAATTTTGAAATGACTGCCGAGGAGTGGGATAAGCAGGTTGCGGCCGGAGCCGCCGGATCATGACTGTAATACTGGGTATTGATCCCGGAACGGGCACAACCGGATATGGTGGTATTGAAGTAAGTGACGAGCAAAGAAATATGGAAATACTAGGTTGTGGTACAGTAAGTACTCCCACCGACATGCCCTTTCAAAACCGGTTAAAAGCCATTCACGACTCGATTCAAACATTGGTTGATAAATTTTCGCCGAGTGTGGTGGCCGTTGAGGAGCTTTACTTCAGCAAAAACGTTAAAACGGCCATCGACGTAGGTCATGCTCGCGGGGCCATCATGGTAAGCCTGGCTGAAATTGAAGTAACAGTAGAGGAATACAATCCTCTTACTATCAAAAAAACCCTTACGGGAAACGGTAATGCCGATAAAAAAGCCGTTCAGAAAATGGTTAAACAGGAACTCGAATTGACGGAAACCCCGAGTCCGAACGATGCGGCCGATGCTCTCGCAATTGCTATTTGCCATAATCTCCAATCACGCTTTGAATCTAAAATTGACCAATCTTGAATGATCGAATTAGATCATTCGTTAACGAATTGACGTTGTTTAGAACTCCGTGTTATTGTACTTAAGGTTTATAAACCTGAATATTAATTCTAATATTAATCATGCTATCTGCGACATTAATGAATTTGGTGTCGCAAACAATGGTTCAGATTTTTGAAATTTTCACACGGTGCCTGGTAATGTTTACTGTTAAGCCAAGCTGATTTGGTTTCAAGTTCAAACTGTAAAGGTGGTAGATTATGACGGTTGGAAGAGACGAAGATGAGATCGTTAAACGAACCGTTTCCAAAGACGATGATTTTGACGTCCTTCAGAAGAACGTCAAACGTCCCGAGGGAATAGGTAAAATCACGGGAGAGTCATTGTACGCCGATGATCTTCGAACCGAGGATCATATCCACGGGAAAACAATCCGTTCCGAAGTTCCCCACGCCAAAATTAAAGACATAAAATTTACGGGAGATATCCCCTGGGAAGAATTTACCATCGTAACCGCCGATGACATTCCCGGTAAAAACGCCGTTACCCTTATTGAGTTGGATCAACCTTTCCTTGCCGAAGGTACCATAAGACACAAGGCCGAGCCCGTAGCGTTAATTGCTCACGAGGACGAGTACCTCGTGGAAAAAGCG
>JBDGPJ010000222.1:3802-16550 GCA_042219695.1 bacterium
TTGTAACCGAGGAAAAAGAATCAATCTTTTCCATTGAAGAATCAATGGACGGAAATGTTGCACTCCACGACGGTAACTGTATGAAAGAATACAACGTAGGAATGGACGAAGTACCGGACGAAGCCTGGGACGAATGTGATCACGTGATTGAAGACACTTATCGTACGGATGCTCAGGAACAGCTCTATATTGAACCTTGTGCTATGATTTCACGGGTGGATTTTGAGGAGGATGCCGAGGACGACATAAAGAAAATTAACGTCTGGGGAACGTTGCAATGCCCATTTTACGTGGTGAAGGCCCTGGCACCTCTTTTTGACGTGAAACACGATGATGTTCGAGTGGTTCAATCGGAAACCGGTGGAGGCTTTGGTGGAAAAGAAGAATATCCCAACATGATAGCCGGTCATGCGGCACTTTTGTCCTGGAAATCAGGGGGTCGACCGGTTCGTCTGGTTTACGATCGTCAGGAGGATCTCTGGGCCACCACCAAGCGCCACCCGTCAAAAACAACGATCAAGGCTGGTTTTAAGGACGATGGCACCCTTCATGCCCTGGATATTGATTTTAATCTGAACGCCGGCGGTTACAAAACTCTCTCCGGGACCGTTTTATCGCGTGGGATTTTGCATTCCTGGGGACCTTACCAATGTGATTATACTCGTGCTCACGCACGAGCGTGGCTAACCAATTCCAATCCCTATGGTGCCTTTCGTGGTTTTGGAGCGCCACAGTCTATTTTTGCCATCGAACTGCATATGAACCAGGCAGCACATGAATTGGGGATTGATCCCGCCGAGTTGCGCCGGAAGAATCTATACGAACAGGGAGACCGAATGCCCACCGGCCAGGAAATCAAAGAGGAAATTGACCTTGATTACATGCTTGATGAGGCCCTTGAGAAATCCAATTACCACGAAAAGAAACAGAAATTTGAAGAATTCAATCAAGAACAAAAGGAGAAAGGTGGAACCCTGAGAAAAGGTGTGAACCTTTCCTTTTATTTCCACGGGAGCGGATTTACCGGTAGTGGAGAAAAGATGCTGGCCTCAGAATTGGGGTTGAAAGCGTATGACGACGGGCAGGTGGAAATCCTGGCCGGGCAAGTCGAGTACGGCCAGGGAACGATCACAACCTTTACACAAATCACGTCCGAAACCCTCGATATTCCCCTTGACTGGGTAACCAAGCATCAGCCCGACACGGACGTGGTACCTGATAGCGGTCCCACAGTGGCTTCTCGAACAACCATGATTGTGGGGAAACTCGTTGAACGAGCGGCCGAGTCATTGCAAGAAGAACTTATGGAGAATACTTCACTTGAAGAGGATTACTCCGAAGAAGAATTTCAGCAAGCCTGTCAGGAGTACGTTGATCAACAGGATGAGGAAGCTTACGTTGAAGTTCAGTACGAACAGCCTTCTGACGTGGAATGGGACGAGGAAAATTACGAAGGTTCGGCATATAGCGCATATTCCTGGAAATGTGACGTAACGTCTGTTGAAGTTGATCTCGTGGAATACTTCGCGAAATGTACGGACTTCACGTCAATTGTGGAATGTGGTCGTGTGTTAAATCCCATACTTGCTGCCGGACAAATTGAAGGCGGCAATGCCCAGGCACTGGGACTGGCCCTGTACGAACAACCGGTGATTAAGGAAGGTGAAATGCGTAACAACAGTTATACCAACTACATTATCCCCACGACGGCGGACACGCCGGATATCGACGTTGAGTTTATTGAGTTCCCTTACAAAAATTACGGTCCCTATTCGGCCAAGGGAATTGGGGAGTTGCCCATTGATGGTCCCGCCCCGGCTTTGGTTGGGGCCGTGGCTCGTGCCCTTGGTGGAAAGTTTATTACGGAAATCCCGTTAATTCCCGAACGAATTATGAATGCTATTGAACAGGTCGACCCGGAACCGTTACTAGGTGGATAAATAGAAACTTTTAAAATTTTAAAAGTTTCCGGAAACGGACGTTTTGGCCTTAATACTAAGGTCGAATTCCTAAAATTTTGGCTTTAGACCGATTTTTCATATTGAATGAGGAAGGTTGAATCACCTGAAAAAACAGTATTGTTGAATTCGTTACGACAGGATGTCGCGTTCAACTTTTTGGCGAGAAAAAGTTGAGAAAAAAAACTGCTTATCTTTTGAAAAAAGATAAGAACAAAAAACTTGTTTAACAGGTTTCTTTGGATTAGCGCCTTTTGGCGCCCGTCAACTTTCTTCTCGTAAAAGAAAAATAAGTGATTCAATTTTCCGGCGTATAGGCCATTGCACCAAGAATGGTAGAGGGCCAATGAGTTAATAGGTATGATGGTGCTATTATAGATTGTTATCAATATCTCAAGCTACACCCATGAGGTGCAAGAATTAAAAAATTTCAATTAGCAAAAAGGTGGGAAAAGAAGAGAGTAAATCCCCTGAAAGTGAGGTTTTTTGAATGGTTACGAAAACAGCTCAAGCCCGGGAAACAATGGAAGTCTCTTTTACTGTAAATGGTGAAGAAACTACTATTGAAACATACCCAATGCGACGATTGTTGGATGTTCTGCGTGAGGATATAGACCTGACCGGAACCAAGGAGGGATGTGGGGAAGGAGAATGCGGGGCCTGTACGGTAATTATGAACGATGAGCCCGTGCTGACATGCATGGTCCCAATCTGCCAGGCGGATGGTGCGGAAATTATCACGATCGAAGGCCTGGGAGGGGACGAACCGGACGAACTTCATCCGATGCAGGAAGCCTTTTACGAGGAGGGGGGAGCCCAGTGTGGTATTTGTACACCGGGCATGATTATCTCCGCGGCTTATTACCTGGATAATCCTGATGTTGCTGAAGACATGCGCGAAGCTCTGGCGGGTAACCAATGCCGATGTACCGGTTATCCCCGTATCTTCTAATCGGTTGAATCAGCATTTGAAAAGGTGAAGGAAGGATAGGTTTCGCGATTAGAAACTCGTTTCAGTAGAAACACCTGTTAATGTTCCTTGTAAAAAACGCGGTATTTTTTTAGCTCGTCAAAGCTACTTGAGAAGGTGGAGGGCATAACGTCAAACGTGGCGACTGGTGAATATAAGGAACTTCGGATAGGCAAGATGTTTTACGGTTGTAAGTGACTTATCAATTTCAGAATATTATTGACTTTGATGGTTAAAAAATTAGTTAAATTCATGTACAGGAGTATATTTTATGCGTTCTTACGTGCCTGATTTTCCCGTTGTGAATCCAAATTCACTTGACGATGCCCTGGACGTTATGTATTCCGAAGATGATGTTACACCTCTCGCCGGGGGAACGGACATTATGGTGTACATGGAGAGTGGTGACTTTCCCGAAACGACTTTACTGAACTTATACGCTCTGAATGACGTTGTCCGGGAACCTGAATTAAACGGTGAGTTGGAACTGGGCCCGCTCTCGACGTATAGCCATACCCGCCAGATTGAAAAGGTCGCTAACACGTATCCCATGCTCGCGACCGCCGCTCGCGAAATCAGTGTTCTTGCACTCCAGAGTCGGGCTACGTGGATTGGTAATATCGTTAATGCCTCTCCTGCGGCGGATGGAGTCCCCGCTTTGATGGCCTACGATGCCACGGTGGAATGTACGAGCCAGGACGGAACCCGCGAGATTCCTCTTCATAATTTTTACAACGGATACAAAGACATGGAAATTCGGGACGATGAGTTGATCACGGCGGTTAAGATGCCGATCCCCGATGATGACTGGGAGGAGTATTACCGTAAAGTGGGAACACGCCGGTTTCAGGCTATTTCCAAAACCCTTCTATCGGGTCGAATCAAACTTGATGATGCCCGTGAGATTGTCGATGTCCGGTTGGTATTTGCCAGTGTGGCTCCGTATACGTTGCGGGCTACTGAGACCGAGGAACTTTTGCGTGGTAGGACATTAAGTCCGGACCTGATTGATGAAGCCACGGATGCTATTCAGGACGAGATCAACCCAATCGACGACATCCGGTCCAACGAAACCTACCGCCGGAAGGTAACCTCCAACCTGATACAGGACTTTCTATCTGACTACTTATAAACGCATTTCTTACATCCAATTAAAGGAAGTCCGATTGTTCACCTCCTCTAACTCAATGTAAATACCATTTTCAAACTTTTTTTGGCGCACATAAAAAGTATACGAAATACGGCTTGCGAAGTAGTAAGCGTTGGAATTAGTTTTAGTAGGAATTATTCGTAATAAATTCAATTATCATGAATCATTCATCTCTACGAGATAGCCGTCAAACTTGAATGTACTTATCAATCAAGCTGTCATACCATTCAACGAACTCACACAGTGTGTTTGTTTATCTTAATTTCACACAGTTTGCCGGCTGGGCTAACCCCGCTGGTAATTGAGCGTTTCCTTACGATTGACGGCTATTCAAAGAACCGTTTATTCACTGACAGTTCTACTGACATGAAAAGACCGGGTTAGGAGGTTTTTTGTGATGTCCAATGATCGGCCTCGCTTGACCGAGCTTTCTGGTTGTGCCGGATGAGCATCGAAACTGGCCAGCGAGGATCTCGTGCAGATCCTGAGTGACTTACCCGAACAGGTGGACGACAACTTACTTGTTGCCGGTGGACCGGACGATTCCGGTGTGTACCGAATTGACGATGACAACGTAATGATTCAATCGGTGGATTTTTTCACACCGATTGTGGACGATCCGGAAGCTTATGGGACGATTGCCGCGGCTAATTCGGTCAGTGATATTTATGCGATGGGCGCGCGACCTCAAACGGCACTTAATATTACCGGTGTACCACTTGAGCAAGTGGGTATTGACCGACTCAAGTTGATATTAAAAGCCGGTCAGGAAACAATGCTGGAGGCCGGGGGAGTCGTTGTCGGCGGTCATACGGTGAAAAGTCCGGAGCCTCTATACGGTATGGCTGTTACGGGAGCTACGGATGATGAGACGTTTCTTGAGAACGCTCGTGTACGCCCCGGGGATCGATTAATACTTACCAAGCCGATCGGAACCGGTATAGTAACGACCGCACACAAAAAGCAGGCTCTCCCCGAGGGATCCATCCTTCGGGAAGCGATTACGTGGATGAGTCAGCTTAATAACGTGGGCGCAACGCTGGCCGAGGAATCCCTGGTATCCAGCATGACGGATATCACGGGTTATGGTTTGGTGGGGCATATGCTTGAACTTCTCGGGGAGGATTTTGGTGCCTCCATTGAAGTGAATCAAATTCCACTCATTGATGGATTGATCGATCTCATTGAAGCGGGGCATGTTCCCGGGGGATCCAGGGACAACTGGAAGTCGGTCAAACATAAAGTAGAGTTGGAAACGAATTACGAGTACGCTTCCGAGATTCTTGGAGACGCACAAACCTCGGGAGGGCTGTTGTTATCCGTACCGGAAACAAATCTCGGAGACGTAAAGGACGTATTGAGCGATCGTCAGTTGAAGTCGAACGTAATTGGAGAAATAAAGGACGAGGCTCAAATAACAGTTTATTGATTGTAGAGACACCGGGGTATAGCCAGGGATTACGTTTATTTTACGAGTCTTTTTAAGATTACGGGGATCAACTTGAAGAAAGCGTTTATTTACACTGGTATATTGGACCGTAGTAGGTTATAAGATTGTATTCACCGAGTTTTTCCCTGATAAACCGGTTTCCACAATGAGGTTATTTCTTTTTACGGTATAGTTTTAACCCTCAAACGTTCATCATTCCGCTTGCAATCCAACCAGTGCTGGAAGCAATTGATCGCCGTTTTTATCAGTTGGTTGGCTTCGTTTTTGCGCAAATCGGCTCCGGGAGAGTACGGGAAAAAATTACTGCGTAACAACGATTCGTTTTTAATGATATTCCCCCGCGCCAAACACGGATTGATCGAGCAGAATATCCGCGACGGGGCTTCGTGCACCGGTTAAGTGTTGATACGCATATTCTCGATTAAACACCCCACGGTGTACATTCCATTTCGGTTGTTCGAGGGTTGGGCTCTTCGGGACGCATTAGTTTGACGGAACGATTGTAAATTCGAAATGTGTCGTGATCGCACACGTTTTCCAATCGTGGTTCCATCCCTTCACGGGATTTATTGCTACGATAGCTGCCGAACATCAAGAAATAAGCAACGACATGGTGGTCTTTCGTATCGATTAAAAGTCATTCACGGACAGCAGGAAGTTTCTAATTAATTTGCCTTGGAGTTATTCGATGGGTTTGATCGGCGTTACCGGAAATCGATTGGAACGTTTGATCCAGGAAAAACTCGAGCTGCCGATAATGGGTCGTCGTTTCCACGGATGGAATTCGTTGATACCCTTTAATCTTGTAATTCAGCCGGGTAATTTGGTGATTTTAAATGTCAAACACGCATGATGACGAACAATTTCAGGCCGAAAATGAACTGCGAAAAATCCCTGGGGTAGACGAATTGATCCAGCGACGGGCAAACGAATCGGATTTACCGATACCACTGTTAACGATGTTAATCCGTCGTGAACTCGAGAGGCTACGTGAGCGGATTAAACAAGGGGACACCTGTCCCGAATCAGAGGAGATTGCCCGTTCCGTTCGACAGTCCGAAGAAGAGCTGATTTCGAACCGGATACAGCCCGTGATTAACGCGACCGGTGTGATTCTGCATACGAATCTGGGCCGGGCTCCTTACCCCCCGAAGTCACTCAATGATTCTCGGAACAATCTACAAGGTTACAGTAGCCTGGAAATGAATTTATCGAGGGGAGGAAGGGGAGGGCGAGGACGGTTCGCCGAAATATTGATGACCCAATTGACCGGGGTGGAAGAAGCGGCGATTGTGAATAATTGCAGTTCGGCGCTTGTACTGGCGTTACAAGCCCTTAGTGATGATAGGGAGGTCGTGATATCCCGGGGGGAGCTGGTTCAGATCGGAGGGGGTTTCAGGATCCCGGAAATTCTCGAAGTAAGTGGGGCCCGGTTGAGAGAAGTTGGAACGACAAATCGTACTTCACTGGAAGATTACAAACGGGCTATTTCATCCGATACCGGACTTGTATTAACCGTTCACCGCAGTAATTTTGATATTGAGGGTTTCACGGATTCACCCGATATTTCCGAGTTGGCAGAGCTGGCTGAAGCATCCGATCTCCCCCTGGTGAGCGACCTGGGAAGTGGTGCACTCGTCGATACCGAGCAGTATTCGATTCCCCACGAACCTCGTCCGGGGGAAATTCTGGACAAGGGAGCCGACATTGTGATGTTCAGCGGTGACAAGTTATTGGGCGGTCCTCAGTGTGGTATTCTGTTGGGTCGGGAAGACCTCGTAAAAGAAATGAAAAACCACCCGTTGTTTCGGGCTCTTCGATGTGGGAAGGCGACACTTACGTCCCTGGAATCCACGCTGGAGCTGTACGCACGTGGCAACATGGACGATATTCCGGTGCACTCGTTACTCGGACTCGACGAAGACATCCTGGAAACTCGGGCTCGTGACGTCGTCGAAAGGATTGATCATCCGGACGTCAAAGCACGGCGAATGATTGGAACCGTCGGTGGTGGTGCTCTGCCCGATGCTGAATTACCGGGCTGGGGAATTGTTATTCAGTTGGAAGACCCGGAAACCGTTCAGGAGTTCCTGCGTCAAGGAAATCCACCCGTGATTGCCTCCATCAAACAAGACAATGTGCAGGTTCATATGAGAACCGTGTTTCCGGAGCAAGAAGAAAGTTTGAAGCAACGTATTGAGGAAGTTTTGAACGAACCCTCGTGAAGTATCGACTCGTAGCGACCGCCGGCCACGTCGACCACGGTAAAACGGCCCTCCTGCGACAGTTAACCGGACAACAAACGGATCGCCTGGACGAGGAACAACAGCGTGGTTTGACGATCGACCTTGGGTTTGCCGACCTGAAAACGGACGATCTTCAAATTGGTTTCGTCGACGTACCGGGTCACCAGAATTTCATCAAAAACATGGTAACCGGTGTCGGACTCGTGCAGGGGATTTTGTTCGTGGTCTCCGCCCGTGACGGCTGGCAGGCCCAGAGCAGGGAACACTTTGAAATTATACGTTTACTTGAGCCGGATTTTTGTTGTTTTGCTATGACTAAAATTGATCTCGTGGACGATGAAATGCAACTACTCGTACGTTCCGAAATCGAGGATGCGGTAGCGGGAACACAATTTGAACATGCGGAAATATTCCCCGTGAGTTCCAAAACGGGAGAAGGAGTGGAGGATTTAAGTGACTTTCTCGTCCATGAAATAGCCGAAACCCCGGAACCGGAGGACGAGGGGAAACCGTATTTCCCGGTCGATCGCGTGTTTACGGTGAAAGGTCAGGGAACCGTGATGACGGGCAGTCTTTCCTGGGGGAGCATGGAAGAGGGAATACAGGTTACGAGGATGCCCGGCGGGGAGCCGGGTAATGTCAGGGGACTACAGCAGTATCACGAGGATGTCCAGCGAGCGAATCCGGGCGCACGCACGGCCCTGAACGTGGGCCAATGGGACCGAGATGATGTGAAACGTGGAGATATCGTAACTGTTCCCTCGGCCGGAACCGTTGGGAGTTTTCTGGATGGAGCAATCAGGACCTCCCGCAACCTGGAAAATCCGCTTGAACACAACAAGCAAGTTCTGGCATATATTGGAACGGATCGAGTAAAAGCTCGAATCTTGACCATGGATCAGCGGTCCGTTCCGCCGGATTCGAAGGAGTTTGTACGATTAAAGCTTTTAGACGATTCCGTGTTTAGTCGACCCGGCGACCGAATCATAGTAAGGGATTTCAATGATCGTGTGTTCATCGGGTGCTTGGAAGTTGGTAACGTTGATCCCTACCGTTCACTCGGTGAGGAGGAATACCGGGAATGGTTGGAACAGAGATTCCCGGTAAGTCCGAAGTCGATAGTCAGGACTCATCTCATGAATTCAAATCTTGCAACGGTTGAGGAAATTGCCCGGGGAACAAGGTATTCGTGTGATTCCATACGGCAGTCCGCTTCCGGGATTCCTGAGGTTAGGGACATGTCCGGGGAAGTACTCGTGGATGAAGAATGGTGGAACGAGTCCCTCGACCGATTAACCAAGAAAATCGATGATTTTCATGAAGATAATCCGGTTCAGCCCGGATTACCGATAGGAAACGTTCCAGAACGCCTGAGGAAACATTTTGACCTTGTCGAGGAGTCTTTCACGGATCGTGGTTACACTAAAGATGGAGACATTCTACGGGCCGAAGATTTTTCACCACAACTTACGGGCGACCAGGAGAAACAGTTACAGTCCATGCTTGAAGAGTTGAACGAAATGGGAATTGAGACACCACCGCGATCCGAACTCGAAAGTCGTTATTCCGATGAGATTGTGAGGTACAGTGTAGTAACCGAAAAAGCTATTTCACTGAATGATGATCGACTTCTGTCCGCGGACGTACTTTCGGACACGAAACAGTCACTCAAGCAGTGGATGGGGGATGGAGAACCGCGTACTCTGTCCGATATCAGGGATTTCCTGGAATCCAGTCGTAAATACGTAATACCTCTCATGGAATATTTGGACAGAGTGGGAGTTACGTTTCGTGACGGTGACCATCGTTATTTGCGGGAATCCGGGGAAACGGATACGTCATGAGTGATTCGAGAAAACAAGAGATTGGTTCCAGGCTGATAAAATGGTTTCAAAATGAGGCGAGGGATCTTCCCTGGAGAATGACGGATGATCCCTACAAAATTTGGGTATCGGAGATCATGCTTCAGCAAACCCGTGTGGGAACGGTGCTCGATTATTACGATTCCTTTCTCGAACAGTTTCCCGCGGTATATGAATTGGCGAATGCGGACCGGGACGACGTTCTCAAGCAGTGGGAGGGACTCGGGTATTACAACCGCGCTCGCTGGATGCACGACGCTGCTCAGCAAATCATCAATGAATACGATGGAGAAATGCCCGTTGATCACGAGGAGCGTCTCAAACTATCGGGGATCGGAGAATATACGTCGGCCGCCATCGGTGCGTTTGCTTTCGGTCAATCCAAGCCCGTGGTGGACGGAAATGTTAAACGGGTCATCTCCCGGCTGTTCGGTATTGATAACCCGGTGGATCGAACCGACACCGAACGCAGAATTGCCCACGTACTTGAAGAAATGTTGGAAGGCGTGGATTCCCCCGGCACGTTATCGGAAGCGATAATGGAGCTCGGAGCCCTCGTCTGCAAACCAGGTACTCCCAACTGTGAGCGGTGTGTGGTGTCCGATAATTGCAAGGCTTTTAAAGATAATTTACAGGAAATGTTGCCTGTCACGGGGGATTCGGTCGAAAAAACGCACCACGAAATTGCGGTTGGAGTATTAGTGAAGGGGGAGCACGTGCTGATTGCGCGCCGCCCGGAGGATCGCATGCTGGGAGGACTGTGGGAGTTCCCCGGTGGTAAACTGGAAGGGGATGAAACTGAGGTAGAGGCATTGCAACGTGAACTTAACCAAGAGTTTGGGATTGAAGCCCACGTTGGACCCAAACTGGATACGATCGAGCATACTTACAGTCACATGACGATTAACTTGCACGTGTATGTATGCACACATGGAGGTTCAGAGCTTGAGAGAAAGAAAGACGAACCCTGGGAGTGGGCCCAGCCCGAAAATCTCGGGGAATACGCCTTTCCCGGTTCCAACCAATCGATTGTAAGTACAATCCAGGAAAACGGAGTAGAGGAGTTGTTTCAACATGCAACTTGATTCATTTGCCGTAGGTGTAGGATCGGCGAATTGTTACGTTCTGGCTGGTAAATACGTGATCGATCCGGGGGGGATGAACGATGAACTGGAATCCGTGCTCCAGCAAGAATCCGAATCCATTGAAGCTATTTTATTAACCCATGCCCATTACGATCATATAGGCGGAATTGATTCGGTTCGGAGGATCGTAGGAGATTGTTCGATATACTGTCATGACGAAGACCGTGAGATGCTTGCCAATGCCGATCAAAACATGTCTACCTGGATGGGGAAACGCGTAGAATTCGCCGCCTCGAAACCTTTTGAAGGTCATGACCTTTCAATTGGGAACACGGACGTAGAAGTCGTACATACTCCCGGTCATACCCGTGGAAGTGTGAGCCTGTACCTCGAAAACGAGGCAGTTCTATTCACCGGAGACACGTTATTTAAAGAGGGAATTGGCCGATCGGATCTTCCCGGCGGAGACCACCAGAAATTACTCAACTCCGTTCGTCAGTCTATTTTCCCATTGCCCGAGGAAACCACCGTTTACCCCGGACACGGTCCGGAAACCACCATCGAACACGAACAGTCAAACAACCCGTTCTTACAGTAGCTCTTAGTATTAGGTGCTCACTTCTAAATCGTACTTCAGGGGATTGTTAGTCCATAAACCTGGTAAGTTCACTCTACTTTTTATTCAGTTGTATTTCCCGGATAGTAGAATTATTCCCTGATTTTCACTTTTGATAACGTAAAAAATACTTTGATAGTTGTTTTCCAGTCCTTATCCTAAAAATCATTATACACCGCGGAAGCATGGCATCGTTAGGTTACTCTTATAGATCTCCGATTGTTATACATCAGGAGTGTTCCGAAGATGGCACGGTATTACGTGTACCGAGACGATGCGGTGCAGGGACCCTACCCCTCCCGAAAAAATCAGGGAGTTCGACGGCTATCTCGAGCTACAGTTATGTCAGGAAGGGGAAGAACAATGGCAGATAGCACGTGAATTCGAGGAATTTGGCTCGGACGCTCCTGCTCCTCCCCCTTCCGGCCCTTCCGGAAAACCGGATTCCTCAGAAAGCTCTTCAAGCGGCGATGAATCTCACTCCACTCCAACTACTGAAAAAGTTGAGGAAAAACAAACCTCCACGACGGAGACCGGTTCAGAGTCAGCCGTGCAGACACGGTCCACGAAGCGTAACGTCACCGTGCTGTTTGCCGACGTCTCCGGGTTTACCGAACTAACCGAGAAGCTTGGCGCCGAGACCACACAGGAATGGATGAATGATCTGTTTTCCCGTCTCGAAAAAGATGCCCAGCGATACGACGGCGAGATCGACAAGTACGTTGGCGACGAGATGATGGTGCTGTTCGGAGCCTCCCGGGCCCACGCCGACGATCCCGAGCGTGCCGTGCGGTGTGGGCTGGATATGCTTGATACCGTGAGTGCATTTTCCGACGAGAAAGACCAGGAGGTCGCTTTGCATATTGGTATCAATACGGGAGATGTCGTGGCCGGGGAACTCGGGGGGGAGGAAGTCTCCGATTTTTCCGTGATGGGGAACGGTGTCAATATCGCCGCGAGGTTAACGTCGGAAACGGATCAAAATGAACTCCTGATCGGGAAGGATACTCAACGACGATTACGGGGACGATTCGAACTCAAACCCGTTGGTGAATTGAATTTGAAGGGAGTATCTGAACCAGTTACCGGATTTCGAGTGAAGGGTGAAAAGGAAGATGTATCCGCCATGGGAAGTGATTCGGGAGACGACGTTGAATTTTACTTACCTTTTGTGGGACGCGAAGAAGAATTCAAGCAACTTTCCAACAGTGTTGAAGGGTTAAGGAAGCACTCCGACGAATCCCCCCGTGTTGAACTGGTTCTTGGGGAGATGGGAGTGGGGAAGTCCCGGTTACTTTCCCATTTCGTTTCCAATCAAGTTCCCGAGGAAGAAATTGATGTGATTACGATTCGGGGAAATGAATACGCCGATCGCCTGGCATATTCGGCCTGTTTAGAATTTATCGACTTT
>JBDGPJ010000223.1:0-2521 GCA_042219695.1 bacterium
GTACGCTCTGGAAGAAGAGCAACCCACGGTGGATGCCGTGATTTCCCTGATGGGGTTTTCGGCGTCCGATCCGAATCAACTTTGGGAGGGGTTTCAACAGCTCAATGTTCCCTGGTATCAATGGGTGATTAGTTCGAATACTCGTTCCGAATGGAGACACTCGGATCGGGATGGACTGGGACCGAAGGACATTACTATGAAAATTACCCTACCCGAATTTGACGGGCGAATTGCCGGTCCCGTGGTCGGGTTCAAGGGAGAACCGGAATACGAGCAAACCATTGATGGGACCGTTGTAACGGTCGAGCCGGACGTCGATCGAATTGATGCCGGTATAAACCAGATAAAACATGATATTCAGACCACGTCGTTGAACACGCCCAATCGTTCGGTTGCCATTGTACTTGGCAATCATCCAACGTCTCGTGCCCGGGTGGGGAATGCGGTGGGCTTGGATACGCCGGCCAGTTTACTGAAACTCCTCAATCATCTGAAGGAAGAAGGTTATAAAACGGGATCGTTGCCTTCGTCTCCTCAACAATTGATGGAAGAGTTGGTTCAACGGGGACAATTTGACTCCAATCCTCCGATTTCATCAGGGGACTGTGCTGATTATTTAGGTTGGAAACAATATCGTGATTACCTCCGTGAATTACCGCAAACCTGCCGGGAACAGCTACTGGATCAGTGGGGAGATCCATCCCGGTCCCCCCGGGCGAACTCCAGTGGTTTTCCTATACCGGGAATTCGGTTCGGTAACGTGATCGTGCTGATACAACCTCCTCGTGGATACGACGAGGATCCCAATGCCGTTTATCACGATCCTGAACTACCACCTCCTCATTCCTACGTGGCGTTTTATCGCTGGATCACCCGTGAATTTAACGCCGACACCATGATTCACCTGGGCAAACATGGGACGCTGGAATGGCTTCCGGGTCGCAGTACGGGCCTATCCAGGCGTGATTGGCCGGAACTGTTAAGAGATGATGTACCGCTGGTGTATCCGTTTATCGTAAACGATCCTGGTGAGGGATCTCAGGCCAAACGACGCACTTCAGCCGTTATAGTTGATCATTTACCGGCACCTCAGAGAAAGACATCCGTACCGGATCGATTTGAACAGTTAATTTCCTTGATGGAGAATGAACCGGAATCCGATGAATATTACGAGGAACTACATCGGTGTGGGCTGGTTGATCAGCTGGGGTTGGAAAAATACGATCGTTTGGAATGGCCAAACAAGGTCGAGACCTTTCTGGATGATCTCGATGGGTATGACACCCGTTCTGGGCTCCATACCCTGGGAACGATTCCCGACCAAAAGCGAAAGGTGGATTACCTCGAATCATTAGCTCCCGATGATTCCAATCGTAAGACGTTAAAAGAAATTTTGGACCGCCCGGAGGAGTTCGATGGTATCGTAGCGAATGAGTTAATTCCGGTGTTAGATTCCGTTCCCCGGGAATTAAACTCGGTATCGAGGATGTTAGACGGGGGATTTGTCGATCCCGGTCCCTCCGGAGCACCGACACGGGGTAGGTTGGAATGTTTGCCGACGGGACGCAACTTTTACAGCCGTGATGTGCGAGGAATGCCGACACGAGACGCCTGGGTGACCGGGCGTGAACTGGCCCGAAAGCTGGTCGAGCGTTACCGTGAGGACGAGGGCCAATACCCCGAACGGATTGGACTTGTCTTGTGGGGGACGTCTAATATGAGAACCGGAGGTGAGGACGTGGCTCAAGCACTGGCACTGGTAGGTGTGCGGCCTTGTTGGACGTCGGGAGATCGCGTCGACGGGGTGGAACCCATCCCTGCGTCCGAGCGTCATTATCCCCGGGTGGATCCACTTATTCGAATCAGTGGTTTTTTTCGTGATGCTTTTCCACACCTTGTAACTCTGATCAACGAAGGAATACAAACCGCCGCCGATATTTCCGACGATCATATACAAAATCACCTGAGACAGCACGTACAACAGGAACCCGATCAATCTCCACGCCGTGTGTTTGGGAGTAAACCCGGGTGCTACGGTGCGGGTTTGTATCCCCTTATCGAGCAGGGAAACTGGCAGGATGTATCCGACCTTTCCGAGGCGTTTAGAACCTGGGGGAAGTGGTCATACGATGAGGATGTTGAGGCAACTCAATCCAGGGCTTCACTGGATCGACAATTATCCAGTGTGGAAATGATATCTCAGAACCGGGACAACCACGAGCACGATTTGTTTGATAGTGACGATTATTTTCAGTATCACGGAGGATTTTCCGCCGCGGTACAAGATCAATCCGATTCAGAACCTGAGCTGTACGTTACCGATACTCACGATCCGGAGAACGTCTCGGTACGTAGTTTCCGGCAGGAAGCCGCAAGAACGTTCCACGGCCGTGTGGCCAATGACACGTGGCAGGAGGCTATGCGAGACCACGGTTACAAAGGAGCGTTTGAAATGACTGCCACGGTTGATTACGTGTTTGGTTACGATGCCACCACCGGGGCCATTCCCGATTCAATGTAC
>JBDGPJ010000223.1:2531-12271 GCA_042219695.1 bacterium
GCCCGGGATTTTCTACTCGACGAGGAAAATCGCCGTTTTCTTGAAGAACATAATCAGTGGGCTATCGAGGATATAGGAGAAAAAATGCTCGAGGCCGATGATCGTGGAATGTGGGAGAATCCACCGGAAGACATGATCGATCAAATCAAGGACGTTTTGCGCTCGTCGGAAGGGTATCGAGAGCGTACGACGAGTTAATTCAAAAGCCCCGTTTGATAGTTCAAAACAGTCAAGACACCGATGAAACGATTTTTAATCGTCATGGAGAATGATTCGTCAATACGAATTTTTTACAAAGCGAAGGATTTAATTTGACCAGTATTTGGAGTTGATGGAGTTGTCCAAAACACAGTATCCATTTTCAGCAGTTGTGGGACACGAGGAATTAAAAAAAGCTATGTTGGTCAATGCGGTGGATCCATCCATTGGGGGGATACTCATCCGAGGACCGCGTGGAACAGGTAAATCGACCCTGGCGCGTGGCTTAATTGATGTCTTCCCCGAGCAAAGTGTAGTAGAACGTTGTCCGTATCGATGCAACCCCGAACAAATTTGGGAAGACTGCCCGTATTGTGAAGAACCTGTTTCCAAAGTGACTCGTCAGCCTTCCTTTGCCAATTTACCGCTGGGTTCTTCCATTGACCAGGTATTGGGAACGATCGATCTTGAGAGGGTAATGTCGGATGAGCAAGTCGCGTTTCAGCCGGGGATATTGGCCCGCGCTCACAGGGGTATTCTTTACGTGGACGAAGTCAACTTACTTCCGGATCGGCTTGTGGATTCGATTTTGGACGTTTCGGAATCGGGATGGAACCATGTCGAGAGGGATGGAGTGTCCTTTGAACACCCCTCCGATTTTATTCTTCTGGGAACGATGAACCCGGAGGAAGGTTCACTGAGACCTCAGTTGAGTGATCGTTTTGGATTATGTGTGGATGTAAACCAGGTCCAGGATCCCGATCGTCGAACCACTCTCGTTCGGCGCGTCCAACAATTTGAAAAGGACCCGGTCTCGTTTTACGAGTCGTGGAGGGAACAGCAGGAACAATTACGCCAAGCTGTGATCAATGCACGTGAGATTCTATCCGAGGTGGAGTTAAGTTCACGCCAGCGGAGACGTATTTCCGAGCGTGCACTGGAGGAGAACGTCGATGGGCATCGTACCGATATCGTGGCGTCACGAACGGCCTGTGCACTATCAGCCTGGGAAGGAGAATTCAAAGTCAGTAACGACAATCTCGAGATGGCGTTAAACTGGTCCCTTGCCCACCGCCGAAACCCCGGCCCTGACTCTCCTTCACCCGATCGGCCGTCCCGTCGATCGTCATCCACAAACGGTAAAGACGGTTCCTCTCAGCAACGTTCGCATTCAAAAGAACGGGAAACAACGTCAAGTGGTTCGGGGAAACAAGATCAAGCCACTCTGAAAGGCCAGGCGTTTGAAACGAAAGATTCCACGGTGAATTCGAACCATGTAGTCCCCGAAATTCGTTACCACCGTGGATTGGATCAAGTTCGTAGAAAACGCCCTGATTACGGTCGGTTCAGTCCGGTGGAAAGTATTCGTGCAATGATACAACGCCAATTTCCTGGCTCCGTGGAATCGAGGTTAGAACCTCAGGATGTTCGGTTCAAAGCACGGCTTCGATCGGATCGCTTGGATCTATACGTACTGGACACAAGTGGTTCAATGTTGCGTGGAAACACGCTTGGCTGGTTAAAGGGTTCAATGGTCCGGCAACTTCAATCCATCGGTGAGAATCGAAAGATCAGTTTGATTGGTTTTCGAGCCAACGGTGCTGAAGTATTGCTACAACCGACGGATCAAATTTCTCGCGCCGTGAATACAGTTAAGACACTACAGGCTGGGGGGAATACCCCTGTTAGTGATGGTTTGAAGACTGCATTGAACCTCGTGGGGCATATCAAGAATTTTGTGCCACGGAGTCAAATCCACCTGTATATGATGTCGGATGGCCGGTTTGAGGTTGATCGTTCTTTACGATCAATTATTTATGAATTGGTTCATCAAACTGTCGTTCATTTTATCGATACGAGTACACCCGACCAAAAATGGGGGTCTATGTCCGAACTCCACAAACTGACGGACAGTGAATATATAGATCTATCTCGACGTGTTGCCTGATGTAATTTGGGAATTGTTCAACTAGAAACTTCTCAAATACATTCGATTCGAAGCACTTGTGAATATGAGTGTTTGTTAGCAGTGAATTTAAAGGTGGTTTAACCGGTTAAAGAGCAGAGTTGTTAATAACTCGATTAATTGAAGTTGTTGAGCATGGAGTTGATTCTAAGTAATTTCGAGTTTTCCGGTTAATTAATCCCTAAAAAATGTTGTTATTGAAGTTGAAGATCAGAGGAATTGGGGCGGATGTTGTTTTCGATGATCTTAAACGATTGTAGCGCGATGCCATGTCAGCACACAAAATATTCTTAATGACTTGAGGTGGAACGTGATGTCCAACATTGATCACGAAGAAAAAATGAAAAAGATTAAGCAAGCCAAGGACAAGATGTACTCCGAAAATGATCGAGAAAAAGGGTTGCTCATTGTGAATACGGGGGCTGGCAAAGGGAAGACGTCCTCAGCCATGGGAATGGTGGTACGATGCGTGGGTCATGGTATGAATGTCGGGATTGTGCAGTATGTCAAAGGCACCATGGAGACGGCCGAACAGGTAGTGTTTGACGAATATTTTCCCGAGCGAGTGGATTTTTATCGTATGGGGGAAGGATTCACCTGGGAAACCCAGGATCGCGAGAAGGATCGCCGTGCGGCTGAGAAGGCCTGGGAGAAGTCCCGCGAGCTTATTGAATCCGACGACTATGATTTTGTTTTGCTTGATGAGTTAAACATTGTGTTGAGTGATGAATTGCTCGATCTGGGAGAGGTCAAGGAGGTTTTGATGAGTCGGGACGAAGATCTTCACGTGGTGGTAACAGGTCGTAGGGCTAAGGATGAATTGGTCGAAGTTGCTGATTTGGTAACCGAAATGAAACTTATAAAACATCCCTTTAAAGAACAGGGCGTAAAAGCTCAGCCGGGTATTGAATATTGAACCTATTCGATGATGGCTCATTGGCATTCGTTCTTGGTGGCATTAAAAGCGGGAAATCCAATTTTGCTCGTGAGGAAGCCGAGAAATTTGACGGGGAAGTCACGTTCTTGGCGACGGCCCGCCCGGTGGATGAAGAAATGGAACGGCGGATACAAAACCATCGCTCGCGGCGCCCTGAGGACTGGCAAACACGTTCTCCCGGTTACGATATTCTAAAAATCGCACGCCAGGCGAAAAATAAATCGGATCATTTATATTTATGGGATGATTTGAGTTTATGGGTCTCGGATCGTCTTGGCGATCGGTCCCAAACTGAAATTCAGGAGAAAATAACTCAATGGCTCAAAATCATAAGCCCCTCGGAAAGCTATTGGATTGTGGTTAGTGCATTGGCGAATCGAACAATTATCCCGTCGAATTCGGATACGAGGGAGTTTCACGATGTTTTGGGATCGGTTCATCAACTTATAGCCGAGAAATCCAGTACGGTTATCGAGGTAACGGCGGGCATCCCCAACAAATTAGAATGACCACCTTAAAACTTTTAAAATTTTAAAAGTATCTAAGTGACGATAAGTCGGAGGTAATTCATGGGAGATTTTGATAGTAATATAGATGTAGATTTACCGGAATCGGATTTCAGGGCATCCCGTGTACACAGGGTAATGGGAAACCCTCTACGGTATCGCATGTTAAATCTCATTGGAGCCAACGATGGCATTTCTAGCGGAGAATTGGCGGATGAACTGGAACGTTCTCTAAGTACCATTGATTATCATCTTGATAATTTTAAGGAATTGGATCTTGTATTTATTAGAAAAGAGGGTCAAACCAGTTACATCCACATTAAACGTAATGATATCTATGATGCGATACAGAATTTCAAACAGCAATTTGAACGATAAACGTTTGAAACTTTTAAAATTTTAAAAATGTTGGAGATATTGTGATGGTGGGAGAAATGATTCAGGAGCAATGGGATTCACTAATGAAGCCTCCCGGGAGCCTGGGACAACTTGAGACGGTTTTACGAAAAATAGGTAAAATACAAAAGACAAGTTCACCGACTGTTCGGCCAGCATCCATCCAGGTATTTGCGGGTGATCACGGGGTAACGGAAGAAAACGTAAGTGCGTATCCGCCGTCCGTTACGGAGAAAATGATTTCTTCCATTAACGGTAAGGAGGCGGCTGTGTCTGTATTAGCGGAGTGGGCGAATGTTTCCTGTGAAGTGTGGAATGTGGGGTCCTATTCGGACTGGCAACAAGATTCCGAACTCGTAGCGAATGGGACAAAAAATATTCGTAAGTCACCTGCCATGAACGAGGAACAGCTCAATGATGCGATTAATGTAGGGAGACATGTCTTTCACGAGTCCAAAAAACATGGACATGTTTTGGTGGGGCTTGGAGAAATAGGGATTGGGAACACAACTCCCTCATCGGTGTTAAGTTCAGTTTTCCTGGAACGTCCTCCTGAGTCGGTTGTTGGACCGGGTACAGGTTTGTCGGAGCAACAGATTTCGAGAAAAATTGAAGTCGTCCACGACGTTATCAAAATGCATGAGCTTCGTGATCGCCCCCCCAGAGACGTATTGAGGTGTTCAGGAGGTTTCGAACATGCCGCCCACGTAGGACTTTTACTGGAAGCTACAAAACACGATGTACCCGTGGTTCTGGATGGGGTTATTACAGCTTCGTCACTTCTCGTGGCACATTCTATCGAGTCCGATGTAAAAGAAGTGGTGATCCCGGGTCACCGTTCGCCTGAACCCGCTCATTCCCTGATTCTCGAGTACCTCGATCTGGCCCCATTACTCGAACTTGATATGCGATTGGGTGAAGGAACGGGGGCTGTTTTAGCTATGAATATTATGGAAGCTGCTCACGAGCTTTTTAATTGCATGGGAAGGTTGGACAAAGTGATCGAGGACGGAGCCACTAACCGATGAAGTCGCTCTGGTTGGCGATTACGTTTTTGGTACGGATACCGTTACCACAACCGGACATTCGTGATCGCGAAAAATTTTCTCAATCCGTGGTGTGGTTCCCCGTTGTGGGATTTGTGGTGGGGATCCTGATTGTCATCACCTATACTCGAATTTTGCGCCCCCTCTGGTCGGATCACCTGTCTCGAGTATTGTCATTGATCATGTTGGTGTGGATTAAAGATGCCTTCCATCTGGACGGTCTCAGTGATTTTGTGGATGGTTTACACGGGGGAAGCCATCCAGATGAACGTCATAATATCATGAAGGATTCCTGTGTGGGAGTGATGGGGCTCCTATCGATTTTGACTGCGATAGGAATCCAGGTATTTTGCATGTTAGAGCTTCCATTACGATGGTTCATTATCGGAATGATTATGCTGCCGATGCTTGGGACAGTTCAAGCGGTTATATTATTGGGAGCGAATACAAAAGAAGATGGTGGATTGGGGGCCAAGTTTTCATCAGGCTCAACTTCAATGTATTCCATCACTCCATGGTTAATATCCTTTTTATTAATATTAGCCGTAGATCCCACGGTGACCATGCTATTGTGGATATTGTTTCCTGTTTTGACCATGATATTTATGTACGTCATCGAACAAGATCTAAACCAGATAACCGGTGATGTATGTGGCGCCTGGATCGTGATAGTACAGACACTGGGTTGGTTGCTGTACGTTCCATTATCGAAAATTCCATACTGGACGTCCTTTGAATCAGGCCTGGTAAAGGGGTCCCTATTTTGGATGTTAAGAAAATGGGTACAGTGAGACGGCCCCATGGAGGTCATTCCGGGGAGGAGAACGATCTTAGTATTAGCATTAATCCACTGGGTCCACCCAATTCATTTCAGGAGGGAAGTTCCAATCAACAGACGCGAAGTTATCCGGACAGGGAACGGCGTCAATTTCGTAAGACAGTGGCATCCCGCCTGGAAATTCCTTTCCAAAATATTCTTCCAACCGCCGGATCCGGGGAAAGTATATCCCTGCTTGTAAGCCAATTTTCCGATAGTGATATCCTTGTCACCACACCGACATTTACTGAGTTTGAAGACATGTTTAAGGCCGTTGCTCGAGTTCAAACCCACTGGTTCTGGAGGAAAGAACCTTCCCTGGAGGGACTTATCGAGTCCCTGCGATTAAAAGAACCGGATGTTTGTATCCTATGCAACCCAAATAATCCTACGGGACAGCTTTTAGCCCAGGATCAAATCAAAAAAATCATTCGTACCGCTCGTAAGTTAAATACTATAGTTGTTTTGGATGAGGCCTATATGTCGCTTTCCCTGGAGCCGCATCAAACGTCAATTCCCCTGGTGGATCAATACGACAACCTCGTTGTTTTACGGTCGCTTACAAAGTTTTTCGGCATCCCCGGTCGACGAATCGGTTATCTGGTAGCGTCCTCCCGTTTAATTGAATCCCTACGGCTTCGACAAAACCCGTGGCCCTGTGAGCGAGGAACGTTAGTACAGGCGCGACAGGCTCTTGAAAATAAACAGTTTCGTAGTCAAACCAGGGATTGGCTAAATCACAATTATGAGTATGTCATGACGACGTTAACTTCACTGGGAAACGTTGAGTTGTATCCCAGTAAGTGTCATTTATTCCTTATAAAGGCCAGGGTAAAAAACATTGGTAAAAAACTCGCGAAAAAAGGATTTTGTATAAGGGACGCGTCTACGTTTACGAATATAGATAAGGATTGGATTCGTTTTTCCCTGCGACGTGAATCGACCAACCGTGAGTTCTTGGAAGCCCTCAAAAAAACCGTAAGTCCCTCGACATGTTTTTCGGCTTAATTCCCAATCCGGTAGTGTTTTTGGTAGGGATCGTACTCGACGGAATACTGGGGGATCCAGACTGGTTACCTCATCCTGTGCGAGGATTTGGGTTCCTTATTGAGTGGTTTGATCGTTGGCGTGAAGGACACGGTAATCCGTTTATGTGGGGATCCGTTTTAGGAATAGGTTTGCCGGTGTTGATTGCCGTTGGAGTTGGTCTCGTTGTTATAGGTTGTTCTTACATTCATGTATGGTTCGGTCATGTCGTGGGTGCGTATTTAATTTGGACGAGTGTCTCTTTTCGTAATCTCCTAACTGAAGTTCAACAGGTTCTGGACTCCCTCGAGGAACATCATTTACAAAAGGCCCGCGTTCAATTGAACAAACTTGTCGGTCGTGATACGAAACAGCTGGATCGTAGTGAAATGTCTACAGCGCTGGTTGAAACTACGGCGGAGGGGTACCTCGATGGTGTGCTTTCTCCCTGTTTTTGGTACATGGTGGGAGGGCCTCTGGGTATGGTGATATTTAAAACAGTTAACACAATGGATTCAATGGTTGGTTATCGGGATGATAAGTACCGGGAATTTGGGACAGTACCGGCACGTTTGGACGATGTTATGAACTGGCTTCCGGCTCGCTTATCGGTAGTGGTCATTACAGTGAGTTCATATGTCAGTCAAGTTGGTGGATACGAAACGTGGCGTGTGGGCTGGCAGGACCGATTGAATCACCTGAGTCCGAACGCGGCTCATCCCGAAGCCTGTTTTTCGGGGGGACTGGGAGTAACGTTGGGAGGTACAAATACGTATGAAGGTCGTACTGTGAAAAAGCCCATGATTAATGAAAAGGGGGCTCCGGCAACACCTGCTACAGTAAAAAAAGGGATGCGATTATACGTTTATAGTGTCTTGATGTTGTATGGTTCTATAACAATCATTCTGATCCTGGGACGTTTTTTCGGGGGATAAAAAAATAGCGTGCGCTTCGAAGTTGAATAGTGCGCGTTGTAAGCCATACCACGCAGAGCCACTCGGACCAAGACCCCCTGCAGCATTCGGGGCACTCCTTACCGCTGCTACCTCCCGGTCCTGACGGAGTTCGGAGCTCCAGAATCCGCAGGGCTCAGCCGTCAACATGGTCGTACGTAGCGGTCTTACACGGCACTATCCGCGTTCGAAGCATGGGCCTCGCGTATAGCGGTTTTCGAGTACAGGGGACCGCTAATCCCCCACCGTGCACGCCTTCCGATAACTTCAATTCCGATCGATTAATAGTGGAAGGAAGTAACCGAAAGGCACTCACGATGAACTCGTTCAGTATATCGAATTTCTCCTCATATGGAAACGGGAAGAAAAAGTTTGGTTGATATCGTACATGTTCGTTTTGACGAATTTTCTTTGTCCAGAAATCGTTTGCCGTTTCATTCGTTATGATACGGAATATTCGCAGAAATTCATCCACGTCGATACTGGTAAATCTGACTCAGAAATGTCATAAGGTCACAAGCAAAATACACAATATGAACCAAGAAAGTTCATATTGTTGTCTTTCTTGAACGTATTAATTTATCTCGGCAGAAACCTTCTATGGACGAGAAAGTTATTCAAAAAGAAAATGTTCGGAATCCGGTAATTTTTTTAACAATTGTTCAGGACCCATAAGATTTAGGTCCGGGCTGTCATCCGCGTATTCCTGAGCCTGGTGGTTGAATCCGCCGGGACAAACAAGGTATCCCTGATCGAAACGGTCTTCCATCATTTTAAGTTCGAACTCTTTAACCGGCATTTCCCCCAGAGTTTCCTTCCATTGCTTAAAAGCAATCAAAATCCTGTTCACCTTCAGCATCTGAGCACGCTCGCGTGCGTGTACATCAATTTCCTCGGGATTGTTAGCAATGGATTTCAGGGGTTCATAACCCATATTTTTAACAATTTCTTCACAGAGTTCAGCCAGGTCATCACGATTCATTTTGAGAAATTTCTTGATGAGCTCCGATTGACTCATTTCCGCGATCTGATCCTCGACAATCTCAGTCACGTTCCGGAATTCGGGATTTCGCTCGTAAATTTTTCGATAGAGTCGATCCGCGTCCGGCTGGTTCCCCTTTAGCTCCTGGAGTCGGGCCATGGCGTATAAGTACTGAAGTTCCTGAGTATTGGTGAATTCCCCTGTTTGACGAAATTCTTTTAATTCGTCGATGTACTTGGAGGCCGTTTCGGCGTTTCCCTCGTCGATAGCAGTTTCTGTCAGTTCGAGCATGCATTTAAGGTATTGATTGTCTCCATGTTCCGAATGATCACGAATGGTACGATAGATTTCCCGGGCATTCTGGAACTTCCCCTGGTTTCGAGCGTAACGGGCCGCCTCGAAGGCTGTTTTGATGTCCTCGGGATGTTCGTCAATGTAATCACGAAAATAGGAAAGGGATTGGGTATGACGGTTCAACTGTCCCCAGCATCGTGCCAGGTAAAGGCGTATTTGGGAAGGAGGGTCATCCAGCTCTTCCAGCACCCGTTCGAGGTCTTCAATGGCAAACTCGTAATCTCCGGCCCGGTAATGATCGTGCCCCCGTCGGAACATGACATCGAAGGATTCTGGTTCCAGTTCGAGGTAACGGCTCCAGGCCTTGATGGCTTCTCCCCATTCACCGTTGTTTTCGTGTGACTCCGCCCGAGATACTAATTTATCGAGGTCGTCAATTTCTTCGAGGGCCACTTGAGAAGAAGTTGTTGGAGATGAACCCCCTCCGACGGTAAGGCCTATGGTGAGAATGACAAGGAAAAGCAGTAAAAGCCCCAGAAAGATGTATACCATGAAAGAAACCGTCCGATTTGAGGGAGAAATAGTGCGCCCGGGAGGATTTGAACCCCCGGCCTCCGCC
>JBDGPJ010000224.1:0-297 GCA_042219695.1 bacterium
CCCTCCCGATTCTTTACCCAACCCGTCTTTCTCCCCCATGCCGTGTATAATAAATATTTTTTTACGCATAACATCCTCCTGATTTGTCTGTATCGGTCAAAAATAAGACTATCGGTATAACACTCGGCTTGAAAGGAAACGAATACTCAGGAAACGGGAATGGATCCTTCCTCACTCACATCCACGTCCTCAAAGGTAAAAACCTTCCGCAAATCGGACGTTATATCCCAAACACAATTCAGGCCTTCCGGAAACTGAACGAGGTCCCCCTCTCCCACCGTGACCTCGGAGCCATCG
>JBDGPJ010000224.1:307-3935 GCA_042219695.1 bacterium
TCCTTCCAGAATATAGCACGTCTCCGAGTCGGAATAACTCCATTCAAAACGGCTTTCCGGCTTGGACCAGGTGGACCAGTTTTCCACACCCAATTCTTCCTGGCGCACCTCATTGATTTGTGATTCCTTCTTGACTTCCATCATTTTACACCTCGAATCAAATATTCATTCGTGTAACATTATACCGCTATCAGCACTCAACTTTCAGCGGTCGGCTTGAAACGAAACCCGATAACAGTTGAGGTTTGTCGTTGTATTAAGCTGAATACTGACCGCTGACGGCTGAACGATCCTTCACATCACTAATTCAAGATACCGATTTCTTACCACTTTTAAAAGCCCCAGTGAATCGTTACGATACGTTTTTCTCACGTGAATTGCTCCTAATCATTTTGATTAATCGCAACAGTGGTTTCTTACGAATATACCGGTTGCGTATCGATTATGGTAGTGTACTGAATTAATAAAGAACACGGTTTTCATAATTTCTTTGAATAAACCAATTTAACAACTTCTGGATAAGGTGATATAGCCATGCCTACGATTGAAGCCGATATCGAACGTGCTCACAACTTTAACGCGGGACCCGCCGTACTGCCCGAAACCGTCCTTGAACAAGCTCGTGATGAATTCATGGACTTTAAAAATCAGAAAATGTCCGTTCTCGAAGTGAGCCACAGGTCCAACGAATGGGAGGATACCGTAGATGAATGCGTCAATCGGATACGAAATCTGTGGGAGGTACCGGATAACTATCACGTTCTATTTCTCCAGGGTGGGGCCAGTACTCAGTTTGCCATGATCCCCATGAATATAGCCACTAATGGGCCCGTACAGGTCGTGGACACCGGTCGATGGTCACAAAAAAAACTGACCGAACTTCAAATACAGGATGTCGAACACGAGGTTGTAGCTTCAAGTCAGGACACGGGTTATGACCGCATCCCCGACTTTGATTCCCATGAGGTGGACCCGGATGCATCCTATCTCCACATTTGTTCGAACGAAACGATCGGGGGGATCCAGTGGTCTGAGTATCCACGTACGGGGGATGTCCCACTCGTCGCCGATATGTCCTCCGATGTATTGAGTAGACCGGTTGATGTTTCAAATTTTGGTCTTATCTATGCGGGTGCGCAGAAAAATATTGGTCCCGCCGGAGCAACCCTCGTAATCGTCAGGGAGGACCTCGTTGATCGAACGCCTGACGGTGTTCCTACCATGTTGAGATACGATACCCACGTTAAAAAAGATTCTATGCATAATACACCTCCCGTCTTCACGATTTACATGATTAACCTGGTCATGAAATGGTTGCAGGATCAGGGGGGAATCGAATCCATTGCGGAACGCAACCGGAAAAAGGCGGACTTGCTTTACGACGTTATCGATTCCTCGGATTTTTACCGCGGTGTTGCCGAACCGAAAAGCCGCTCCCGGATGAATGTAACGTTCCGCCTTCTCGAAGAAGAACTCGAGGAACAATTTGCCGAGGAAGCCGCTAAAAAAGGAATGATCGGCTTGAAAGGACACCGTACTGTGGGGGGATGCCGAGCTTCCATTTACAACAGTCTCCCCGTCGAAAGTGTCCGAACCCTCGTTGACTTCATGAAGTCTTTCGAACAACAGTACGGCTAACGTTCCATAAACCTTGATAGGATTACCCGACATGTCCCCGGGAGGAGAGGAACCCGAATTCCCGGAGGACCCCGACCCGGAAATTAAGAAACAGTTCGCCAATCAACTCACCATGACGATCCTGATTCTGGAGGGAATCGTCGGTCTTATTGGCCTCGGTGGTATTTATGGGTCCGAACTCGATTGGGAGGTTCTTTTCTCTTTCGAGCCGTTCTCCATTGGCGTCGGTCTTATTACGGGAATTTTAATGTTTCTCACCCATGTAATCCTGATCTTTCCCGGCGGAGAAAAAAACCCCCTCTACCGACTGATATATCGTCCTTTTGCGGAAGCATTACTCGATAAATTTAAATGGTTCAGCCTTGAGGACATTGTCTTCGTATCTGTGATGTCCGGATTGGCCGAAGAGATCTTATTCCGGGGATGGATCCAAACGGAGTTAGGAATTATTGTCGCGAGCGTACTGTTTGGGCTCATTCACATCTGGGGGGAAAAAGGGATTCCGTACGGAATTTACGCCATTGTAATGGGTTTTGCATTCGGAGGAATCTACGAATACACGGGTACCCTCTGGGCACCAATCATTGCCCACGTTATAAATAATGTTTTTGGATTGCTGTCTATTAAGCTGAATTTAACCCCCGAGTTACAAACCTGAACGATCACTGTATTCCCGGGCACGTTGCATGGAATGACGAACCTGTTTCGTCAGTTCGGGTGAATCACTTCCCCTCATAAATAACTTAGAACGGCGTCTGATGACATCGTCTACGTCATGTGCATGTTCCTTGAGTACGGCGTAATAAACCTGTGCTTTAAGGGTTTCTTCCGAGTTCACCACTGGGTCGAGGGCATCCTCAAACTGTTTGGTTTCTCGGAGTACCTGAATGATTTGACCCCCGTACGTATTCATGAGCTCATGGATTTGTTCGGGATTGAAATCACCGGATAGTTCGAGGGAATTTCTCATAACTTTCCGACGACGTTTCGATTCCCAGGCTCCGGGAAGCATCCTCTTATCAGTGTAGCAATCCCCCGGAGCTCCCATAACCTCCAACGTTTCCTCGGCTATCGCCCTGTACGTTGTGTATTTGCCACCCACGATTGAATATATGGAGTCCCGTTCCTCGAGAATCTCGTGATCACGCGAGACGCTTGACTCATCGGGAGCTCCATTTCCCGGGGAGTATAATGGACGAAGACCGGCGAAATCATACAGAATATCGGATTCCGAAAATGTTTTGTATTCCAGGTATTTGTTCACATTTTTCAACAGGTAATCGCGATCTTCCGTGGAAACTCCCAGGTCATCGGGATTCCCCTTGTAATCGGTATCCGTGGTTCCCACCAGAGTTTTTCCTCGCCAGGGTATCACGAAAAATAAACGATCATCATGAACGGACGGAAAAAAACCCGCCGATTGAGTACGAATTGACGGCAGTACCAGGTGAACTCCTTTCGTTGGTCGGAGGTAATTGGTGGTTTCCTTCCGCCACTCTCCGGCAACACGATCCGACCATGGCCCGGTCGCATTTACAATTTTCCGAGTGCGACAATCCAATTGCTCCCCCGTCCGGCGATCTTGAATTGTGACTTCCCATTCATTAACCGTGGAACATTCATCAACCGCCGTGACTTCACAATAGTTTCGCACAAGAGCCCCCCGTCGTTCCGCATCCAAAATATTTTCAATGACAATCCTCGCGTCATTCATCTGACAATCGTAATAGAGACCACCTTTTTTCAATCCATGTTCCCGAATCCCCGGAAACACCGATTTTTTGATTTTTTTTGGGGAAAGGAAGGAATGCCATCCCATTCCACGAAATAACGACAGCATGTCGTAAACGGTCAAACCCAGTCGAAGTTTCCAACCGGGCATACCACCCTTGTCGTAAATGGGAAACAGAAACGGTAAGCGATGCACCAGGTGTGAAGCAATCTTGCTTAGGGTTTGGCGTTCACGTAACGCTTCAAAAACCAGCCCAAA
>JBDGPJ010000224.1:3951-5658 GCA_042219695.1 bacterium
TCCCACTGTTCAAGGTACCTCAACCCACCGTGAACGAGTTTTGTGGATCGACTGCTCGTCCCCGAAGCAAAATCACCTTTCTCGAATAATGCAACGTCCAGGCCTCGCATGGCGGCGTCTCGAGCCACACCAGCACCGTTAATTCCGCCCCCTATCACCAACAAATCGTAGGTTCCCTGACGGACTGAATCCACGAAGGGCACGGTTTAGCGACCCAACAAATACATAAGTACCGTCAGTATAAGACTCAGAAGCAGACTTGTTCCTAATGGAAAGTAAATGTCGTAATTTTCCCCTTCAATATGAATGTCTCCGGGTAATTGACCAAACCAGGATAATCCCCCCGACAGGATCAACACACCAATCAGAATAAACACGGCCCCCGCAATAATGAATAGATAACCCGTATTGGACCACATTTGACGAGAATGGATTAGTTTACGGGATCCGCAACACTACAATCGGAGCGGGAATATTCTTCCTCCACAACGTTTACGGCTTCCGTACTTCCGATAAAAAGTGGTGTTCGCTGGTGAAGCCACTCCGGCTTCACATCAAGGATATCCCGCTCCCCGTCAATTGCCCGCCCCCCTGCATGTTCAACAAGGTAGGCAAGCGGGGCTGCCTCGTATAACAAACGCAACTTCCCCTGCTCCTTTCCGGGAGTGTCCGGTTCACGTGGGTACATAAATATTCCCCCGTCCAGTAACGTTCGGTGTACGTCCGAAACGAGAGTCCCTACGTAGCGAGAGGTATAATCGCGGTTGCGTAACTCTTTTACCGACTCCTGAACGGGCTTCTCCCAGTTTCGGAAATAGGATTCATTGACACTGTACGCGCCACCGGAGGAGGGGATTTGAATATCCGGGTAGGAAAGGAGAAATTCTCCGATGGACGAATCGAGAGTAAAACCGTATACGTTTTCTCCTGTTGTATACACGAGCATCGTGGATGATCCGTAAATCACGTACCCGGCCGCGACCAGCTCTCGTCCGGCCTGTAATAAGTCCTCCCGTTTCCCGGGATCACTTTCGTCGTCGGAACTAATTCGACGGTAAATTCCAAAAATCGTTCCGATACTGATGTTGTAATCAATATTGGACGAACCATCGAGGGGATCCAGGGTTACGGCGTATTTTCCTCGAAGAACTTCTTTCCGAACTTTTACAGGATCTTCCTCCTCCTCACTTCCCACTACACATACTCCACCATTATGGATCAGGGCCTTGGTAAACACGTTATTGGCGTACACGTCCAGCTGGGCCTGTTGCTCGCCAAAAACGTTCTCGTCGTCGGTTAAACCAAGAATATCCACCAAACCCGCCTTATTGACTTCCCGGGATACAATTTTCGCAGCGAGGGTAATCTGGCTGAGAAGTTGACTGAACTCCCCGGTCGCTTCCGGATGTTCCTTTTCAGTCATTGTGATATGACGCCGTAAGTCGATACCTTTTTTCATACTGGGCCTCCTTGAATAAGATTTCCACAATATTACGAAATACCTTTAATAACGTAAATTTATTTCCCTTTCCGAAACCATTCTAAATCGTTATCATTACGCTTTCTTTTTACACGGCTTCCATAATATTTCATTTGGAATTGAAATGTCATTGATATATAATTGTTTTTTCATAATCATAATTTGAAAGTGGATTGAATGGCTCTTTTGAAATCCTTCGATAACTCCGTTGTATACTCAAATTGAAT
>JBDGPJ010000225.1:0-4378 GCA_042219695.1 bacterium
AAACCGGTAGCCCGCTTGCTCGGTCCCCTGAACTGGACCAAGCCTGACATCATCCGGGTCTTTAACCACCTGTCCTCGACTTCCAAGAATTCGAGCACCGGAGAGAATTAAATTCATGCGCCGCTGGATTCTGTTTGGTCTATTCCTGCTGGTCTTCAGTATTCTGTTTTATCCCCTGTATATGGAATTGGTTGAAGTCAGTAACACCCAGGCCGCCAAAGAGAGTTTTCAGGACCGGGTCAGTCGCGTGTTGGGAAGCAAGGCGGGCGCAGTGGAATGGCGTGGCCGGGAGGACCGTAATCAATTCGTAGCTTCCTCCGAACCCGCAAGGGGTTCCACGTCCATCGAAAAGAAATTTTTGAAGTCCTTCCAGTTTATCCGGGGAGGACTACCGAAGGAAGCCCCTGATTTTACGGCAACCGGTCTGGACGGAAAAACATGGAAGCTAAGTCGACTGCGTGGGAACTGGGTCGTGTTGAACTTCTGGGCCTCGTGGTGTCCCTCCTGCCGTCAGGAAATGCCCTCACTGAACAGGTTGTGGAAGACATTTCGAGATCGAAACTTCGTTCTACTGGGCGTTAACGTGCAGGAAACCCGGAACGCCGCTCATGAATTCGTCGAGGCCCACGAACTTAAATTCCCGATTGTCCTCGACCGGGACGGAAGCATCGCCACCAAATACCGGGTCACGGGGATCCCCGAAACAATCATTATCGATCCCGGGGGCCGGGCTTTAGGGAAATCCATCGGATACAGGCTCTGGGATAAACCACCGGCGCGAAAATTCTTCAAGAAAGTACTAAAGGAACAATGACTCCGGGTGAGATCAGCCTACTGATGGCCATGGCCGGGGGGATTTTATCCTTCCTCTCCCCCTGTGTTCTCCCCCTCGTGCCGGGCTATCTTTCCTACATCTCCGGGTACTCCGTCGAGTCGCTAAAAAACGGAGAACGAAGCGTGAAACGAACGATTCGCCTCCTCTGGCAGACCGGCCTGTTCGTGCTCGGGTTTACTGTTGTCTTCATGATCCTGGGCGGAGCCATGGGCTGGCTGGGCCAATCCCTTCTGTCCTATCGCCGTCCGGCTGAAATTGTGGGGGGTGCACTGGTCATCGGGTTCGGTGTGTTTCTTTCGGGACTCTACCGACCCGAGTTTTTGATGCGGGAGTTCCGTCCGCAGATGGGGGAATCCTCGAGCGGGTCGGGCTCGATACTGATGGGGATGTCCTTTGGGCTGGGCTGGACGCCCTGCGTGGGCCCGATCCTGGGTGCCATCCTGACCCTGGCCGGAATGGAACAGTCGGCCGGTCAAGGAGCCCTGCTCCTCTTCGTCTACTCGATGAGCCTGGGGGTGCCGTTTCTGCTCTCAGCCCTGCTGGTCGATCTGACGCTGGCGGGAGCAAAGCGGATCGGCCCCTGGCTTGAATGGCTGGAGCGGACCGGCGGAGTCGTGCTCATCGGCGTCGGCGTACTGATTATGACCGGGCAATTTACTCTCCTGGCTCTGTGGTTGACCCGGGCCTTTCCGTTTCTCCTGAATTTTGGTTGACCCTGAAAAAAATACCATTTTCGGTAATCTCCAATGAAGACATTCAACCAAATTCGTGAAGAACTTCCAGAAACAGAACTTGCAGAAATATCCAGTAATTACTTTCTTGAGGCGCTTAATCTCGGCGGTCTTTCTCCCAATATTGTGTTCGTTCATGGGGGCGGAGGAAATCTGTGGAATCCGTACCGTCAACTCGACCATTTCCAAGGCGATTACGGATTGCTCACCTACAATCTATCGGGGTACGGACGATCATCCTACTCCAGGGGCTATCGCCTCGCTGATCACGTGGATGATTTGAGGGGACTTGTTGAATTTTACAACCTCAAAAATGTTGTGATCCACGGCCATAGTTATGGTACCGAGATTGCCGTCGAATACGCTAAAAAATTTCATCCCCGGGGACTCGTCCTCGCCGGTGGGGGAATTTACAACCTGACGCCGTGGTGGGAAAAACCCCTGCTTAGACTCCTGCTCGCTTTAAGGCTGTACAAGCTACCGATGGAGTGGTTAGCAAAACCACTGGCGAAACTCGCCTTCCATCCCGAGACTTCAGATAAAAGGATTAAGAATTTCCTCGAATGCAATCCCTTATCCAGAAGACGATCGGCCTGGGAGACTATCGTGAAATCATTTTGGAATTACGAGGCCGAGAACGTGGACAGGATCGACTCCTCCACTCTGGTGCTTCATGGACCAGCCGATGGGATAGTTCCTGTAGAAGCCGGGAAACGGACGGCCGATGAGATACCGAACTCCAAATTTAAACCGATCAAACGAACCGGACATGTTCCGATGGTCGAACGGCCGGAGCAATACAACAAAGTACTTCAAAACTTTCTGCGGGAGGTAAAAAAACGATGACGATAGCACTTTTCGGTGCGACAGGGGGTACCGGCCGAGAACTCATCACCAAGGCCCTTGAAGCCGATCACGAGGTCCGGGCCCTCACCCGACGTCCCTCCAAACTATCAGCAAATGAAGACGTGACCACAATTGAAGGCAACGTTCTCAACCGGGATTCCGTTGAGGCCACCATACAGGATGCGAATGCGGTAACCTGTTTGTTGGGACGAACGGCGAACAATCCCGACGACGTGGTTTCGCGGGGAACCGAAAATATTATCAACGTGATGATCGAGACGGATATCGACCGATTGATCGTTGTAACGTCGATGGGACTAGGATCGAGCGTTCGCCAAATCCCATGGTACGTTCGCCTGGCGAACGTTACGGTTCTTCATGATTTGATAGCTGACAAAGCCCGGCAGGAGGAACTCGTTGCATCGAGCCCGCTGTATTGGACAATTGTACGACCGGGGGGTCTTACGAACGAAAGGGGAACCGGAGAATACGTCCACGGCGTTGATTTAGACGTCCCGGCCGGTCCAATCCCACGGGCTGACGTCGCTGAATTTTTACTCATCCTGGCCCAAACCAATAATTATCTCCGGCAGGCACCCGTCGTCACTACCAAGAGGGGAATCGATGCCAAATTCCTCCGGGATCAAGTTACTTCCGTAACCAAACGATTGATCCAGTGATGTTTGGTCCTCTTCTCGCAAAGCAAAAAATAAGAAAATCAATCAGTTATTCACCGTGAGGTAATTTTCAAGAAAAATTTGTTTGATTTCGTGCTTCAAACTCCGAAAGGCTTCCCCTATACAGTCTCCTTCTATCCTCCTTCCTCCTCTTCCATGGCTCAGGTCGTAGTCTATTATGGTCCCTGTTCAACTTCGCATGGGTCGGAAGCCCTCGTTAATGAAGCGTCTTATATTTACTGTCCTGGTCCAGAAATTTAAATAAAGACTTCACGGACTGAATCATCTTCCCCCGGGAGCCCGCTCCAGCAAAATGGAGGAAATAAAGACGCTTGCCCGGGATTGAAGAATTGTAAGCAAGGGAAAGAAAATGCATCTCGTGGCGGTAGAGAAACCGAATGGAAGGTCCAATTTGATTAACCCCGACCGCAAGATCTCCCGTGACAATCAACTGCTTATCCTGGGATTGAAAAATAGCATAGCTCGCCGGACGCTGCGTTTCCGGGGCGTCTTTTAGTACTGATGATGTAGAAGTTTTAACGAGATAATACTCCCCCAATGGGTGCCCGGAATCACCAAAATTTCTCTCCAATTGGGCCCACGGTAACGTAATATTTGACGGCAATTTTTTCTTATTTCTACCGATTAGTTTAAATCGTCTATCGAGAGTTTGAATTGTGCCGGAATCAACCCCTGACTGACGGAAATGCCACGACCACCATTTCGTCGGACGAGGAACGACGTACTCGTGACGCGCCAGGGATTGTACGGTAGCCGGAAGAGACCGTTGAAGCTTCCTCAGTTTTTCCTGGAACAGTACGATACTCCCGCTTAGCGAACGTCCCGAGCCCGTGTCCCTGATAAGAACCCATGAAACGATTCCGACGGGATCATCAGTTCCTAACAATTCGGGAAATCGACCAGTATCAAGCCGATCGACGTAAAAATAGCACGGTTCATAACAGGTCACTGAATCCGTTGTTCGAGCGTGCACAAAGCCCGGTAAAGCCACGAGCCCTCCCAGGACAATTATTACTTTCATCCAACTCCGTCTCCCAATCATCGCCGTTTACCTCCGTTTCCAAGAATTCAATATAGCATTGACAACAATAGTATACCCCCCTACCCTATGTATGGAAGTTATTGGTGATCGTTAGACTTGATATTGTCTACTTTGATCCACGGTAATTTTTCTGATCCTAATGAAATTTAAATTAAAAATAAGCGCCCAATTTTTGTTTAAGGAGGTGTTTTCAATGAAACAGCTCTGGGAGGATTGGGTCAACCTG
>JBDGPJ010000226.1:0-2436 GCA_042219695.1 bacterium
GGGCGTAGTACCAGGAACTGTCCACGAAGGTATCCATGGTATCGGTTTCACGTTCGGCGGGTCCCCCACAGTTAGGACATTCCGCCTTCATAAAATCCTCGTTGGATGCCAGTGGGTTACCGGTTGGTTCAAATTCGACCTCCTCGGGAAGCTCCACGGGGAGTTGATCCTCCGGGATCGGAACCGTACCACAATCCTCACAGTAAACTACGGGAATGGGAGTACCCCAATAACGCTGACGAGAGATTCCCCAGTCCCTCAATCGATAGGTTACAGTAGCTTCTCCTTTTTCCTCTTCGTCTAGCCAGTTCGCTACTTCCTTACGCCCCTCTTCGGATGGAAGCCCACTGTGCTGATCCGAGTTCACCATAATTCCGTCCTCGGTAAAGGCTTCCGGAAGTGGTTCGGGAAGTTCACGATCCTCGGGTTTTATTACCGGGCGTATTTCAATGTCATGGTAGCGGGCAAATTTGAAGTCTCGTTCATCGTGGGCGGGAACAGACATTATAGCCCCGGTTCCGTACTCCATGAGTACGAAATCGGCAATATAAATCGGGATTTCTTCACCATTAATGGGATTGACGGCATAGCGCCCCGTAAACACACCATCCGTTGTTTCAGTTTCCTCGGCCTCATCGAGATAATCGAGGAACTCCTCCACGTCATCCTCCTGGTTAGTACCTGCTGAAAGTTTACCGGCCAAAGGATGTCCCGGAGCCAGAGCCATGAACGTAGCTCCATAAAGTGTATCCGGGCGGGTCGTAAAAGCTTCGAGAGTCTCATCGGAGGCGACAATCTCAAAATCAATACGCGCACCGTGTGAACGCCCAATCCAGTTTTTCTGCATCTGCTTAACTTCATCGGGCCAATGAGGAAGTTGGTCATGACCGTCCAGAAGTTCCTGGGCATATTCCGTCGTCCGGAAAAACCAACCGTACTGTTGTTTGCCCTCAACGGGAGTGTCACAACGCCAGCAGAGGTCGTCGTGCACCTGTTCATTAGCAAGAACGGTTTCACAATCAGGACACCAATTTACTTCCGTGCGGTCCCGGTAAGCTAAATCATTCTCCAACATTTCAAGAAAAATCCGCTGGTTCCAGCGGTAATACTCCGGTGTACATGTGGCAAACTCCCGGTCCCAGTCGTAAGAAAATCCAAGTCGTTTCAACTCGTCCTTCATTTCTTCAATATTTTGAAATGTCCATTCACTCGGATGAATATCCCGGTCGATTGCGGCATTTTCCGCCGGCATACCAAAAGCATCCCATCCCATCGGATGGAGTACACTATGGCCCTGTTTTCTGAGGTAACGAGCTATAGCATCACCAATCGTGTAGTTACGCACGTGGCCCATGTGTATTTTCCCGGATGGGTACGGAAACATTTCCAGGACATAACAGGGATCGTCGGCGTCATTCTTTACGACGTCCGTATCATTATCCTGCCAGTATTTCTGCCATTTTTGTTCAATGTCTGAGTATGGGTACGTGTTATTCACGATTGACCTCCAAAAAAATGATTCCGAGTACTATACATTGAAGTGAAGATATATTGTATTACATGCCAGTTACGAAACCGGTTTAGAACGATTAAAAGAACTCCTCAACAAGCCCTTTCGTAACAGTATTACCCGAGTTAATTGCCCCGGATATTCACCACGTGAAGAGTTCCCGATTTGTCGTGGAAGGTGTATATGATTTCGGAACGAGATTCAATTTTATTAAATTCCTTTTGTACCCGGTTAACAAATTCTCGAGCACCTGATTCTGGAGGAATCCCCCCTACCTGATCAATCGGTCCCGGACCCAGCCGATACGCGGCAAGCGCCAGTGTCATGTTACCTTCGTAACGACCAAGCATTTTCCGAAAAAACTGAGTCGCAATCATGACGTTTTTCAACGTATCCCGTAGCACGGTATCACCGTGTTGGCGGACAATCGTGTCCGGTAGCACCATCGGAGCCCTTCCTTTGTCTTCGGATGCGCTAATAATGGCCGAAATAAGCGAGGGGGGCATCCCGGTTTTCCCCGTTGCTCTCTCAATGGCCTCCTGTAGCTTATCCTTATCCGGCTGAAACCCTTCCCCGCCGGACGTCGCAATTACTCGTTTGTATTGTTTGCTTTTGGGTGTACTCGACAGCGCAATCGAACCGGTGTCGGAAACCTTGATATATATACTCGCTTCGACTGAAACCGGATAGACTATAGTCCCAACCATTACGGTCATTACTATAAAACTGAACATTACACCGGTACGAACTATCGTCGTTAACTTCATTATTTTATGTTCGTGATATGAACGATCCCGTTTTTGTCCCGGTACGTGTAGATCGTGTCTTCCTTGGTTTTAAACTTATCAAACGCCTTGTTAACTTTTTTTACGAAATTTTCCGTCTCCTCAAACGGAGGAATGCCATTGTGTTTATCGACGTTGCCG
>JBDGPJ010000227.1:0-1248 GCA_042219695.1 bacterium
GAAGGAAGCCGTTTGAAGTATTCCGTGTACCAAATGAGTTCAACTCAAACGGCGAATAAGCCATTATACGGGTTGGACAGAATTTTATTTGGGGAAGGGATCAAAACGTACTGGAAATTTCGTGGATGTCGGTGATTTTATGAGTTGGCTTCAGTGGCAGTCGTTGAATCGTCTGGGCCGTGCTTCCTTCCGTACGCTGGTACGGTTTCCCTTTGTGCTTTTGATGGCCTCCGGGTTTACCGGGATCAGTTTGTACTGGGTTACTTACGATTTTACGGAACGCGCGGAGTGGCTGGCAAGCCGGGGAATCATGACCTTCGTTCTCGGGCTCACCCTGATGTTGTCCACCACGCTGTTCGGGGAACGCTACTGTAAAAACCGTGTTCAGCAGGTCGGTCTCAATCTTGTCGGTATACTCGGCCTCGTACTCTATTTCGAGACGTTACCCGGCTACAGCTTGCTGGGCGTGTATCACCATTTCGTACTACTTGCCGCGGGGACCCACCTGCTCGTATCCTTCGCCCCTTACGTGTTTACCCGCGAGATCGACGGGTTCTGGCAGTACAACAAAACCCTGTTTATCCGAATACTTACGGCCGTGCTGTACACCACCGTGATTTACATTGGATTGACGATTTGCTTAACCACGATGCAGTACCTGTTTTTGGTCGATATCAGTTCGGCCACCTATTCCCGGTTGTGGATCATCATAGTGGGAATCTTCAACACCTGGTTTTTCCTGGCGGGTATCCCGGAGGATTGGGATGCGTTACAGAAATCGGACGAGTATCCCTCCGGGTTAAAAATGTTTACACAGTACGTACTGGTGCCCCTGATTACGGTCTACTTCATGATTCTTATCCTCTACACACTGAAGATCCTGGTACAGTGGCAGCTACCCAAAGGCTTGGTGGGCTATCTGGTGTCGGGCTATTCGGTGTGTGGCCTGTTATCGATACTGTTGATCTTCCCCGTCCAGGATCAGCGTGAGAACCGCTGGATTTCGATCTTTGGTCGTATGTTTTACTACGGACTTCTCCCTCTGCTGGTACTGTTATGGGTGGCCATTTACATTCGGATCGACGCCTACGGCGTGACGGTAAACCGCTACCTGCTTACCGTGCTCTCCGTGTGGTTGTCCCTGATTACGGTCTACTACCTGGTAACGAATTCACGCAATATTAAGGTGATTCCCGGTACGCTTTGTTTGTTGATCTTTACCGTGAGTTTCGGCCCCTGGGGAGCGTT
>JBDGPJ010000227.1:1260-6513 GCA_042219695.1 bacterium
CGAAAACAGCCAGCTCAATCGTCTCGAGCATTACCTGAAGGAAAACGGAATCCTCCAAAACGGACGTGTTACCAAACCGACCGGATCGATTTCCACCGAGGACCGGGAGGAAATCGAGTCGATCGTCGGGTACCTTACCTACGAACACGGACTGGATTCACTTTACCCGTGGCTTACCCCGAAACAGCGACACAAGCTTCGACGAACTCGCGATCAGTCCCATTACGAACGCCGTGACGTGGCCATGGCCGTTTTGCGGGTATCCGATCCTAAATACGAGACGGACCAGGAATTCAGTCGGGCCGTTGCTGATGAGCTCAAACTGGTCATCGCTGACCGGTTCGCCCGGTCACTTGCTGGCGGGGGAATTTCCGTTCACCTGAACCATAGTGCTCCCGGCAAACGGTTGAAATACGACCGTGTCCTCCCCGGCGGGGATACGGTCAATATCTACGTAAGAATGGAGCGCTCCGGGTTAATCACGATCGACTCCGAGCGGTGGGGGAACCTGAAGTTCGATACAAATTCGATCGATTCCGTAATTCGGTCCCAGCTTCCCCAGGAGGACGAGTGGGAGGAGGTCGAACTTCATCCCGACGTACTAACAATTAAGCCCCGAAACAACCGTGAACGGTTCCGACTGCGTTTCCGTGAACTCGAGTTGGAGACTTACAAACAAAAATACCGTTACAATGAAGTTAAAGTGACACTGATCGTTGAGAAATAAATGATCCACCGGGCCGAAAACAGCGATCAGCCCGCCTGAATTTTTGGGATCCCCCGCCTGCGAAGCCAAAATTGATCCGAAGTAATCTGTTTCGATTTTCCCAAAGTACAAGACCGGTGTGAAAATTGTGTTTGATTAAGGAAGAATATTCCTGCGGGCTTGTTCCGCTTATAATCTTGTCGAAAGGGATTGGTAGTGATCCCCGGAGATTGATAACCCACCGCAACAGTCATTGATTCGACCCGTGAAAGAAATGGAGTAATTCCCTTTTCCGACCGTGTGTTGTTTTTTCCTGATCTCCGGGACGGGTTTGGTTGAAGCTCTTTCCAATCGGGAAGAGCGTGAACGGTTAGAAAATTCGTAATCTCGAAAATAGAGGGGAGAGATTGGGAGCAAAAAACACCAATAAAAAAAGACCGCGGACCGAGCAGGCCCGTCGGCCGATTTCGATCAATAATAATGCACATCCATTATATCGATTTCACGTGTGTGAGTTCAACGATAGCGCCGTTTTTGTGCGCACAAAATAGCGATATTCGACGATAAAAAATGGTTGTATCGATTTTTCGCGGGAAATCACGGTAATTCGCTGAACCATGGAACTTTTCGTAGATGTTGGTTAAGTGGAAAATGGTAAGGGATAATTCCCATTCAAATGTGCCGCTGGAGGATTTATCGGATAAAAAAGGCCCCGATGAATATTAGCAGGGTGATGATAAGAATGATCGTGCCACAGCCCCGCATAAACCACAAATCCCATGGCGCGGGGAGGTGTTCGTACATGACGGTAATTACGGAATCATAACCCACGCGGGACCCCAACTCCGGGTCGTAAATCATCGCGAACCCGGCTCCTCCACACATACCGACCAGAAGTAACACACTCCCCCACTTGATCAGTAAATAGAGCATTGTTTCTCACTCTTCCTGGGACGTTGCTCGTTTAACGTCCAATGGTAATTACCGATCGACATTCCGTAACGGACTTTCCGTGCTTACCTTATCCAGCCATGAGATTGCCATCGTATGTGCTTATGGCCTCGTGCGCGAGTGCGATCGCGAATACAGCAAATCTTAAAAGGATTTCACAGTGACAAAATGGAACTTATCCATTGAGCCATACGTAACCGAGGTTGAGGTACGTGGCATAAAGACACCAGGCGAAGTACGGCATAAGCAGGATACCGGACCCCCTGGAAGCACGATCGAAGATTTTCCAGTTGAGCAGAATCAGGCCCAGAAGAATCACTAAGTCAACCAGCGCCACCGTGGTCAGGTGCAGTCCAAAAAATAACGGAGTCCAGATCGCGTTTGTGAGCCACTGCAAAGCGAACACGGTTAAGCCGTAGGTTAACTGCTCACGTTGCGCGTTTCTCAGGAAGATATAGAGGGCCATTCCAATCAGGAGGTATAACACGGGCCAGACGATACCGAACACGTATCCGGGGGGAGTACCGGGAGGATGCACCAGCGATCGATACCAGCTTCCCGGGGCCGAGGTTGCCAGCAGTCCCACGAACCCGGCCCCCTGTGCGAATACGATACACAGCACCGCCGTTATCAGGCTGTAAGGATGCCACCATGGTTTTTCTTGGAATTCAGTGGGAATCATAACTTGATCTTATGACCTCCGACTTTTTCACACCTAAAATTTGAGAAACAAGTGATCGGCCCACTAACGTATGGTACCCCCGAATTCCTCAGATCAAACAATATCTCGTAATGTAACGTTTACTGATCGATTCCAGTTGCCCCTGAAGACTGCGCGGACCAGTACTATAGTGTAAAAAACGGAACTTCACTACGGTAATGGAGGGATTGGCAGTGGTACAGATCGATCGGTTGAGTGAACGGGACGTGGAACTTCTTCAGCAATCGTTTCAACAACTCAAAGGGGATCTGTCGGAGATCGTGGCCGATCTTTATCCCACGTTTCTGTCACGTTACCCACAGTACGCCGAATTCTTTGAAGAAACCGATTTTTCCGCACAGCGAAAAGGTGTCGAACGGCTCTTTGAGTCAGCCATTCCGGATCTTAACAACCCCGATCGGTTGTCGGACACACTCGATTCACCTGGCGGAGGTTTACCAGGATCACGGTGTACCTCACGAGGCTTACGAGGATATGGGCCAGGTTTTTCTGGAGATTCTTTCAAGCCACACCGGTGACGACTGGAATCAGGATCTTGAGGAGAGCTGGCTTACACTCTGGCAGGGACTGACCCTTGCACTCCAACAGTAGTGAAATCGTCTACAAACATTTGGAGATATCCCAAAATCCATAAACCACCGGTGAAATCTGCTAACTGTGAAGACCTTAAACAACTCTAATAGGAATGGGTAGGGAAGGAAGATCGATTGTTAGTTTATAAGAACTCGTAAGTAGCGAACCGTTACGATGTGACGACCCGGCGGTTGGTCATCCAATGGATGGAAACCGCCGGGTCGGCATATGGTGTTATCACGTATAAATTAGGCCACCTGATCGACGTTCTGCCCAATACCGGCCGCCTTCAACGAAGCTCTCTGGTTTTGAGAAGCGGACTGCTCGACCTGTTTTGCTTGTGGAAGATTTTCGGAGTTGCCCGGACGCTGAAGACGAGCCCGTTGTGCTTGCTGAACGTTCTGTGCGCTTGCCGCAGCGCCTGAACCAGCATCAATTGGCATAACCGTCACCTCCCGAATCTGATTTCAATCGCTCACCTATATCTTCGACCCAATAACGTGCAGGGTTAAATGGTTTGATTTCATTGGTAGAAAATCTCGAATCGAATTTTCCGTCAGGAGCGTAGCATGAAGTTGTCTCTCTGCTTATGGTTTACTTATAATCCGAGAAACGGTTGAGAACCGGGGGATATTGAAAACATGTATGTTGTGATCATTTCCACTGTGATCTACTGGTTGGCATACGCCACACTGGTCCCTCGTTTTCAGGGTGATTTTGTGGCGTATTTCTTGGGATTTGTCATTTTCCAACTCTGGATGAATGACGTTGCTCGTTACCTACATCTCTTGTTTTCCTGGAGTCACATCGCGAATCAGCAGGGTTGGGAGTACGAACCGTATTACGTGAGATTCCCCCTGCCGGTTACGGGAACCGGGGGACATCATCTTTTAGCTTATACTTCTCTGGACACGTCGGCTCAGGCCGAGCTTCAATCCACCCACAACGGTTATCCCTTCACAATCGAAGCGTCCGCCAACTCGAAAACCGTTATCACCGTGGAGTTTCCCAAAGATTTGTTCGATGAGGCCCACCTGACTCCCCAATCGCGCGATCGATACCTTACGTGTGAAAATTTTGACGAGGTCTATCAATTCAAATCAGATGACGATGCTGGATTGTCGGACTTGAATGACGATTGCAAACAGGCAATGGTGGATTTTGCCGATCGTTACGGTCATCCCTCCATCTGGGATGGGACGTTGAAGTTTAAGGTAGAAAGTCAAACGGGACCCGGAATCGGTGGACATTACGTGACCGAGGAAGAAAAACTTGTGGGAATCCTGGATGAAATGTCCGACGCGGTAGAAACAATCGAACGGAATTTTTCCCGGGGTTCCAAAACGAAGTCCTCCCACACAAAACAAGGTTGGGAGGTAGAGGACGAATCGTTCGATGATGGTCCCTATAAGTTGGAAACGTTGCGGAATTTCTGGGAGCAGGGTCGACTTTCGTTATCCACCCGGGTACGAAAATCCGGGTCCGAAACCGACTGGACTCCACTGAAAGACGTCATCGATCAACTTGAGATGTAAAATAAGCTCCTCTGCGTTGATCCGTGCCCAAAAAATCCAGATTATCCGGTAAATCCAGTCCGGTGTCAGTAATCGGTAACCAGTATTCGGTATTCAGTGTTCGGTAAGTGAACTTCACGAACCTTTGAAATAAAGTGGTTTAACCAAATCCAGTTCATCCAGTAAATCCAGTCAAAAAAAGAGAACCAGGAAGATGTTTCACAGTTCCGTGAACGACAGTCAAAGTAGACCAGCCCAAACCCAAAAAACCCCAATCCAGATCATCCAGTAAATCCAGTCCAATAAATAAAAGAACCAGTTGAAGGTTTTACTGGCAAGTGAACGAAAGAAAACGTAGATAGCGAACAAATCAGTACCCAAATCAAAGTCATCTGCGCCAATCTGCGAGCTAACTTTGTCCATCCATTACATCCGTGCCCTGAACCAATATCTGTACGTACAGATGAGAGTTAACCATTGGGCTATAAGGCTATTTTAGATATTATTAAGGGTACATTATTGTTGATCGAAACCGACCGAGGGCTCTCGCCCGCGGTCTTTTTTTATTTGTCCCCACCGTATTCGCTTCCCGTCCGCACATCTTTCTAACATTTTTCTCTCAACCGAAACGATTGAGGATCAAGGTATTCAGTAACCAGTAGTCAGTGAATCAGCAAGTGAGAAGGGCAAAAAGACAGGTGGGCATCATAGCGAATTAGCGATTTGGCTCCTTTACACTGTTTCAGAGTTCATCGTACAGATTGATTGAAGACGAGTTAAGTCTTTCC
>JBDGPJ010000228.1:0-10618 GCA_042219695.1 bacterium
AACTCATCCGTATCAAAACCCGAATCTTATTGCCCACGGCCGAGGAGGAAGACGAGGAAGAGATTGAGCGGGAACTGGAGAGTCAGGGGTTTTTTCAGCAAGTGGCCGGTAACTTAAAAGAACGCTACAGTCGTCGGGCCCGGTTGTACGATACCCGCCCCGATCTACCCGAGACCGTTGAATCCGGGGATACCCAGTATCGGGAGGTTACGCTGTTTGAGTTAATTGAAGCCTTTCAGAAGATACAGGCCACACAGCAGGACAACACGATGACCGAGGTTGAAATCACCAACGAGTTTGACACGCACGAACGAATGGAGTACCTGTTGGAACGCGTTCAGGAACCTCGGCCCATTCCATTCCAGGAATTACTGAGTGAGGCTCCCACGAGGGAAGAGGTTATTGTTACTTTTCTGGCTATATTACAGTTAGTTAAGCAGGAGGATTTACGTTTGGTGAGGGAAGTTGGAGAACAACAGATTTATGTTATGCACGGGGAGAGAAAAGCCGATGTCGCGTGAAAACGGCGAAGCTTCTCATAAACAGAATGGACACGTCGAAAATGGTGCCCCCGTGAAGCAAAACGGTTCCTCCGGTACAGCTACTCAAGGAACGGATGATTTAAAATCGGAGGTTGAAGCTGCGTTGTTCGTCTCCGAGGAGCCACTTCGAGCTGCTGATTTGAGCGATTTACTGGACGTGGATGGTAATGAGATCCGGTCGATTATGAAGGAGTTAAAGAAGGAATACGATCGGGAAAACCGGGGGATTCAACTGTTAAAAATATCCGGGGGCTTTAAGATGACCACCCGTGAGCGGCATTATGACTTCCTTAAGAAAATGTTTGGTGAACGGACTTTACCACGTTTGTCCGATTCCGCCGTGGAAACGCTCGTTATTGTGGCATATCACCAGCCAATCATTCGCCAGGAAGTTGAATCGATCCGAGGTGTGAATTGTCAATCGACTCTTAAGACCCTCATGGAAAAAGATTTTATTCGTATGGCCGGTCGGCGTGACGAAATAGGTCGACCGATTGTTTATCGAACGACCAACCGGTTCCTCGATTACTTTGGTTTGAATTCGATCGATGAACTACCCGACCGAGATGAAATCGATGAACTCATTGGTGAACAAAGCGCCTGAGGTTATCGTTTTCTCCGAAAAACAAGTTAAATTTTAAGGCTTGTTTCGGTGAAAAGAATCAACGTCATGTCAAGTCCCGTTTATAATACGAAGTATTGATGAGTGGTAATCAATTTGAATTGGGACATTTCAGGGATTCGACGATGGATTTCACGTGTTTTTGGCTCCGGGTCCCCATGCTTGCCACCAGCGTACACCGTGTTTTACCGTTCGAACTCACGCAAAACTGACGATACCTCAATAAATTGGCTTTATCCGGGAGGCCTCCTTTTAGAGATTGTTTTGCCCCGTCCGGGATATTAATATTATCGGGTAATTTTTGTTTCAATTTTTCCTTCGGAATTTTTTTGGGAAGATTGGTTCCGCCCGGAGATTTTGCATCAGGCAGTTTCACGCTACCTGCACCTTTTTTTACGGTGACCTCTTGTTCGCATAGTGAGATTGACTTCGTACCGGTGGAGGCCATCGAAAACCTTTTTTTACTCCCCACCACATTTTTCAGTCCCCTTATGAATAATTTTTGTACGTAACCCGTGGTACCGGGGAACAGTGAAGGGACGGATAGTAAGACCAGGTATGATTTTGAAGCCTGATTGTTGCTTTTTACCAGAGACAGTTTACCTCCCCATCCGGCAAAGGTGGCTTCATAAGAACCGATCCCCGTTTCTTTACCGGGTAGTTCGTAAGACATGATTTCCGCAGCATTTTGGCTAGCTTTTGTGGAATCCTGAACGACGGTGATCTCAGTAAAGTAGTATACACCAAATAATCCCCCGGCCAGGATGAGTATTAATACAGTCAGACATCCCATTCCTTTAAGAAGACATCCAAAACAGCCACCTCCGGAAGAGTCCCCGGATTGTTCTGCCTGTGAGTCTTGTTGTTGATCGGCGGTTTGTTCATCCGTCTCTTGCTTTTCCTCGGAAGCACCTTCCGTTGTTTCCGTTTCCTCATTTATTGTTTCATCGTTGTCCGGTGTAGTTTTTGAGGTGTCTTCAACCATGATATTCACCTGTGCAATCAAAAGGTTTTGATGGAACGATTATCTCGTGGACAAAACGCATGATACGTCCAATCGAAGTCGGGAACAAGATTGACGGAGTGAGTTATGATTTTTACTCGGACTTAGGAAGATAGGGTCGGCTGTCCGAAACGAACATTACACGATAAATTTACGTGGGAACAAATCATCAGAACACAGGAGAGAATATACTCTTGAGACTGAACAAATTTCTCGCGCATTGTGGAGTAGCGTCCCGACGTAAATCCGACGACATCATTCAACAAGGTAGAGTTCGAATAAACGGGGAGACGGTTGACGAACCGGGACGAGAGGTAGACCCGGATACAGATACCGTGGAAGTAGACGGAGAAGACCAGACACTGGAAGAACTCGTTTATTACCGTTACCACAAGCCGGTGGGACAGGCCAGTACGTTATCCGATCCCCACATTGAGTGGACCCTTGAGCCTATCGTAGATGAAATTGAACAGCGGGTATTTCCCGTGGGGCGTCTCGACCAGGACAGTCGGGGATTGTTGCTGTTAACCAATGACGGGGATTTGACCCATGTACTGAGTCATCCGCGTTATGGCATTGAGAAAACCTATCGAGTGACCGTAGATCGAGAGCCCCCCGGGAATTTCCTTCAGTGCCTTCGGGAGGGTGAACTTGAATTGGACGGAGAATCTACTATGCCGGTAAGGGTTGATGTTAAGGACGACACGCATTTTGAACTCAAGTTGAAGGAGGGCCGGAACCGACAAATTCGGCGTATGTTTGAACTATCGGGAATTGAAGTGACCGACCTGTATCGAACGGCAATTGGTCCAGTAAACGTGTTTGGTTTACCGGAGGAGGAATGTGAAGCCCTGTCCGAAAAATGGATTGAGGCGTTACGGGGTCGGGTACCCGAGGATGAATAGAATACTGGCTTATTGTGATGAGTTGAAACCGACCGATAACGTTCATATTGAACCAGGGACTAAAAATTGTTTTAAGGATGGTTCTTATGAATAAACGGATACCAGTTGTCCTGATTCTTATCCCCTGTTTATATACGATGGGGGGTTGTACGTCTTTGAATTTTGTAGGATCGGTCCTTCAACATGAAGAGTTTAACATCGTGAAGCCTAAGAATCGTTCTTTCGAAGGAGTTTGGAAAGAAAATACGTCGGAACTCGGAACGGATGAGTACGGGCTAGTTCATCTCCTCGACAAAGGAGCGGGAAAAGGGGAAACACCGTTTGTAGAGGTGAATGACGTCGACCAAAAAATGGATTATTCCCTTCTTATTCATTCGGGAACGGAGTCGGGGGAAGTCAAACACCGATTGAGGGGGTCATTTTTTCAGTACCAGGATACGATGTTTCTTACCGTTAGGAAAAGGAGGTGGTTCCCGGGCTCTCATCCCGTTTTTACCGTTTATAAGGTGAACGCTACGAGCGGTGATACTCGGATAGAAATTTACGAACCTGATTTCCGGGATAAGACCAGAGGAAACCCCTCGGCTAAACCACATCCCGAGGACTGGAAACACTTTTCGGAGACACGTCACCTGTCCACGGTTTATGGTTTGCCAATCATTCAAGGACGGGATCCGCTGGTTCCTGATTATCTCAGATGGCTGATTGATCGATCAGCGTTTAAAAAAACAACGTCTTTTACAAGAGTGAAGGTGTTAAACAATGAATGACTTTTCTTTTAAAACCGCGATCTTGTTTTTAACGCATTCCTCCTCAATAATGCTTGGTGTAAATCGGTGAACAAGTTTTCAGAAAGGATCAATTTATGAGTGAACGGTTGGACGAGTTGCGCGAACAAATCGACGAGATTGATTCGGAAATCGTCAAACAGCTCGAGGAACGAGCCCGGGTGGTCAAAGAGGTCGGTGAAATTAAGAAAGAGCATGGCATGGAACTGTATGTTCCCGAACGCGAACGAGAAATTCTGGATCGTCTCGAGGAGCGTTCCGAGGGCGAGTTTCCCGTTCAATCCCTGAAGCAAATATTCCGGGAAATTATTGCCACCTGTTTAAACCTGGAAAAGCCGGTTACCGTGGCTTACCTGGGACCGGAAGCCACTTTTACGCACTCGGCCGCATTAAAACAGTTTGGCCGGGCCAGTGAATTTGTACCTCTCGAAACCGTGTCCGAAGTGTTTGATTTTGTCGAACGTGAGGACGTTGATTTTGGAATTGTCCCGATTGAGAGTAGTTCCGAAGGAGCAGTCCGACATACCCTGGATCGTTTCCTTGAGTCCTCCCTGTCGATTTATAGTGAATGCTTCCTGATGGTGGACCTACACCTTATAGGTCGCTGTGAGGATCGGAATGACATAACGACCGTTTACTCCCATCCCCAGGCCCTGGCACAATCGCGTGATTGGATCGACCGTTACCTTCATGACGTAGAAATACAGGAGACCAATAGTACTGCCGAGGCTGCTCGGATTGTGTCCGAACGGGATGACGCCGCCGCCGTTGCCAGTGAAGTAGCGGCTGAGGTATATGATCTTAATACAATGGCCAGTAATATCGAAACTGAGGCTGAAAGTTATACCCGGTTTCTCGTACTGTCCCGTCAGGTACCCGAGCCCACCGGGAATGACAAGACCACGATTGCTTTTTCGGTGATGGACCGTCCAGGGGCCCTGTACGAAATGCTCGAACCGTTTGGAGAACGCGAAATTAACATGACCAAAATTGAGTCCCGTCCGTCCCGGCATACTACGTGGGATTACACGTTCTTCGTTGATTTTATTGGTCATCAGCAGGAAGAAGAGGTGGAGGAGCTGTTATCTCAGCTCAAAAGCCGTTCGAAATATTTCAAAGTCCTCGGTTCTTACCCCTACCAGGATCCATTCAATTGACGGGCAACCATGAATCGTAAGTCCAAAGACACCCCCCCTGTTCGATCGGAATTGGAATTGATGGTTCCATACGAGCCGGGGAAGCCCGAGGAAGAAATTATGCGTGAATACGGGCTTGAGGAACGTCCCGTCAAGCTGGCTTCAAATGAAAATCCTTATCCCCCTCCGGAAGACGTCATAAAGGCCTTTCGTGAACAAGGGGAACACTTGAATCGTTACCCCGATGGTGGTTGTTTTTACCTGAAGGAAGCGATTGCGGACCGCTATGACCGTTCCCCGGAAGAGGTGGTCGTTGGTGGGGGGAGTGATGAGGTATTGGATTGCCTGGGTAAGACGATGCTTTCACCGGGGGATGAAGTACTGGCACCCTGGCCGGGGTTTATTCGCTATAAAATGATCGCTCAGATGATGGGGGCCACTACCGTAAATATTCCGACGGGACCCGAAATGAACATCAATCTGGACGAGTTGCTGGAATCCGTTTCTGAGCGAACCCGCTGGATCTGTCTTCCAAACCCCAATAACCCCACCTCCCGATACGTTACCGAAAGCGATCTTATAGAAACCATCGGGCAAATTCCCGACCACGTTACGATTATAATGGACGAGGCTTATTTTGAATTCATGAATCAGGATGACTACCCTGATGGTCTTAAAGTTGCTAAACGATTCCCCGGGAAAACCATTATTGTGCTAAGAACGTTTTCCAAGGCGTTTGGTCTTGCCGGGTTGAGGGTAGGGTATGGCTTGATGTCCCCGGAGTTGGCCCGAGAAATTGACAAGGTTCGACCTCCGTTTAATGTAACGAGGCCCGCTCAGGAAGCGGCCCGGATGGCACTGAAAAACCCGTCGTATGTTGAGGAAATACGCAAGAAAATTCATGAGGAAAGACAACGGATCACCCGGGAACTTGAAAACCGGGCTATTGATTTCATTTCCCCCTCCGCCAACTTTCTGTTGTTTCAGCCACCGGGAACGGATTCCGGTCGTGAATTCTGCGAAAGATGCATGGAAAAGGGAGTAATACTCCGACCGATGGATCCGTATGAGTTACCGGAGTATGTCAGGTTAACCGTGGGAACTCCGGAAGAAAACGATCGGTTTTTTCACGTGCTGGATGGTTTCACACGATGAACAAATCCCGTTTGCATATCGTGGGCTTGGGACTGATCGGTGGTTCCATGGCCATGGGACTTCGAGAAGCCGATTACGGAATCACAGGCTGGGACCGTGATCCGGAGCGTTTGAAGGAGGCACGGGAACGAGAAATTATTGACGGTGTGATTGAGCCGGGGGATGAACTGGAGGGAACGGATGGTATTATCCTGGCCGTGCCCGTCCCTTCTATGGTGAGTGTTACCGGGAAATACGTCTCGGGAACCTCGGACCTCCAATTCGTTACGGACGTCGGTTCGACAAAGGATTGGATTGTTGGAGAAATGGAGAAGGTGTTACCGGAGTCCGTTGAGTTTGTGGGGGGGCATCCAATGGCGGGTTCGGAACAATCCGGTTTGAAGGTGGCCGATCCTCTTCTGTTTGAAAATGCAATTTGTGTCATCACCGCAACCAACGGTAACACGGGATCCGTACAAAGTGTTCGTTCAATGTGGAAGGACCTCGGTGCATTGATTATGGAACTGTCCCCCGGGGAACACGATCAACTGGCGGCCCGTATTTCACACCTTCCACACCTTGTGGCCTCGGGATTATTACATTCGATTTCTACCGAGGATATACCGGCGGATAAAGCCCTTGCCCTGGCTGCGGGCGGATTTCGTGACACCACTCGTATCGCCGAAGGTGATCCTGAGCTTTGGCGGGATATTTTTGAAACCAATCAGGAACGGATCATTGAGGTTGTCGATCAGTTTAGAAGGGTGTTAGACGGTATTCGGGATTCAATCGCCGGTGAAGATTGGGAAAAGGTCACGGAGTGGCTTGATCAGGCCCGGAACATTCGTCGAGATATTCCTGAAAAAGCCAAGGGAATGGTTGGAACGTTATACGAATTACGTCTACAGGCTCCGGATAAGCCGGGCACGTTAGCTCGTATTACGGGACTTTTGAAAGAGGCCGAAATTAATATTTGTGATATTGAGGTACTGCGAGTACGGGAGGGTGAAATGGGGACAGTTAAGGTAGCCTTTAGACGAGAAGAGGAATTGGAAGAGGCGCGCCATGTATTACGTAACTCGGACTCCGACATCGACGTAATGTAATGGACGATTAGCAGTAAGAATTGTTACGATTGCGCAACTCTATATAATCAGGTTATTTTCAATACAAAAACTTGGACGGAGAGCTCACCTATGACGGAACCTGTGGATGTTATTGCTATCGACGGGCCTGCCGGTAGTGGTAAAAGTACGGTGGCCAAAAGCATAGCCCGAACTTTGGACTGGGATTACATCGATACGGGAGCCATGTACCGGTGCATCTGTCTGAAAGCTATCCGGAATAACATTGGCTTTGACGAAGAGGAAAAACTTGTTGAGGAGTTGGAAGAAACTACAATGAGAATGACCTTTGAGGACGGTGAATTAAGGGTATACATGGACGGTCAGGACGTTTCCAGGGACATTCGTCAGAATCAGGTAAGCAAACATGTTAGTGAGGTTGCCCAGTTACCAAAGGTTCGAGAAAACCTTGTTGAGAAACAACGAGACATGGGACGTCGGGGAGGAGTTGTCATGGATGGGCGGGATATTGGAACCGTAGTATTTCCCAACGCGCGCTACAAATTTTTTCTCGATGCTTCGCTTGAAATCAGGGCACGCCGTCGCTATAATGAACTGCGAGAAAAAGGGCAGGAGGTGGAGTTTGAGTCCGTCGTAGAAGAGATCAAGGATCGGGACGAAACGGATCGGAAGCGATCGGAAAGTCCCATGAAGCCTGCCGATGATGCAATACACGTGGACACGTCCGATAAATCCGTAGAGGACGTTGTTGATACCTTACTGGACGCCGTCGAGGAGAAGCGTCATTCAGAACCTTAATGGCAAGGAACCACGTTCCGTAGATTTTATTCTGGTACAAATTGCCGTTCGTTGTATCTTTCGAATATATTTTCGACATCGGAGTTTTGGGACACGACACGTTCCGGACGATTCAGGAGCTGTTATAGCAACAAATCATGCCAGTAATCTTGATCCGCTGCTCGTTAATGTGGATATACCTCGCCCTTTATTCTATATGGCCAAAAAGTCATTGCACGAAATCCCTTTGTTTGGGCCGTTAATACGTCATTTTTACGCTTTCCCGGTACGACGAGGTGGAGCTGATCGAAAGGCAATAAGACACGCCGTCGATATTATAAAGGCGGGGAACTTGTTATTGATGTTTCCGGAGGGGACTCGTACCAGGAATGGTGAGTTACAGCGCCCCCGCCGGGGTATTGGTAAGATTGTGGATGATTCCGGGTGCCCGGTTGTGCCCGGCTATTTAGATGGTTCTTTCCGGGCCATGAAACCCGGGGACTGGTTCCCGAAACCCGTACATACGTCGATTCGTTTTGGTGAGCCGCTTAATTTTGCCGAAGATGGTGAAGGTCAATTTGACAGTCGGCGCGAGGGTGAACAGTACATTGCCGACGAAGTGATGAAAGCAATTAAAGATATAAAGCTGCAAAACGAAACTTAAACAATGCGAAGAATTCGGTGACATTTTCAACTCTTACGTGGAGGTAGCGTGATTGATGGCTGATCCCAAACCTACAATGCTCGATCCTGACGATAACGATTTTGACTTTCGGGACGTGGAGGAACCCGAGGAACCCGAGGAAACCGATGAATCCCGTAACCGGGAAGAATCAGATACTTCCCCCGATAGTGATGAAAAAGAGGAGGATCCTCGCCCCCGGAGAATTACCCCCGGAACGATTGTAGAAGGAAAAGTGGTCGAAACTCAGGATACAAACGCCCTCCTCGAATTGGAAGCCCAACAGGAAGATGTCACCGGTACGCTTCCATACGAGAACCTGAAAAAAGGATCCGTTTCGGAAGGGGATCAGCGCTGGGTTAAAGTTGTTGAACGAGATTCCTCCACCGATGAAGTTTTGCTTAACGAACGTAAAGCGGTCGAAGAACGTTCCTGGTCACAGGTAGTGGAAGCCGAACGAAATGGAACCTCCGTGGAAGGAACCATTAAAAAGAAAATCAAGGGTGGATTCCTGGTTGAATTAACTCGGGGTTTGACGGCTTTTATGCCCCAGTCCCACCTCAGTCTTAGCCCGAAGAAAAACCATGACCGTTACATTGACAAAAGTTTTGAGTTTAAAGTGTTAGAATTCGACAAGGACGATGACAACGTTGTCTTGTCACGCCGTGAACACCTCGAGGAGGAACGAAAAAAAGAGCAGGATGATTTCTTCTCGGACGTTGAAATTGGGGAATGGCTTGAAGGAACCGTAAAAAATATTGTTGATTTCGGTGCTTTTATTAATCTTGGTCCGGTGGATGGACTCCTTCACAAAAACGATATTGCGTGGGGTTCTGTCCGTGACGTTAAGAATCATATTACGATGGGAGAGGAAATTGAGGTTAAGATTCTCGACACCACCCCGGATGAAGGCAAGGTGTCCCTTGGTTTAAAACAGAAATATCCGGATCCCTGGGAAGATATTAACGAAAAGTACGAGGAGGGGAGTGAAACTACCGGGGAAATCGTTGATGTATGGAGCGACGGAGTATTTGTTCGATTGGAACGAGACGTGGAAGGTAAAATTGAGGAATCCGAACTTTCCTGGACGAAAACCTGGGATCATCCCCGCGATCAATTTCAGGAAGGTCAGAAAGTTGACGTAAAGATACTTGAAATCGATCAAGAACGCCGGCGTATTTCGATGAGTCGCAAGCAAACGCAGCGTAATCCCTGGAGTATCCTGCAGAAACGATTTCCCGAGGGTACCGTTCTGTCGGCTCCGATTGTTGATATCTCGGAGGAAATGGTCAACGTTCAGTTGCTGGAAAATGTCAAAGGAATAATTCGTCGAGAGAACATCCGGTGGAACACGGACGACCTCGATCTTTTTGAGGAGTTCTCCATTGGTGACAAAGTTCAGTGTAAAGTATTAACACTGAATTCGGAAAGCCAGGTTGTGGAACTTGGTATGAAACAAACGATGCCCGATCCATGGGTTCAAAAAGTCCGTGAGTATCCCGAAGGCATGACTCTGGAGGGGAAAGTTACCAGTGTTGTAAAATTTGGGGCTTTCGTGGAAATTGAGGACGGTCTCGAAGGACTCGTCCATGTGAGTGAAATGTCCGGTGGAAAGCGGGTAAACCCTTTTGAACAAGTCGAAGAAGGGGATGAAGTTGGTGTTAAGGTTCTGGAAATCGACGAAGAGGAACACAAAATCGATCTTAGTATACAGGCCTATCACGAGGAAAAAGACAAGGAAGAAGCCGAGGAGTACCTCAGTGACAATGGTGAATCCCCCGACGATGACATGACATTTGGGGAACTGCTCGGTGATGACCTGGAAAGTGCCATGGAGGATTGATTTTTTCTGGCCACTATTGATGATTCCTGGACGGAGGAACATATTGAAACGGTTAAACGACTGGAAAAGGAAGTGGGGCGTGAAATTTGTGGAGCGGTAAC
>JBDGPJ010000228.1:10628-14133 GCA_042219695.1 bacterium
CCGGGTTGCCCTGTAAAAACTGGCCCGAAGGGGACGAGGGTCGTTGTGAAGACCATGCCAATAACAGCACAACTCAATTACCCGATCAGGACAGTTCTTCGTCAGATACTTCCGGGAACACTTCTTCCCCCGAGACGCCCGTAATAAAAAGCTCGAATTACGTAGTGTTTTTTGTGATTCTCGGTATATTGAGTTCAGTTACCGGGGGTTACCTTACTTACAATTGGCTTCAGTCGAAATCAATGGCAACGTCTAACAGTAATAAAACCGCAACAATGAAATCCAGTACGAGCAATAACGTTCCTGCCTTTAGCTCCGATACTGAACCATCGTCCTCTTCTGATGTCGGGAGATCGGTATCAATCGATCCGAATGATCCTGATTTTTCAACCATAAATCAACTGGCGGAAGAGGGCAAAGTCGAAAAACTGGTCATAAATCTTCAGTCGATTATTGATCATAGTAACAATGCGTCCGATCGAGCGATGGCCCTTTACAAATTGTACGTACTTCATCACATTCAGAAAAATTATAAGCCTGCTTTGGAAACAACCCAAAAGTTCCTTGATCAATACGATGACCATCATTTACGACCTGAGATGCTGTATGGAGCTGTTGTCTCGAGTCGTAAACTCAATCGCCCGGATACCGCGGATCGTTACTTGCAACAGTTGCGTAACGAATACCCCGATTCGAAATGGTTAAAACAACTTTCCGAACCATCCTCCTGACCCTACTGGTTCTTCCGGTGGGGATCACTCCTGTTTTGGGTCAGGTGAGTCCGGGAGAAAATGCTACAGCCGATAGTCCCGTGGTCGTTGAAGGAGTCGATACGGAGGCTGTAAAGACTCAGTTTCAGCTCGGTTACAGTGCCTTCCAAAGGGGAGAACTTCAAAATGCGTACTCGCGAATGCGTGCTGCCTATAATCTGGACACTTCCTACATAAAGAACCGTTATTGGCTTGCTAAAGTCAATTATATTCTGGGAAACAACGATACGGCCGTACGTTTGTGGAAAAACCCGGGATCCGACACGGATATGGCCGATTGGTTTGACCGGGAACTACTCAGCCATCGTTTGCGCTATGCAAAAAGTCCTGGCGGGATAAATTTTGGGGATACTCTCCAGTTCATCGGATTCATCGACGGGAAAAAACACGACAAGAATCGAAATATTAATCCAGCAGCAATAGAACCACGTCCTCACACTGGATGGTTTTCAGCTTCTTATCGATTGGGACACGTGTTGCGATATAGTGAGGAAGCCAACGTTCTCAAGCGGTATACCGGATTTGATAAGCCCGAGGATTTAGCCTACGACCGAGACCTCGGATTACTTGTTGCTGAGATTGGTGCGGATCAAATTTCTCGTATTACTGACACGGGAACCGTTAAAAAATTCACGGAGGGAATTGGTAACCCGAGAAAAATTTTTACCATTGGACAACGGATATACACGTACTCTGGAGGACGTCGTACAGCTTTCCCGTTCCGGTGATACCGTGGCAACAATATGGGAAAGTTCTATTGAACAAACAATTTCTGGAATATCCGTAGGTTCCGAGGGACATTTCTGGGTGCTTGACGAAGGAGTACCGGAGATCCAGGAGTTGAATCGTTACGGGGATGTTTTGAACCGGTATTCGGTCAAACCAAACTGGGGAGCTGATGGACTGTGGTGGCAAAATGGCAAGCTTTTCCTATCGACTAAAGATGGCCTGAGAATTCTGGAACCGGTTACAGGGGAATCAAAGTTATTACGTATTCAATCGGGACCGGTTTCGGCCGAGGAAATGCAGGATATTTTTATCCGTGGGGATCGGATGTTAATACCGCGGTTCGAGCGAAGTGGATTTTCGATGTACAGGGCTCGGGAGGTTCCCGAACAGGATTTAATTGTACAATCAAGAAGAATTAGTTTTCGGGATTTCCCCCGGATACGTATGAACTTAATCCTTGAAGACCCTCTGCGATCCGGTCGGTTTGAGTACCTTGTTGATTCATCGCTTGCAATTAACGTGGAAGCTTACGAGATGTTACCCAGTTACCTTCGCCATACCTCAGAAATGTTCGGTTCCGGCTGGATTATGGTGGTGGATAACCGTGTTCGATCCAAAGCTCGGATGGAACGTGTTAACCGATTCCTGGGTAAATTTATTTCAAAAGCTCCCGAGGGTTCACGCGGTGCAATCTGGAAAATCACCGGTGATCCGGTTGTCGTTAACTCCACGGAACGAAAGACACTTCTCCGCAACAATTTATTCCAAATTGAACCATCCATAACGGAGGAAATTCGTACTGATACCGCGTTACCCAGTTTGATGGAGCTGGCCTTCAATTCATCATTTTCGAGGTATTCCGTAACGGGAATAGTGGTAGTTTCCGAAAACTTGAGAGGGAATTACCGGAAATGGAGAAAACTGGCTCGGCGTGCACGGAACAGTCACCTGCCGCTGATCGTAATTAATCCCGATGTGGCCCATTTGCCCGCCAATCATCCGCTCAACGAAACGGCCAACGCGTACTATATGGATTTAGCTCATCTACAAACCGAAGGTGCCTGGAAATATTATCGGCGACATTTACGCCACCATTATTCGTTGATGTACCGGTCTAACGCCGCCTACATGGAAAGTACGGAAGTGAGAAATTACCTGTTGAATTTTCATTACTTAGGCAGGGAGTATAAATATCAGAATTCCTTTATGTTTCCTTGATTTGATGTTTTATACCATAGAGGGGAAAGACGAATGATCGAGAATGTTTTTTAACGATAATGAAGAGGATATGGAAAAGAAACGACGGTCGATGGTGGAAACTCAGCTTTCCAGCCGGGGAATTGAGGACGAAAACGTACTGCAGGCATTTCTGGAGGTCCCCAGGGAACGATTTGTTCGTTCGGAGGATAAGTCCCGCGCTTATGATGACCGGGCTCTGCCGACTCGTAGTGGTCAGACTATTTCCCAACCCTATATGGTGGCCTGTATGACGGAATTTCTCGAGGTGAAACCGGGACACGATGTACTTGAGGTCGGAACCGGTTCGGGATATCAGACCGCTATTTTGTCCGCAATGGGAGCAAACGTTTTCACCATGTATGAAGAATTGACCCGTGAGGCCAAGGACGTACTCCAGGAACTCGATCTATCCGGTTCCATACATTTTAAAGTAGGGGATGGAACATTGGGCTGGGAGGAAAACGCTCCATACGATCGTATCATCGTGACGGCCGGAGCACCTGAAGTCCCCGAACCATTAAAAAAACAACTAAAAGAGGGAGGCAAAATCGTGATACCCGTTGGTTCTAAAAAAAGACAGGATATTAAGGTTGTTACGCGTGCCTCCCAACAGAGCTGGTTTCAAGATACCCATACTTCCTGTGTTTTCGTACCCCTGGTGGGAGAACAGGGCTGGGACAACGAATCCCGCTAATTCGGAGGCTGCCGAACCGATTTCAACTGAAGGATATTCCGGTGCCGAACGGGGGGCGTTTGCGTCCTTTCTT
>JBDGPJ010000228.1:14143-15101 GCA_042219695.1 bacterium
GTATGTGCATGGGACTGGCCGACGTAATTCCCGGTGTTAGCGGGGGAACGATGGCTCTCATATTGGGGATTTACGAGGAGCTCGTACAATCCATACGGAACCTCGATCTACGTTTTCTGGAAAAATTGAAACAGTTTGTTAGTTGTTTTGACACGGGAATACTTTTTGAGGAATACCGTCGTTTAAACGTACAATTCTTCATTTTTCTTGGAATTGGAATTTTGCTTGCGATCGGGCTCGGTAGCCTGTTTGTCCCCCAGCTTCTGGCGAATTATCCCGCTCTTGTTCGAAGTTTGTTTTTTGGTTTGATACTGGCCAGTGTGTGGATACCGCTACGGCAGGTCGAATGGAATTCTGGCATGGGCACAACCGTTTCCTTTCTATGCCTGATTGTATTTTCCGTGGCTGGGTTAGTGGTTTCCTCTCCACAACCGTTGTTTTTTCCTGATACAAAATATCGTTCGATCGAATCTCAAGGGGAATCACTGTCCCATCTTATGAAACGAGGCCCGAGTGCGGAACCGGCGTTCCAGGTGTTCTGGAACGAGAACAATGACCCCTTGAGACGGTACGTTAAGAAAAAATCCCCGGAACAATTTAATAACCTCCGACTTCAGTGGAAGCAATACAGTGGTCAAAAAATTGTGGAAAAACGTGAAATCAAGGCCCGTAATGCTCCGTATGAACGGATAACCGTGCCCGAGGACATGAATATATATGTACCCGTATTGTCCCCGTATTATCTGGTTGCAGCCGGTTCGCTGGCTATCTGTGCCATGATTTTGCCCGGTATTAGCGGGTCCTATATTTTGCTCATCCTGGGAGGATATTTCTTTGTGTTGAATTTAATAAAAGGGAGTATCAAAGGCCTTCTGGAGGGATCGGTTTTTTGGAATCATCTTGGAATGCTGGCTTTATTTGGCACGGGGGCTGTGGTGGGGATTGTTGTATTTTCACG
>JBDGPJ010000229.1:0-6594 GCA_042219695.1 bacterium
GTTGTCCGAACCAGACCGTACAATCCGAACCGACCCGAACCCGTCACAAGGCCGTCTTTGATTCCACAGTATGTGAAGGATGTCCGCTGGCCGAAGAGTGTCCCACCCAACCCCAGAAGCAAGGTCGAGTGCATTATTTTGATGAGGCGGATGCAAAGCGAAGTCAGCGTCTGAATCGACTGGACGAGATGCCCGAAGAGAAACAGACGCTTCGAAATAATGTAGAAGCCACGGTGAAAGAGTTCACCCGGGGGATGAACCACAAGGGAAAACTGCGGGTACGCGGACGATTTCGGACCAAACTGTGGGCGTTGTGTCTCGCCATGGGACTCAACCTGGAACGGATCCACCGGTACCTGGTCGATAAGGCCGGGGACACCGGGCTGATGGAGCCCCTGAAGGACCTGATGGGGGATTTATGCGGTTATTTGTGGTTTGGGACCGATATGTCCTGGATCGATCGGTCCAATCAAATTGGGTCCAAACATTTCCAGCCCGTCCCCTGAACAACTGAATTGAATCCGAGAGGGGCTACACTTTCGTTCTTAGAGTGGGCTCCTAGATTATAAGCCAACCAAGTTTTGCCCTCGAACTCCCTCGCTTTGGTTTCAATACGCAATGCTACCCGTTCCATAATTTTCGTTCCCCAGTTGTCGTAAACTTTCAGTTGATATTTTGGCGAAATGCTACGTTACATGCTCCCATTGCAAAGGAGTTCCACGCTTCAGATCCCTGGAAGCCGTTCGTCCAATTACGGAATTATAATACTTGGGTTTAAGACCATTTCCTGGACGAATTCGACGAATGTTCTTTTCCGTAAGCTCCTCGCCTTCTTTAATTTCCTCTACATCAAACAGGGAACGACGAAACACGGTGGAATTTTGTTCAGCCTCGGTGATTCCATAGTGTACCTCGCCCTGAGCATCTTCAAGCAAGCGAACGGATTCTACCATACTTTCAAATTCATCCGGTTCCAGCGAAAAATTACTATCAGGTGTATCCACATCGCGGGAAAGTGTAAAATGCTTTTCAATAATTTTGGCCCCGATAGGAACCGAACCCAGTACAACCTCGGAAGATAAGGTATGGTCCGATAACCCCGGAACCACGTCAAATGTAACCTGGAGGTTCTCAATGGTGTTTAGATTCATTTGTTGGGGATCGGCTGGATAACTACTCACGCAATGAAGTAGAGCGATCTGCTCACATCCGGCATCCCGGGCCGTTCTGACAGCTTCCTCAATTTCTCCCAGAGTACCCATCCCGGTAGACAAAATCAGCGGTTTCCCCGTGTTTGCCATGGCCCGAATTAACGGTAAATCCACAAGCTCAAAAGAAGCCGTTTTATGAATCGGAACCCCCAATTCATCGAGATATTCCACCGCCTCTTTGCTGAAAGCCGTGGAAAAGAAATCAATACCTAATTCCAGGGCCTTATCCCGGATCGGTTCATGCCATTCCCATGGAGTATAAGCCTCTTTGTAGAGTTCATATAAATTTTGGCCGGCCCAATCCGTTCCGTCACCAATGGTGAATTCCTCCGTATCCATATTTAGAGTCATATTGCCCGGTTTATACGTTTGAATTTTTATAGCATCCGCTCCGGCTTCCGAAGCTGCTTCCACAATTTCCAAAGCTCGATCAAGGTCCTGATTATGGTTGGCCGACATCTCCGCCACAAAATAGATCGGGTGATTATCACCAATTTTTCGATTATTCAGTTCAATTTCTTGAGGCATTTGCTCAGTCACCTCCAGGGGGTAATTCATTCTCGTAATAAAGCTGCATACGGACAAAAACCTTATCGCCGTTTTCAATAAAATACGCCCCTTTATAAGGCGGAAACGTCCGAGCTCTGATCCGGTTGATTAATTCACGGGCACGGTAGGTTTGATCCAGCATAATTCGATCAATTTCCTCAACATCGTCTTTCTCGTGATATGTCCCTTCCTCGGGATCCTGAGATTCGGATTCAACCTTACCACGTATTATACTGGGCCAAGTGTCCCTGAATAGCTCAAGGGCATGATTCTCCAGTTTCTCGTATAACGTCTTACCCGTATCAACCGGTTCTACGTCCACTTCTTCACGAGCTATGATATCCCCTGTGTCAATTCCCGCGTCCATGTAATGAAGCGAGACACCGGCCGGGGTTTGATCAATAATACTCCAAACATTGGGAAATGCCCCACGGTTGTAAGGTAGATAGGCAGGATGTAAATTCACTATGCCTTCGGGAAATACATCAATCAAAGATCCCGGCAAAATATATCCATACATAGCCGAAACACCTATATCTGGATCGAGGTCCTGTATCGATCGCTTTAAATTCTTTTTGCCAAGTTCTCGACCGCGGATAACAGCCGATCCTATCGATTCCACCTGTTGTAAAATCTTTTCCTCAAAATCTGCTTCCTCGGTAGGATGAAGTACTACTCCCACGACCTCTACGTCCGATTTCACAAGTTCTTCAAGAACTTTGTAACCCAGCCAATTATTTCCAAAGAAAACCACACGTTTCATTCACTTTTTCACCACCGATTTCATATGTCGGTACACTCGTTTAACACCCTTGCCATCAACAATGTATCGCCCTTGACTGGACATGGTCCTTCGTTTTTCCGGATCTCTTAGGACCTTTAATGTTGTATCAACAACGTCATCTTTTGTTAGATCAGTATACCATCCCAGGTTCAAGGAAACTCCGTTTTGCTCGAGATGATTGGCAATGTCCTGCTGATTATTGGCCGTCACCACCGTAAGCATGGGTAATTCCATAAAACACATCTCCCAAACCGTTGTTCCCGAAGCCGTAATCGCCAGATCGGCATGTTTCATTTCCACTGCCATGTTGTCAACGTCAGTCCGCAGAACAAATCGAGGATCATTTTTTACCCCCGCCACGCAATCTGCATCAGCCGTGATGATATGGGTTTCAAAATTCCGATCGAATCCTCCTTGCAACCAGCCCAGGATATCAGGAACTAAATTACGTGTGTCCGTTCCTCCAATTGTTACAAGCAAACGATCGGGGCGAGAAAAGGTTTCTCGTTTCCAATCTACACAGTCCAAAAACTCGGTCCTCAAAAGTATGTAATCCGGACCCATCAACATTTTAGTATTATCGTTTACTTTGTTCTTATAAACGTTGCGGTTGGCATGCAGATTTTGATTGATGAGTAGATTCACATTGTACTGATTCAAATGTGCATGGTCATCAAGATAAGCAACATTTGTACCTGTTTTCTTCCATAAACTTTGATACTCGGTATCAAAATGGTAACCGTCTATAACAATCCAGTCTGTATTGAATTCATTAACTGCTTCTCGAGTACTCCGATAATCCTCTTTTGGGCCCGAAGGATCAATATTTGCCCATTCTATTGCTGAGGCCTCTAAACAACCTTTTACGAAAGAAGGGGGTTTTTTTAGAACAAAGCGGACGGTATCTCCCCGGGATTGCACGTATTGTGCAAGAGCCATGCTACGCATTACATGGCCGTAGCCTATCTCCTCGTTGGCATCACAGCGAAATACCACGTCCATTTTCAGTTATCACGCTTATTCAATAAAAATTCAGCCCATTCCAAATGAATCGGCTCATCAATATCCACGGACTCTTCCTCGGGCATAAAGTAGGGTTCGACTTGTTCCACGAATAATTTTTCTTTTTCCAAAAAAACTTCCGTCTCCATAAATAAAATTGAACCATCGTGTTTGTAGGTGGGCTCTAACTCCTGCGTCCGTTTCATGAACTCCTCCCCAAAAAACGGTTTTACAAAATTATTCTCTATAGAAAGGGCCCGTTGAGGAGGATGAGAACGTGGAACCAAGCTCATAACAGCCACGCCATCTCGATTTTCAAAAACCTCGTACGCCTCCCGAATGTGTTCTGCTCGACGCAGTGGATTCGTAACAAGTACAACCCCAAACGTTTTATAATCACGGCCACGGGTTCGAAAATCCTCCAGATGATAGAGGCAAGCATCTTTATATTGTGCCGTGTCGGTGGCAAACTCCTCCGGTCGTTTCACTGCTTCAACGGAGTCATAACTGCGGGCAACGTCAAGTATGTCCCCGTCATCCGACGTTACAATAACGTCCGAAAAAACACCACTATCAACGGCGGATTCAATGGCGTATCCCAGCAGGGGTTTCCCGTTTAATTCGGCTATATTTTTTCCCGGAAAACGCTTTGAACCTCCCCGAGCCGGGATAATCCCAAGGGGTTTCTCTATCAAGGATTCAGACATCCTCCCAATGAATGGCCTCATTATACTCGATATCACGTTGAACCGTTCGACCAACAAAAATATCCAAAAACTCAGGAGAAACCCCGTCCTCGGGACGTTTTCCCGTTAATTGATCCCGGGTGATTGTTTCTCCTTCTTCGATTGGCTCGGTCGCCACAATGTGGCGAAACCATTTCTTCCGTTCTTCCATGTCAGCCTGGCTCGGATTTAGTTCTTTTTTACCCAGGGCCTTTTTGACGTTGCGCATACGATTCACGTAGTCCGAAAATTCCTCCGGTTCCTTGGACAGGATATGGTGATGTCCTGGTAAATCACGATCCAGGGTAAGGCGTTTCTCTAGAATACAACCTCCAAGACTAATTGCAGTCACATCCATGTCATCCTTACGATTCGGGGAGGAATAACCGACAAGAGTATTAAAGGCATCTTTCATGTAGGGGATGGCACGCATATTCATCTCGGAAGGCTCTTCGGTATGAAAGCAATGAAGTAACGCATGCTGGTTGTTACCGGCTTCCTCCAGAAGATTCATAACTTTTGAGACCTCAAGAGTCGTAACGGGACCGGTGTCTATTAACACCGGCTTCCCCTTTGAGGCAATTTCTCTCCAAAGTGGATGATAATTATAATCCCATGAACTTAATTTATACGCTTCTAAACCCAGCTCCTCCGCATATTTAATACCCCCCGGAGAATTTACAGTAGAAAACATAATAACATCTTTTTTATCAGCATACGATTTGATTTCTTTCCATTCGTCAAGGGTAAATCTCAAATCATTGAGCATTTCGTACATATTCTCCGTCTTCGTACCTTGTTTGGTCTCGTAGGAATAATCAATTGATTTATCACTCATTATTTCTTCGGGAAACCAGAAAATAAATTTGATGGCATCCCCCCCGCAATCTTTCACCACGTCAATTAGTTGCTTTGCTATATCCAACTCGTAGTTACAGGTGACACCACACTCAGCAATTATAAACAGGGGTTGATTTGGACCGATCCTTCTACTTTTAATTTCAATTTCCTCAATCACGTTTATGACCTCCGAATTGATATGCGACGTTCGCTATCGTTCTACACTTCATTGCGAATAAATCGCTCAAATAATTGGAAGATAGTTTCTTTGTCTTCCTGCGTGATTTGAGAATACATTGGAATACTAACCGCTTCTTCGTAATAAGCTTCCGCCTGATGTAGATTTTCACCATTGATTTCAAAATGTTCACGGTAATACGGTTGTAAATGAACCGGAATGTAATGTACTTGAGGAGCAACGTCGTTTTCCCGTAAAAATTCAAAAAGTTGATCACGCCATCTCGTTCGTATCACGTAAAGATGATAAGCATGTGACCGATCATCCGGTACATTAGTCGAAGTGATCCCTTCAGTACCTCCAAAAAAATCATCGTATTCCCCGGCTAACTTCCGTCGTCCTTCGACAAACTCATCCAGGCGATCCAGTTGCTGAATTCCCAGTGCACACTGAAAATCCGTAATTCGTCCGTTGTATCCGAGTTCCTGCATCTCGTAATACCACGGTCCATGGTTTTCGTGTAACTGCTCCGGGTTATTTGTAATTCCATGTGTTCTGAGTTGACGTACCTTATCGGCGAGTTCATGATCATTCGTTAACACCGCACCTCCCTCACCAGTTGTGAAGTGCTTCACCGGATGAAAACTCATGACAGCCGCGTCACTATGCGAACAACTTCCGATCTTATGCCATTGACCTTCGGAATCTCGCCACCCGGCCCCGGGAGCGTGACAGGCGTCCTCGAGGACAAATAAATCGTGTCGTTGAGCAAGTTCGTAAATTTTTCCCATGACACAAGGGAGCCCGGCAAAATGGACCGGGGCAATTCCGACCAGGTTTTCACGATTTTTCGGATCATCAAGGAAGGTTTCCAGTTTGTCGGCGTCCAGGTTAAATGTATTGGAATCGATATCCACAAACTTTGGATGACCGTCGTTATACACGATCCCGTTGGCCGTGGCGACAAAGGTGTTCGGCGTGGTTACGACTTCGTCCCCCTGGGACACCCCAAGGGCTTTGTAGGCAAGCTGGAGGGCCATCGTTCCATTGTTCACAGCGACGGCCTGTGAACAACCAAAATGATCACATAAAGCATCCTCAAATTCTTTTACCTTGGGTCCCTGGGTAATTAAATCCGATTGTAGAACGTCTTTTACGGATTCAATATCCTGTTCCGAAATACTTTGCTGGCCGTAAGGAATCATAAACCGATGAACTTAAACAGGTATGTTATCGGTAAGTCTTGGATCCTGTCGGATTAAATCACGAAGTTCTTCGACCGACAACCATTGATTGTTTTGATCA
>JBDGPJ010000023.1:0-2221 GCA_042219695.1 bacterium
GCGTATACACTTATTTGATGGAGTACACCCTGTCGAAGATCAGTGAGAACTAAACTCGAATAATAAGAAATCGTACAAAATCCCCTGATTTGCATTCGCGGTATCTATTTTACTGAGGAGACTCGTCATAATGAGCAAGGATGGATTACCCCGGTCGGAGACAATTATAAGCTTGTACGATGAGTGGTCAGAAAATTGGAACCGGGACGGCGCTGATTCCACTCGCCGTCGAGTATTAAATTTTCTTTCGTCCTGGCGAGATCGATCCGGGGATTGGTTCGAAAAGGTCGCCGATGATTTTTTTGAATACGCCCGGTTGTTTCCCGAGTTTGGTGTTGCTTTTTCCGAAGCGAACCTTCGTGGAACGCTGAAACGACTTCATTTCTGTAACCATACAATTTGGCATTTCGAGGCCGAAGCCCGACGAGACGACGTTGATCCCGAGAAGATCGTGGAGGTAAAGCGGGGGATAGACGCCGGAAACCAGAAACGTAACGATCAGATGGAGCGGATTGACGATATTATTATTGATTCTATTCAACCGGATTCGACGGAAACAACTCCCGTACAAAGTGAACCTCCCGGTTTGATGCTGGATCGTTTATCGATCTTGTCCCTCAAAATATTTCATTATTCCCATAAAGATCGTTCCGGAGAGGTTGGTCGACTCGAAGAACAGAGGCGGGACCTTGGGAAAGCGTTTGACCGGATGGTTGAAGCGGTTTCACGTGGAAAAAGAAGAATCAAAGTTTACAAACAGTTAAAAACTTATAACGATCCCGAACTTAATCCGGCCATGAAAAACACGGAAACACAAGGGGAGTCCGATGCAGGATAATCAACGACCGGCTGTGTTCATGGATCGGGACGGGACTCTGATCTACGACAAGCATTACCTGGATGATCCCGAGGAGGTTGAGTGGATCCCGGGAACGTTAAAAGCCCTCGAGTCGCTGAATAATTCGGAATTTGCTTTGGTGATTGTAACCAACCAGTCCGGAGTGGGACGTGGTTACATGAAGCGGGATGACGTCGAAGCCGTCCACGATCGGATAATGAATGATTTGGGAGAACGAGGAGTCGAACTGGATTTAATACTATATGAGCCCTACATAGACGACGCCCAAATTCCCGGAGAAGAGATGGACCGATTTCGACGTAAACCCCGACCGGGTATGCTTCACGAAGCCCGGGACCGAATTGGAGTCAATTTAGAACGGAGTTTTATGATTGGGGATAAACAAAGTGATCTCGAGGCCGGGAATGAGGTGGGTGCTACCCCGATCCTTGTGCGAACCGGAAAAGGTACCGAAACCGAGGGTTCCCTTTCCGGAAACATAGAAGACAAGGTGCGAATTGTGGATCGTTTTTCGGAGGCCGCCGAGTACATTTTGTCCCAATAAGGCCTATTTTCATGCCGTAAAGTATTCTAATGTAGTAAAAATATAATGTCGTGGTAAAAGAATTCATTACGTCTTCAAATTTTGACAAAAAGCTCAAAACGGATTATATTGTAGGTGGAGTTTAGGGATACGTTGAGTGGCAATTTCTATTAAATTGAATAATGCGCTGTGACTTACTGGGTGATACCAATGTCTCAGGGGATTTCATCCATCGCCGGAGGATCACAAACGTCCATTCGATCAACATCAGGTGGGCAATCCTCGAATCAGGGAGCCGATGTGGATGTATCCCAGGAGACTACGGACGTTAAAGAAACAATTCAGAACATAGAATTATCGGTTGAGTTATTAGGGGGAGGTCGAGGACAGAACGTCGATAAACTGGCGTGATTTTCGTAATGAAACCGATGGATGAAGGGCGGATGTGATTTCACCTGATAATAGCGCTAAATTCACTTTTTCGCGAGTATCCTCTGATTTACAGGAGAAATTCATTACGAATTTATCTTTGTTTGTTCGACACAGAATACATTGTCGGATAGACTTTATACCGAAGAACGTTGTTAGGTACATAGATTTTTACTAGCAAGAGGGGAAACCATATCGCTTGAATAACCAACGTTGTGTTGTTTTATGTGGTCCGACGGCCACCGGTAAGTCCAGGTTTTTGTACGAATCCCTCCGTGAAAATCCCATCCATGTTATTTCGGCTGATTCGATGCAGGTGTACCGGGGGTTTAATGTCTTAACCGCGACACCATCCAAGGAGGAACTATCCCGTTTTCCCCATACGGGTGTTAATGAACTTTCCCCTTCAT
>JBDGPJ010000023.1:2254-4823 GCA_042219695.1 bacterium
GTGCCGATGCCGGTTTGCAAGAAGCCCGGGACAATGGACGAATACCTGTAGTTGTCGGTGGGACCGCCCTCTATATACGGGCTTTTTTGTATGGTCTGGATGAAATGCCGGGTCGGGACGAAGCTCTGCGTGACCGGCTCCGGGAGCAAGCAGAGGAACACGGTTCCGAACATTTACACGAACGGTTGTGTTCTTTCGATCCCGAAGCTGCAAAACAAATTCACCCCAATGACCTGAAAAGAATTATTAGGGCGATTGAAATTTTTGAGGTTTCCGGTCAAACAAAAACTGAGCTAACGTCGGGGAATAATGAAATAAGATCCGCCATAAATCCGTTTATAGTAGGGCTAAACCGTGAACGTGAAGAACTTCGTACAAGAATAAGAGAGCGAGTGGAAAAAATGTTGGATCGGGGGATGATTGACGAGGTGAAAGCTCTCAATCAAGAATGGGAGGTCAGTCGTACTCTGAAACAGGCGATAGGATACCGTGAAGTTCAACGATACCTTGATAATGAAATTGATCGTGACGAACTCGTTAATGATATAGTATCGAACACGAGTGAGTTCGTCCGGAAACAGATGAACTGGTTTGAAAAATTCCCCGTGGATGAGTGGTTCCATCCGGACCGGGATCACAAGGAGTTGATTGAGACCTTTGAAAGCAACCTCGAGCGGTGCATTTGATAAAAACGGCAGTGGTCCACAGACTGCGATTGGTGTGGGAATTGATGGTTGGAGAGTAACCGGGGAGGAATTGAAGGAAGAACTTCAGGAACTGGGATTGTTGGCCTCCACGTATGGGGCAAAAATGGAGAAAGTAATTGTTCAGGAGCGTTCCAAACCGGATCCGTCTACCTTGATTGGGAAGGGGAAAGTTCAGGAGATCAAGGAAATTTCCGGCGATTATGACTTAATTATCTTCAACGAATTACTTAAACCTGCTCAACACAACACCCTCCGGAAAGAATTCAAGGATAAGGACGTTCAGATTATCGATCGGACTGATTTAATCCTCGACATTTTTTCTCAACGAGCGGAAACCAAGGATGCAAAATTGCAGGTGGAGCTGGAAATTAAGGAACGAGATATCCGCCAGCGCATCGATCAGCTCCAGGAAAAGTTGGAGGACATTCGCGGGAACCGGCAAGTACAGCGTAAGACCCGTGATCATATACCTGAAGTGAGCCTGGTTGGGTACACGAACGCGGGAAAATCCACACTTCTTAATACCCTTTCCAACGCCGAAGCACGCCAGGAGGAGGAGCTGTTTGCCACGCTGGATACAAAAACCCGGCGTGTGCACCTGGAGGCCGATCGCTACTTTTTACTTACTGATACGGTTGGATTCATCAAGCGAATGCCGGATAAACTGATGGAAGCCTTTAAAGCCACAATGGAGGAGGTCAGTCGATCCGACCTTTTGTTGCACGTGGTGGATTTGAACAGTGAACGAGTCGACAAGAACCTCGAGACCGTAACGCTGACGCTTGAACAGCTCGGGTTTGAAGACATTCCCCGTTTCAGGGTATTCAATAAGATCGATTGTGTAGATGATGAGATCGTTCAACGCTACCGTAATCGCTTTCCGGATGCCTATTTTGTTTCCGCTGAAACCGGTGAAGGGTTGACGGACCTCAAGGAGGACATTTACCGTTACTTTCTGGATCACAATCAGGTGCAGCGTCCGGATTATGCACAAAATATACCACTGGAAGGATCGATTACGGCATGATTCCCTGGGAATCCATACACACGCTCGGTTCCGTTATGAACGATGCTGAGTTGGAAGAATTAGAAATTGAGGACGAGGAATACCGTATAAGACTCAACCGTGGCGGACAGCCAGTAGCTACGTCAGCTACTGTACCTTCGGAGGCTCCCGGGGCTGAGGGGGAACCATCTGCTGCAGCTGAATCCACGGCTCCCTCCGGTTCATCCGAGGACTGGATATCAATTGATTCCCCAATGGTTGGAACCTTTTACGAAGCACCGGCTCCGGATGCCGATCCGTTTGTCGAAGTGGGGGATCACGTAAATCTGGACACGACCGTTTGTATTATTGAAGCCATGAAACTAATGAATGAAATCGAAGCGGAATGTGAAGGAGTTATAAAGGAAGTCTGTAAGGACGATGCCGAACCAGTCAGTAAAGGGGATACACTGTTTTACGTAGAACCTGACTGAATAGCCCACCCGATATCCTACCGAACCATTAAAAATGCAGTGTTATCCAGGAACTGCCTCAATCCTCCGTAAAACTTTTTATGGTAGATGACGATGGTTTAGTTAGACGTTCCTGCGTTTGATTGCCCATATTGAATGTAAAAGGTCAGGAGATGCGGGTAACGAAGTTAGGTATTATCAGTAGATGATATTTTCCTCGAATTACGGGGGTTAGAATCGTTACAGTGGAGTGATTCGATTGCTGTCCAGAGCAGGTATGCAGCGTATGTTATGTATTTTTGTTGTTTTGTTGATGATTGGCTCCGTCGGTCAATCTACCCGTGCGGCATTTAAGTCCCCCGATGATTTCGATACTCCTGCATGGGGAGCCCATCCGAGGGCAT